>CAYMXT010000264.1:0-4717 GCA_964394415.1 uncultured Planctomycetales bacterium
CCTGGCTAGCTGCCATCCCACTTGGCAAAACGTGTGCCAGGTATTTCGACAGGCTATTGCGGTCGCGGCTCGGACGGTCGCTGACGCTTCGCGGCTCGGAATCGCTCGCTGACGCTTCGCGGGTCGGAATCGCTCGCTGGCGGTCGCGGTTCGGATGCTCGCTGACGCTTCGCGGCTCTGAATCGCGCCTTGGCCGTTGCGGCTCGGACGGCACGGAGGTGGGTCGTTACGTGGACTCGGTCGCCGCCCGCGACTCGGGGTTGACCAACTTGATCGTCCGGGGCCGGCTGCCCTTGCCGTCATCGGCGAAGAGCCGCTCCTTCATCAGGCGGCCGATCTTGAACTTGACGGTGCGCTTGGTGGGAACGAAGACCTTCTCCATGGTCTTGGGGTTCTGGGCCACGCGGGCGGCCCGGGCGCGGATCTCGAACACGCCGAAGTCGCGGAACTCCAGGCGGTTCCCGTTGCCCAGCTCCGTGATGATCTCGTCCAGGAAGGACTGGATGATCTTCTTGACCACCACGCGCTTCTGGCCCGATTGCTCGGCGATTCGGTCGATGAGTTCTTTCTTGGTGATCGTCTTGGCAGTCGTGCTCATCGCGTTCCCCAGCGTACCGCGCAAAACTGCGCTCGCTTGGCTCTCGGACTTCTCCGTTCAACTTCGCCACGCCGCGGACATGCCGCACGGCTTGGCACCTGACCGCCGGCCATGATACGGCAGGGTTGGGGCGTGTTCAAGCGGAATTCCAGACGGGACAATGGTTTAACGATGCACACGTGGCGGCGCGGCGGCCCGGGCGGGCCGCTCCAACTCGATCCCGCGCGGCTTCGTGCGGCCGCGCGTGACGGCAGCGGGGACCCGGCGATCGGGCGGGGTTGCGCGTTGGTCGGCAAGGGCCGCGGCCAGAACCTGCTCGACGGTGCCGGCGAGTTCGAAGCGGAGTTCGTCGCGGACCTCCGCCGGAACTTCCTGAAGGTCGGGCTGGTTGCGGGCGGGCAAGATCACGGTCTTCACGCCGGCGCGGTGGGCGGCCAGCACCTTTTCCTTGACGCCGCCGATCGGGAGCACCTGGCCGCGGAGGGTGATTTCGCCGGTCATCGCGGTGGCGGGGTTCACTGGTCGGCCGGACAGCAGCGAGACCAGGGCGGTCAACATGGCGACGCCGGCGGAGGGGCCGTCCTTCGGGGTGCCGCCGGCGGGAACGTGAATGTGGATGTCCGTGCGTTGCAGGTTGGCAGTCGAGATGTGCCATTGTTTTGCCCGGGCGCGCACGAGCGACAGGGCCGCCTGGGCGGATTCACGCATTACGTCGCCGAGCTGCCCGGTCAGCGTCAGTGTGCCCCGGCCCGGCATCTGGGCCGCCTCGATGAAGATGATCTCGCCGCCGACCGGGGTGTAGGCGAGGCCGGTGACCACGCCGGGCACGCTCTCGATGAGCGCGGTTTCGCGTTCGAAGCGTGGCGGGCCCAGGTACGGTTCCAGGTCCGCGGTCTCGATCGCGGCTTTGATCGGTTCATCGCGGGCGACTTTGGCCGCCAGGCCGCGCAGGACGGTGCCGATGTTGCGTTCCAGGTTGCGCACGCCGGACTCGCGCGTGTAGGACTCGATGATGGCTCGCAGGGCCTCGTCGGTGAATTGGAGGTCGCGGCCGGCGAGGCCGTTCTCGTCCATCTGCCGGCGGACCAGGTAGCGTTTGGCGATTTCGAGTTTCTCGGCGGTGGTGTAGCCGGCCAGCTCGATGACCTCCATGCGGTCGCGCAGCGGGGGGGCGACCGGCTCCATCTGGTTGGCGGTGGCGATGAACAGCACCTTCGACAGGTCGAACGGCACGCTCAGGTAGTGGTCGGTGAAGCTGTGGTTCTGCTGCGGATCAAGCACTTCGAGCAGTGCCGCGGACGGATCGCCCCGGAAATCGGCCCCGACCTTGTCGAGCTCGTCCAGCATGAAGAGCGGGTTGCGGGTGCCGGCCTTGCGCAGCTCCTGGATGATGCGGCCGGGGATCGCGCCGATGTAGGTGCGGCGGTGGCCGCGGATGTCTGCCTCGTCGCGGACGCCGCCGAGCGACACGCGGATGAAGTTGCGGCCCAGGGCGCGGGCGATGCTCTGTCCGAGCGAGGTTTTGCCGACGCCCGGCGGGCCGACGAAGCAGAGGATCGGTCCCTTGCCGTCCGGCTTGAGCTTGCGGACGGCGAGGTATTCGAGGATTCGCCGCTTGATCTTCTCGAGCCCGTAATGGTCGGCTTCGAGCACTTCCTCGGCCCGGCGCAGGTCCAGGTTGTCCTCCGTCTGAACGGTCCACGGCATCTGGCAGAGCCAGTCGAGGTAATCGCGGATGACGCCGTTTTCCGGCGAGGTCTGCGGGATGCGTTCGAGCCGTGCGAGCTCGCGGCGGGCCTCGCGCAACACCGGCTCGGGCATCTTCGCGTCGTCAATGTGCTGACGCAGCTCCGCGAGTTCCGCCGCCCGGCTGTCGGTCTCGCCCAGCTCCTTCTGGATCGCCTTGAGTTGCTGTTGGAGGTAATACTCGCGCTGCGACTCGTCGATCTGGGACTTGACGTCGTCCTGGATCTTCTGCGAAAGCTGGAGGATTTCGAGCTGGTTGTTCAGCGTCGCGGTCACCTTGCGCAGGCGGTCGGGGACGTCGAACGTCTCCAGCAGCTCCTGTTTCTGCGGCAGGCCGAGCGAGAGGTTGGCCGCCAGGTAGTCCGCGAGCGGGCCGGGTTTCTCGATGCTCTCCAGCACGAGCTTGGCGTCGTCGGGGATGTTGGGGCTGAGGTCCACGATTTGAAGGGCCGCCTGCCGCGCGGTGTAGACCAGGGCCTCCAGTTCCAGCGAAGCCGGCAGCTCCTCGTCCTCGTACGGGTTAGCCGCGGCCCTCCAGAACGGCTCGCTCGCGGTCCACTCCTCGATGCCGACGCGGGCCAGCCCATGCACGAGCAGGCTGTTGGTCCCGTCCGGCATCCGCAGCAGCTTGAGCACCTGGCACGCCGTCCCGACGCGATAGATGTCGTCCAGGCCGGGGTCATCTACGTCTGGTCGCCGCTGAGCCACGGTCACGAGCAGCTTGTCGCCGGCGAGGACCGCGTCGATGAGGCGTTTCGACTTCTCCCGCGCGACCGACAGCGGCACGACGGTGCCGGGGAACACGACCGTGTCGCGCACCGGCAAGACCGGCAGCTCGCGGGGCAGGCGGGCCGCCTTTGCCTCGCCGGCGTCGCCGACGGGTGCCGTGACGGTCGGTTCCGGCTCGTGCGTACTCATCAGCGTCCCACCTTCCGCAGAATGACCCACAGGTAACCGTTGTCGTAGTGAACGTCCGCGGGATCGACGTCTACCGCCTCGCCGAAATCGATGACTCGGCGAAACGGCCCCTCGTCGATCTCCATCAGCTCGAAGCTGTACGGGTCGGCCAGGTCCGGAGGCATCGGGCGGGTGCGTTCGCCGGAAATCGCCACGTGCTGCGGGTCCGGGCACTCGATGGTGACCGTCTCTCGCTCGAGGCCGGCCAGCTCCACGCAAATCTGGTACGCGGCGCGGCTTTCGTAGATGTTGATGTTTGGGAGCCACGACGCGGAGGGCCGGTAGCCGCAGAAGCTGCGGTTGCGCATCTCGTCCATGATGTCCTGGATGCGCCGTTGCCAACTGCGGACGTCGTCGCCTTGGGCCAGGTTGAGCGTATGCATGCGCGGCCACCATTCTCAGTGCGCGGGCGTCCCGGGGCGCGCCGCGGGGAATCGAACGCCTTGTATTCTACTGTCCGACCGCCGCCTTGCACCGTCTTTCTGGACGGTCGCGGCCCCGGCGGTATAGTGCCCGAGCCTGCGGTCGGCGTGGCCCGCCGTCCACGGAGGAGCGCTGCATGCAACGGATTGCGTTTTGTATCGGGCTGCTGGGTCTGCTCGCGGCCGGCTGCCAGGGCCCACAGCCGCGTCAGGACTTGGGTCCGCCCCCCGCGCCCGTGCTCGCGACGCGCCCGCCGCGTGTGATCGAGCCGATTGCGCCGCCGGTCGAACAGCCCGCCGTGCCGCCGGTCACGGGGACCGGGTTGCGGGGTGTCACGATCGTGGTGGACCCCGGTCACGGCGGGCATGATCCCGGCGCCCTGGGTCGCGGGCCGGTCCCGGAGAAGACGATCAATCTGGATATCGGCCAGGAGGTGGCGGAACGCTTGAAATCTCGGGGCGCCCGAGTCGTGCTGACGCGCAACTCTGACAAGTTCATTGAGCTGGACGCGCGGGCCGCGGTCGCCGACCGCACCAAGGCGGACCTGTTCGTTTCCATCCACGCGGATTCGGCCAAGCGTGCCAGCGCGGCGGGGATGACCGCGTACATTGCGCGCTCCGCCGGCAGCGCCAGTCGGCAGGCCGGCGATCACATCGGGGCGGCGCTTCGCCGGGCGGGGTTTCAATTCCGCGGCGTCCACGGGGCCGGCTTCCGCGTTCTGGTGGGCCATGCGCGGCCGGCGGTGCTGGTCGAATGCGGCTTTTTGAGCAATCACTCCGAGGCCGCGGCGCTCGCGAACCCGGACTATCGCGAGCGGGTCGCGGCGGCGATCGCCGAGGGCATCGCCGATCACTTCGGCGACTGACGTGACATCGCCGGCGGCACGGGCAAGGTCCAGCCGCCGGCGGGGCTGGCAATTCCGCCAAGCGGAAAGACGGGAGCCGCGTACCAGCGGCGAATGGCATTCCCAGTTTGGCACGATGGTTTCCCGGT
>CAYMXT010000265.1:0-2576 GCA_964394415.1 uncultured Planctomycetales bacterium
GGCCGCAGGACAGCAGCAGACCTTCACCGGCGATGGGGTGGCGCGCGAGGTAGCTCGCGAGGGACGCGGGTGTGACGGCCGCGACCGCGGCCAGCCGGGCCTCGGTGGTCTGCGGGCAACCCCGCACTTCGAGGTCGTCCACCAGTTGCATGACGCGCGTGCGAGGGTTTTCCGCCTCCAACGCCAGGTGCGTCCGCCGCTGGTTCTTGACCCGCTGCACCTCGTCGGCGCGAAAGCCGCCGGCGGTCACGTCGGCGGCCTGGGCGCGCAGCGCGGCGAGCATCTCTTCGCACCGCTCCGGCTCGCCATCGGCAAACAACGCGAGGTAGCCGCAGTCGCGATAGCTCAGCCATGCCGCCCCGGCCCCCGTGCAGATCCCCTGCTGCACGATGTTCCAATAGCAGCGCGAGTTGTGGCCGCCGAAGAGGGCCGTGAAGGCCTCCAGATTTTCCTCGTCCGCATGGCCGCGCGGAACGGAGGGATACAACAGAATCAACGATTGCTGCTTGAAGCGCTCGAGCTTCAGCTTCCGCACGCCGGTGGGCAGCGGCGGCAGCGCGGATTGCGGCTGCGCGTCGGCCGCGGCGCGGGTCCAATCCGCGCACAGTCGTCCGGCAGCGGCAAACAGCGCCTCCGGCTCGACCGCCCCGGCCACTTGCAGATACAGGTTGTCCGCGGCGTAGCGGCGGCGGTGGTAGGCGACCATCGTCTCGCGCGGCAAGGCGCGGATGGTCGCCTTCTCGCCGAGGATTTCGTGCCCCAGCGGGTGCGTGTCGAAGACGGTTTCATGCAGGAAGTTCCAGACCAGGCGGTCGAAGCTGTCGTCGTTCATCGCGATTTCTTCGAGAACGACGTTTCGCTCGGTCTCGAAATCCGCGGGCGGCAGGCTGGGGCGCAGCATGTCCGCGAGCAATTCGAGCTGCGGCTCCAGCCGCTCGGCGGGCACCCAGCCGTAGTAGACGGTGTGCTCCTTGCCGGTATAGGCGTTGTAAATGCTGCCCAACTCGTCGAAGCGCACGTTGATGTCGAAGGAGCTGCGCGTGGCGGTGCCCTTGAAGCACATGTGCTCCAGGAAGTGGCTGACGCCGTGTTCGTCCGGCTGCTCGTGCCGGGCGCCAGTGCGGGCCAGGAAGGCGACCGCGACCGAGCGGACGCGCGGCATGACCTCACAGACGATGCGCAGGCCGTTGGGCAACACATGTTCGACGAAGGTGGAGCGCATGGCGGGGGATTGTAGCCGTGGCGGCGCGGGGGCGCAAGCGGGCGAGCGACCGAGATGGAACCGCCTGCAACGCACAGACTGATAGTCCGTGCTCCAGGATCAGGGGTTGGTCGAGCCGCTGCGGTCGGTGCCTTCGGGCTTCGGCGGGTCCGACGGCTCGGCGTCAAAGCTGAATTCGACGCCGACGAGGTAGCCGGCCTGGGCGCGGGTGCAGTGACGCACGATGGCGTGGCCATAGCAGCTTAGCTCGGGCTGGTGAATGGCCAGGGACAGGCGCGTGTCGCGGTCGATGGGCCGCCGGGCGCGCATCGCGAGCCCGTGGGGGCTGAGGTTGTGCAGCGTCGCCAGGACGTGCCGCTCGCCGTAGCACTGCTCCGGCAACCACAATTCGACGGTGCCGGGGAAGGGCCAGCGTTCCTCGCGGCGTTGACCCGGCGCGTTCTTGGGCACGCTCTTGATGCGCTGCTTCTCAACGAGTTCTCGGATCGAGTCAGGCGTCAGTTTCACGATTTTCTCGGCATCCATAACGGCGCCTCGCGGGCGGCTTACCGGGCCCGCGGGTGGCCGACGGCGCCCGCCAGATTCATCGGACGTTGCGGGCAACCGCATCAATGCGCCGTGGCAACGCTCCAGGGCCTATCCGAACCCCGCACGTCCCGGCGCGCCGGGACGGGGCAGGTTCTGGTGGCGGCTTCTCGGGACGCATTGCAACCAAGCGGTTTGACCGCTTCCCGCCGAGGCTGCGCACCGGCCGCCACGATTCTCGGACCGGCGCAAAACCAGACTTTTTCACCCCCGCCGCGGTTGGCATCTCCGCCGCGCAATTCTGATTCTTCTTCCTGACCCGTGCGGCGGCACTGCGGCGCGGGGTCATCCAGGCAAACAGAAAGGGACACCAGTCATGCGGAATCGGACCTTCTTTGCGCTTTCGGTCTGCGCGCTCGGCACAGCGGTCGGGTGCATGCCTACGTTGACGGATGCGGCGGACGAAGGGCTGCTCCCGGTCGTCGCCGGTATCACCGAGTCGCGGAGTGCGGCGGCGGGCGACGCGGCGGAAGCGGACGCCGTCAGCGTCGCGGAAGCGGACGGCACGGCGGTCCTCAGCGGGCGGGTGGTGGCGCGGGGCGAATATCAGCTTTTCGAATTGGGCACCGGTCAGGCCGGTGACCTGTGGCTCGTGAACGACGCACGCGGCCGGGCGGGCGGGTCGCCGTTCGTGGTGGCCCTGTTTGACGAGAACTTCGAGCTGCTGCGGCGGGATGCGGTCCATGCGGACCTCCCGCTGGAGCACGTCTTGCGGGCCGATACGGAGGCGCTGTACCTGGGCGTCATGCCGTCGCCGGGCAGCGCGGGC
>CAYMXT010000265.1:2586-4701 GCA_964394415.1 uncultured Planctomycetales bacterium
GGAGATTTCGAGCTGGAAGTGACGCACGAGGCGGGGCAGGCGGTCCCGCCCGCGGCGCCGCAGGTTGTGTGGTTGAATTTCGGCGGGGCGAGCGACGTGAGCGTTCACGCCCGCCGCGGACTGTCGTTCGGCGCGTTTGAAGCCGGCATGGTGGGCGAGGCGTACGCAGATGCGACGGCTGAGATCAAAGCCGCGATCGTCGCGACGATGCGCGAGGACTACGCCGACTACAACGTGACGCTCACGACGTCGGACGAGGGTCCGGCCCCGGTCGAACCGCACGCGACGATGCACTTCGGCAGCCAGGACGATCGGCTGCTGGGGTTGGCCGACAACGTGGACCAGTACAACGAAGATCCGTGGCAGACCGCGGTGATCTACGTCGAAGGCTTCGCGGACTTCGCCGTGATGGGGTTGACCGTCGAAGAGATGGGTCAGATGGTCGGCAACGTGGCCAGCCACGAGCTGGGCCACCTGCTGGGCCTGTTCCACACGCAGATCCCGAACGATGTGATGGACACCACGGGTACCGCCTGGGACCTGGCCGGCAGCCAGCTCTTCTCGCGGGCGAACCTGGAAGCGAGCGTATTTCCTTACGGCTACGCGAATTGCCCGCAGCGGCTGACCGAAACCGTGGGCCTTTCGGCGGCCAAGCCCTTGGCGAAATCGATCCAGACGGAGAGAATGGTGCGCAAGGCCGGGCTGAGGGCCTTGGTCCGCGACCAGTTGCGCGGACGCTGCGCAACGTGCCTCCATCTGGATGACTAAATGCCTATTCCGAAATTCCGCATGGTCCCGCGGCGTCCAGAGCGAGCGGCCTCGCTCGCCCTGACGCCGCTCCTCCTTTTGTGCTGCGGCTGCCCGCTGCCGACCACAGCCGACGGCGACGACGACTCGAAGCTGCCGAAGCTCGATCAGGCCGGCAACAACACGCTGGCGACCGCAAGCCCGCTGGGGCTCGACGGGGCCAGCGAGGTGCGTTTCACCGGCTCGATCGACGGCGTGACCGACATCGACGTGTACGCGCTCGGCGACGTCAAGCCCGGCGATCGCCTGTACATCGACGTGCAGACCACCGGCGGTGACCTCGACCCCGTCGCCGCGGTGTTCGACAGCCGCGAGTACCTGATCGCGTTCAATGATGACCGGGCCGCGGACGGCACGAACCTGAACCCGCTGATCGACATCGTGCTGCCGTCGAACGAGGGGAACTACTATCTGGGGATCATCGCCTACCCCGACTTGCCGACCGCCGGGGACTATGAGGTCACCGTCCAGATCGTCCGGCAAGCCGGGGTGCATACGCCCGAAGGCCAGCTCGTCTTCCTCGACTGGGACGGCGGCGAACACATCCTCGTCCCGAATGTGGGCGAGTACAACCTCAAGGTGTTCAGCGCGGTGGACGTGGGGCTGTCGTCGTCGTCCACGGCGGCGTTGAAGCAGCGGGTCGAGGAAATCGTGGCCGAGCGGTACGCGGGGTATGACCTGACGGTGGTCAGTTCCGACGATGGCGCGGAGCCGAACACGCCGCACTCGACGGTGTATTTCGGCGGGGCGGACGCGCGGGCGTTCGCGATCTCGGAGCAGGTGGACACGTTCAACCAGGACCCGTCGGATGCGACGATTGTTTTCGTGCAGAGCTACCAGGGGGCGTTTCAGACGGAGCCGACGCTGGAGGAGATGGCCCAGGCGCTGGGCAACACGGTGGCCCACGAGCTCGGCCACCTGCTCGGCCTGGTCCACACGCGCGACTGCGACGATTTGATGGACACCACGTGCTTCAACGACCGTCTCTTGTCGCCCCAGAGCTTCAAGGTCGGGCAGCTTGATTTCTCGGTATTTCCATTCGGGTACCAGCCGGCGGCGGAGATCCTGACGTGGCTACTCGGTCTCGTGCCGACATAGCGCACGACGCGGCGTGTGCCGCCCTGTAAAGCACAGACGATCCGTCCGTGCAGTGGAGCACAGACGATCCGTCCGTGCAGTGGAGCACAGACGATCCGTCCGTGCAGCGGAGCACAGACGATCCGTCCGTGCAGTGGAGCACAGACGATCCGTCTGTGCAGTGGAGCACAGACGATCCGTCTGTGCAGTGGAGCACAGACGATCCGTCTG
>CAYMXT010000266.1:0-4656 GCA_964394415.1 uncultured Planctomycetales bacterium
GCGCGTTCAGTGGCGCGGCGTGCCGCGTCTGGGGTCGGTTTCGCGAGGGCCCCGGCGACCTCGGCGTAGCTGCAGCCCAGTTCGACGCGCGCCACGATCGCCTCGCGCTCCTGGGGCCTGAGCTGCTCGAGCGCGCGCTCGTAGCGGTCCAGCGCCTGGCGGCCGATGGCGGCTTCGAGCGGTGAGGGCTCATCGGCGGCGAGCGCCGCATCGAGTTCCTCGGGCGCGCCGCGTCGGCCGCGGCGGCGGATCTCGTCGCGGATGCGGTTGAGCAGCGTCTGCCGGAGGTACGCCTGCAGCGCGCCCGGGTGCTGAGGGTCGAAATCGTTGATCCGGCGAAACGTCTGCAGCAGCGTGTCCTGCACGAGGTCCTGCGTGTCGCTGATGTCGCGGGCCCAGGCGGGCAGCCGGCCGTGGGCCCATCGTCGCAGCGGTGGCGCGTATTTCTGGAACAGGACATCGAGTGCATTCGGGTCGCCGGCGCGGACTCGCTCCAGCAGTCGATACGTCGTCTCGCCGAGGACCCGGGGTGTGCCCGGGTCCGGCGGCGTCATGGGCGCCGGCGCGTCAGGCAAATGGGCGCGCTCCTGTTGGTGCACCCATCATACGCCTCACAAGGGCTCAGGGCTCAGGGCTCAGGGCACAGGGCGCAGGGCGCAGGGCCTGGCTCAAGGCGCAAGGCGCAAGGCCACGAGCCGCGGGCCGAGAGCCGCTGGCCGGATCAAGGCTGGCAGATGCCGGTGCCGCACATGCGCTTGACCGCGATCAGAAACGGCACGGACACGTGATCCCTGAATGTCCAGGACGTCGTCCCCGTGCCGAGATTGTCGTGATAGGCGGTCATCCAGGGCCCGAGATCGGATGTGTCCTCCGGTGCAACGACCCAGGTGTTGACGTCGGGATGATAAACGCGGACGTAGCTCGTGACACTGCAGCCGTCGCAGTTCAGCTGCAGCGCGCCATGTGACGCGTTGTTGAAGTGGATGAGGCTCAGGCGGTCCGTGTCGAAGTCGTTCGACTGGACGACCATGCCACGCCGCACGTAGTAGTTGCCCGCAGCATCCTGGAAACAGCCGCCGTAGTTGTCGAACAGGACGGTGCCGTCCGCCGATTTCGTCGGGTAGTTGTCCGCATCGGTCTCGATGTGCGGCGAGTCCAGCGTCGGGTCGCTATCGTCCGCCGCGTCTTCGCCGCCGCAAAACGTCCTGAACGTCGTTGTGTTCTGCGTCACTGGCATGCTTCCCATCCGATCGAAGTGGATGAAGTAGGGATCGATGTCATGATCCGGAACCTCTTCGACCAGGAAGCGACTCGAGTAGTAGAGATTGAACGTGAAGTCGTATTTCGGATACCGGCAGCCGCTCACCTGGAAGGTGTTGATGATCTTGTTCTTCTTGGAACCGCCGTGCAGATACCAGTCGCCGTCACCCCTGAGGGCGAGTGTGGCAGGCAGTTGCACTTGCGGATTGGCATACGCGGGCTGGAGCACACCCGTCGGCCAATCGGCGGTGGTTCGCGCGACCCACACGGCGCCGTAGAAGTCCGACCCGCAACTGGGAGGCCCCCCCACAGCCTGCGCCGGGAGCCATGCCTGCACAACGAGCGTTCCGAGAAGACCGATCAACAGGCGTCGAGACATTTAGCCTCCTTACGGCTTGCGGCCAGCGGCTTGCGGCCAGCGGCCGGCGGCGGGCGGCTTACGGCTGGCGGCATTGCCAGCCGAGCACCCGGTGCCGGCTGCCCGCAAGCGTGTGGCGTCTGAGAGAATCAACGACGGCCCTGGCAAAACCGGACGCTCGCCGGTCGCTGAGCCACTGGCCGGGCGCCGCATGCCGTACGCCGCGAGCCGCCAGCCGCTGGCCACCCGCCGGCTGGCCGCACGCCGGCTGGCCGGCTGGCCGCAAGTGAGGTCACCAATGGTCCCGAATCGCGATTCGTCCCATCACGGCCGAAAGCCGCGAGCCGCACGCCGTAAGCCGCCAGCCGCACGCCGCAAGCCGCGAGCCGCGAGCCGCGGGCCGCTCGCCGCTGGCCGCTCGCCGCAAGCCGCTGGCCGCAAGCCGCTGGCCGGCTTCGTCGTGGCCTGCCTTTTCGCCCTCGCGGCAACCGTGGCCACCGCCCAGGACACGCCCATCGTCAGCGGCGACCTCGGCCAGAAGCTGAACACGTACCTGACGCGCCTCGAGCGCTTCGGCTACGCGGGCGGCGCGCTCGCCGTCCGCGGCAAGGACGTCCTGCTGATGAAGAGCTACGGCCTCGCGGACCGGACCCGCGGCGTTCCGCTCTCCACGAACAGCGTCTACAACCTCGGCTCGATCACGAAGCAGTTCACCGCCGCAGCCATCCTGACCCTCGAGGTGGAGGGCAAGCTGTCCGTTCAGGATTTGATTGGGCGCTACTTCCCGAACGTCCCGCCCGACAAGGCTGCCATCACCCTGCACCACCTGCTCACCCACTCCTCCGGCCTCGAGTCCGACTTCAGCCCGACGGACTACGATCCGGTCGGCCGCGACGAGTACGTGCGCCGGGCGATCACCTCGACGCTGCTCTTCAAGCCCGGCACCGGATACGAGTACTCCAACGCCGGCTACAGCCTCCTCGCCGCCATCGTCGAACTCGTGTCCGGGCAGTCGTACGAGACCTACCTGATCGAGAAGGTGCTGAAGCCGGCCGGCATGCGCGAAACGGGCTACAAGATCCCGGCCTGGAATCCCGCCCGCGTGGCCCATGGCTCTCGCGAGGGACAGCCCTGGGGCACGATCCTCGAGCGCATCCAGCCGCCTGACGCCCCCTACTGGATGCTGCGCGGCAACGGCGGCCTGCACACCACGCTGGCCGACATGCTGGCCTGGCACCGAGCGCTCGACACCGACGCCGTGCTCCCCGCGGCGGCACGCGCGAAGTTCTTCACGCCCTACGTGGCCGAGGGCCCGCAGGCACGGTCGCACTACGCCTACGGCTGGGCCGTCAGCAAGACGCCGCGCGGGACGACGCTCGTCGAACACAATGGCGGGAACGGCATCTACGTCGCAGAGTTTCTGCGCTTCGTGGACGAGGACACCATGCTCTTCCTCACGTCCACCGACAGCGCGCTGACGGCAACGCCGGTCGTGGCGATCCTCCAGCGCCTGGTGTTCGGCGGGGACGTGAAGATGCCGCCGGCCGTCATCGACCTCGATCCGTCGAAGGCGGAGGACCATGCGGGCACCTGGGTCCTCGGCGGCGGGGCCAGGCTGACGGTGTCGCGTGACGGCGCGGCACTGCTCGTGTCCCCCGCCGACGCCGCAGGTTTTGCGGCGCTCAATCCCGTGTCCGCCCAGGACGCGGCCCGCTTCGCCGAGATCACCGCGCGCACGGGGGACATCGCCTCCCGGGCATTGGCGGGCGACGTCGGCGCGCTGCACGAGGCGCTCGGCGGCGGGATGCCACTCGACGAGGTGAAGCAGCAGGAGGCCTCGATGATGCGCGACCGCGAGGCGCGCCTCGGGAAGTTCCTGCGTTCCTCGCCACTGGGCACGATGCGGCGCGATGGCGAGACGGTGCGCACGATCGTCCGGCTCGAGTTCGAGCGCGGCACGGTCTACAACGTGTACCTGTGGGGGCCGCGACGCATCCTCGGACTGCGCGGGGCGCCAGAATTGCCATCGGTCCGCTTCCTGCCGGTGTCCGCGCGTGAGTTCGCCGCGTTCACCCTCGACGGCGACGGCACGGAGCGGCGGTTGACCTTCGGCGGCGACGGGAGCGGGCCGACGCTGTCGCTGACGGCGCCCGGAGGGACGACGACCGCGCGGCGCCCAATACGGTGATGCGGGCACGACCGCTGCCGCGGGTGCTACAATTGTGGACCTCGAAGTCAAGAAGTCCACTTCGCCGGCATTCGCGCCAGACGGGAGGCGGCACGATGGTACCCAGCGCCCCTTGGTCAGCGGCTGGTCTCGTGGGGCTGACGCTCCTGCTGGGAGCCACCGCGACCTCTGCCCAGGTCGACCCGAAGAACCCGTACGAGGGACCGACGGTCGCCACCATTCACCCCCCACTGCCGGGCGCGACCGGGCCCTTGCCGGACGCGCCATTCAACAAGAAATCGCCCAACGACGTCCACGAGGGCACCTTCACCTGGGGGTGGGACCTCGTCACGCCGGGCACGATCTGCCCGGATCCGTGGGGCACCTGCCCGCAGCAGTGGATCGACGCGATCGCGCCGTCACCGCCGCTCGCGTTCCCGTATTCCTTCACGGCCTCGCCCGCATTCAAGCCCCGCCTGGTGGACGATGCGCTCGGGGCCGCGGAGACGCACCTCGCCGGGCTCGACGCCGGCGGGATCGGTGACGCGTTCGACCTCTTCGACCTGCTGCCGGGGGTCCCGGTCCAGGAGCCGACGGCGCGGAAGGACTGGTTCATGGGCTACAAGCCGGTCCGGGCCCGCTGGCTGAAGAGCCAGTACGTGCCCACGGGCGACGTGTTCTGGATGATCGAAAAGAAGGTGACCTACCCGGACTTCGCGCCGTTCCAGGACGTGCGCCTGCGGGGAGCGCGCCTCTACTGCGCGGCACGTCGCGCGCAATTCGTGCAGGGCGGCGACGCCCGGTCGCTCGGCTCGCGCGCGGGCTTCTCCGTCGATGTGTTCGGACACACCCTCGATTTTCTCGTCATCGA
>CAYMXT010000267.1:0-4615 GCA_964394415.1 uncultured Planctomycetales bacterium
GGCGTCCCGCCGGTGCGAAGCGGTTTGTCGCACCGGCCAGAGGCCGATGCTCCCTGGCACCGGCGGGACGCCGATGCTCCCAGGCCCGACAACTTTCGGAGCCGACCATGACCGAAGAACCACTCCCGCCCGACCTCGACATCGTCGAGCACCTGCCTGACGGTCTCAAAGTCACCGCCCGTCGTCCCTACCACATCCTGCTGGCAGCCGATTTCGCCGGCGGGACGGAGGGCCGCGTCTCCGGACCTTTGACGGAACGCATCGCCGAGGTGACGCCGGACAGCTTTGACGAGCTGCTCACGGCGGCGGCGCCCGTGGTGAGCTTCAAACTCGCCGACCCGACCAGCAGCAGCAACGCCCTGGCTGAAGTCGAGCTGTGCTTTCGCAAGCTCAAGGACTTCACGCCGACCGGCCTGCTGCCTCAGATTCCCGCGACACGCGCGCTCGGCGCGCTGCGCGAGGCGCTCGTCGCCCGGCTGCACGGCAAGCTGACGGCGGCGCAGCTCGCGGACACGACGAAGAAGCACACCGCCGCCGATGCGTCGCTCGCCTGGGTCAGCGATTCCCTCCGCTGGACGCCCGCCGCCGCGCCGCCGCCCGACAGCGTCGTGGATGACCTGCTCGGGCAGATCGACCTGGGCGAACCGGAGTCGGCCGCCGCGCCCCCGCGGAAGTCGCCGATCGGCGCCGTAGTCGCGGCCGCCGCGACGGGTGGTGCGCCCGGCATCCCGGCAGAGGAATCGGCCGCGGTTCGCCGAACGCTCGGCGAGATCGACCGCCGGCTGACGCTCTGGCTCAACCGCATCCTGCACACGCCGACCGTGCAAAACGTCGAGGCCGCCTGGCGCAGCCTGGCGCTTTTGGTCTCGCGGATGGACTTCCGAAAGGGCCTGCGGCTGTCGGTGCTGCACGCCCGCAAAGACGAGCTGATCGACCGCCTCACCGCCCTTGTGATCGATCCCGTGTTCGACGCCGGCGCGGAGGCCCCGGACCTGGCCGTGGCCGACTACCAGTTCGGCAACGCCGCACCCGACCTGGAGACGCTCGATGCGCTGGCGCAGCACGCGGCGAGCCTGCCGGTCGTGGCCCTGACCGGTGCGGCGCCCGAGTTCTTCGGCCTCAAGCACGCCTGGCAGGTGCCGACGCTGCCGCCGCTGGTGTCGCTGTTCGACCAGTGGCAGTTCGCGAAGTGGAAGACGCTGCGCGAGCAGCCCTACGCCCGCAACCTGGGCGTGCTCTTCGGCCGCGGCCTGCTGCGCGCCCCGCACGCCCCCGCCGAGGGCGACCCGCTCGCGCTCCAATTCCGCGAAGAACACGTCGGCGAACGCGATTTCCTCTGGGCCGGTGGCCCCGTCGCCGCAGCCTGCACTATTGCCCTGGGCTTCGCCGAGACCGGCTGGCCCACCGGCATCGTCGGCCGGCTGGACGGCTTCCCCATCGCCCACGGCGGCCCCAAGGGTGACAAGCAGTTCGGCCCGGCCGACACGCAGATGGCGCTTGAGAAGGGGCAGGAACTCGCCATGATCGGGGTGAACGCGGTGCTCTGCCCGCCGCGCCAGACGGATGTGTTCGTGACCAACGGCTTCAGCGCGGCCCGGCCCGGCCGGGCGGAGGGTTACGCGCTGCTCGAGGTCAGCCTGCCGTACCAGCTTTTCGCGAGCCGGCTCTCGACGCTATTGCTGGAGTTGAAACCGCACGTGACCGGGATGGCGGCGGACAAACTGGCGGGGTTTGTGCTGACCCACGTCCGCGACTGGCTGACCGTAGCCGAAGTTTCGCCGGAGGAACAGCAGGTTTCCGTCCAGGCCCGACCGCTCGAGGACGATCCGAACTCGCTTCAGCTCGCCGTCACGGTCACGCCGCCGCAACAGCTTCTCCCCGGCGGCGTGCCGGTGGTGCTGGGCTACCGCGTGCGTTGAGCCGCGGCGTTGCCCTTGGCAAGCCCGGCGGCGGCGTTGAGAATCCGCCGCCGGTGAGTGCCCCTGAACCGACGGTCGAGTCATCCCCGCGCGCTGGGCCATCTGAGCCTGCGGTCGGGGCGGCGCGCGTCGCCGAAATCTCGCAGACCATCCTCACCGGGTTGATGCTGGCGTTCATCTTCCGCGCGTTCCTCGTCGAGCCGTTCATCATCCCGACCGGGTCGATGGCCGACACGCTCGTGGGCCGGCACGCGACCTGCACCTGCCCGGCCTGCGGATGGGAATACAAGTACGCCCCGCTCCGCAGCGCCTCGCCGGCGGGCGGCGAGTTCGTCTGCCCGTCCGACAGCACTTGCCCCAACTGCCAGGCTCGCTTCGATGTCCGCCCCGCCGATGTGACCCCGCAGGCCGGCGACCGCATCCTCGTCCACAAATGGCCCTACGCGCTCGGCGGCCCCTTCGCGCCGCAGCGCTGGGACGTGGTCGTCTTTCGCGATCCCGCCGATCCCGCGCAGCACTATGTGAAGCGGCTGATCGGTCTGCCGGGTGAGACCGTCGAGATTGTCGACGGGGATGTGTACGTGAACGACCACATCGCGCGCAAACCTCCGGCCACGCAACGCGCGCTGTGGTTCGTGGTCTTCGACCAGGATCATGTCCCGGATGCCGATAGCGCAACCGGCCAGCGGCCACGCTGGGTGCCGACGGAGCCGTCCGACGACGGCGCGGCGGGCTGGACGGGTACGCTGGGCCGCGTGCTCCGCTATGACGGCCGCGACGGTCGGCTTCGGCGGCTGCGGTTCAACTACGACGCCGCCCCGGATTACCTGCTGGATTTCTACGCTTTCAATCGACGCTCCTCCGGCGCCTTCGTCGGCGACGTGCGCGTCCGTGCCGACCTGACGTTTCACGATGGCCCCGGCGCATGTCAGATGGAGCATTCCCACCCGCCGTACCGCTTCACACTGCACATCGGCCACGACGGGCGGGTGCGGCTTGAGCTTCAGAATGTCGAGACGGACGACGCACCGCGCGTCGTCCGCACGGCGGTGCTGCGGCCTTTCGAGTCGGACCGTCCGTGCGTCGTGGAGTTTGCCCACGTCGATGGGCGGGTGTACGCCGCGATTGACGGACGCGAGGTCGTGGCGACGACCGACGCGGAGTACCTGCCGGATCTGGTCCGCCGGCGGCGCGACCCTGGCCAGCGGCCGAGCGAGCTGTACCTCGGCGCCAGCGACTTGCGCCTGGAAGTGCGGGGCCTGCGCGTGGATCGCGACGTTCACTACACCGCGCAGCCGGGGCGGGTCCAGCGGGCACACCCCGGCCACCCGTTCACCCTGGCGGCCGGCGAGTACTTTGTTCTGGGAGATAACAGCCCGGACAGTCACGACAGCCGCGAATGGACCGCCGCCGGCCCGCATCTGCCTGACGACTACCGGCCCGGGACGTTGCGTGCGGACCAGATTGTCGGCGAGGCCGCGTTCGTGTATCTTCCCGGGCTGCTGCCGCTCGGGACCGGCGGGCGGTGGTCGGTTCCCGATCTTGGCCGGGTACGCTTTGTGCGATGAATGCGCGTCGGAATCGCGGAGCACTACGTGGCCAGTTGTCAACAACCTGGAGCACCACGTTTATTTCTGATTTGCGGCCTGATTCGTACGTTGCAGAGAGATTCCCAAGAATGGGAAGCGAAGACGCCGTTTCCGGCTGATCTTCGAACGTAAGTTACTGTGGCAACTGTACGTGCGCGATTCCGTGCGTCTCTTAGGTCTGTGTTTTGCGGTCCAGTTTTGAGTGGCTGAGCCTGACGTTGCGCATCCGCCCGAACTGGCGCTACTTACGGCGTAATTCACAGCTTGTCCACAAACGGGTTACTACCCGGGCAAGAGAGCCTCATGCTGCTGCACGCCGAGAACCTCGTCAAAGCGTACAACGGGCGGACCGTGGTTGACCACGTCAGTTTCGAGGTCCATGACCGCGAAATCGTCGGCCTGCTCGGACCCAACGGCGCGGGCAAGACGACCAGCTTCCGCATCACCGTTGGCATGATCGCCGCCGAGGGCGGCTGCGTCCGCTTTAACGGCGAGGACATCACCGCCCTGCCCATGTACCAGCGCGCCCGGCGGGGAATCGGGTACCTGTCGCAAGAGCCGAGCGTCTTTCAGCGCCTATCCGTCGCCGACAACTTGCTGGCGATTTGTGAAACCATGCGACTGGGCAAGACCGAACGCCGGCAACTGGTCGA
This sequence comes from uncultured Planctomycetales bacterium, assembly GCA_964394415.1. Taxonomy (GTDB): domain Bacteria; phylum Planctomycetota; class Phycisphaerae; order UBA1845; family Fen-1342; genus JAGVEP01. The sequence continues at coordinate 4,162 of CAYMXT010000267.1, forward strand.
AGACTTGCTCGCCCAGTTCGGCCTGGCCAAAGTCCGCGACAACCCCGCCAAGAAGATCTCTGGCGGCGAACGGCGGAAGCTGGAGATTGCCCGGGCTTTGATCACACGGCCCAAACTGATCCTGCTCGACGAGCCCTTCAGCGGCGTGGACCCGATTGCCGTCGAGAGTCTGCGGCACGAAATCACCCGTCTGCGCGACGCCGGCATTGCCATTCTGCTGACCGACCACAACGTCCACGAGACGCTGAAGGTGACCGACCGCAGCTACGTGATTCACGAAGGCAAGGTCATCTGTGCCGGCCCCCCAGGCCAGCTCATCAACGACCCGCGCGTCCGCGAGACGTACCTCGGCAACACCTTCCGCGGCGACGAGTTCGAACCGGCGGCGTCGCGATAGCTGTGGAGCACAGACCATCAGTCTGTGCGTGGAGCACAGACTATCAGTCTGTGCGTG
>CAYMXT010000268.1:0-4603 GCA_964394415.1 uncultured Planctomycetales bacterium
GCGATATGTGTCGCCGACCGGTGGGTCGCTCTCGACCACGCTCCGGTCGGCGTGCGTGAGACCGGTTTCGCGGACGATCAACTGGAGCTTCTCGGGGGGCGTGCCGCGCGTGAGGACCTGCTCCCACGCCGGGTCGTACTTGTCGCGCGTCCGCAACTCGTCCAACACCTCGAGGGGCAGGTCGCGCTGTTTGCCCTTGCGCAGGAACCGCACCTTGACCTGGTCCGGCGGACCGTCCAGCGTCAGCTCCATCAGCTTCAGACGCTGGATGTCCTCGTCCGACAACGGCGGGGCGGGCGGCAGCTCCGGCTCGCGCGGCTGCGTCGTCGGACGGACGCGGCGGGTGGTTGGCCGCGAAGCCGGCTGCGAGGCGGCGGCCGTCAGCGGCACGATGCGCTCGATGTCACTTTGCGGCAGCCGCACTTCCCCAGCGGCGTTGCGGATGATGACTTCGTCAGCGGTCTGCGTCACGTCGCCCCGCAGCCGCAGGCCGCTCTTGAGGTACACGTCGGCAAGCTCGGCGAGGACCGGCGTGGCGACGCAAACGAATACGGCCACGATCAGGGTCAGCAGCGGCGTTTTGTGCGATTGGTCAGGCATTCTTCGCCCGGGGAGCATGGGCCTCCGGCCCGTGTTCGTGACAATTCGCACGGGCCGGAGGCCCATGCTCCCCGGCCTCAGACCTTCCGATGCTCCGTCCGGGCGAGTTCTGTGCCGTCCGGCAGCGTCACGATCTCATAATCGCCGAAGAGGGCCGGCGATTCCTGCTGCACGATGCGCAGGAGCTTGATCGCCACCTTGCGAATCTCGACCTCGGCGTGCTCGTGGCCGCGCGATTCGATGAAGTGCCGCAGGGCCCGCGCGTTGGCGGTCACAAAAATCTTCGTTTCGGTCGCGTTCGGCAGCACGCTGCGGGCCGCCTGCCGGGCCAGCTTGCGGCGCAGCGTCGCGTCCGGCTCGGCCGCGTACTTGCGGGCCAGCCCTTCCACCAGCCGGCAATACGCCGCGTGCGATTGCTGCACGGATTCCAGCCAGACCTGGTGCAGCTCGGCGTCCGTGGCGATGCAGTCGGGTTCGACGAAGTCGGCCGTGCTCTCGTCCACGTAGCGCTGCGAAAGCTGCGAGTAGCCGAACCCCGCGCGGTGCCGCACGAGTTCGTGCGTGAACGAGCGCGAGACGCCGGTGATGACGAAGTTCCACACCGCGTGTTCGAGCACCGAGCCGTGGGCGGAGTCGATGATGTTCGCGAGATACTCGCGGTTGGTCTTGCGGCCCTTGCCGAACGACAGGTAGCACACGCGGCCCGCCATTTCGCACAGCTCTTCGGCCCCGACCGCCGTGTCGGTCTCCCAGGTCGCGCGATGATCCGCCAGAAACGCATCAATCGCGGCGGCATCCACCCCCTGACGGCCCACCAGATAGATACACGGCTCGCGGACGATCGGCACGGCGACTCTCCTGCGGGCCGCACGTCCCGGTCCTGGGCCCGCGCGGCATTGTACCGGTCCGGCAGACATTTTCGACCGGCGACGATACGCTACCGCGCGATGTGGTCCACGGGTTTCGAGTGCAGGCGTCCCGCGCGGCGCGGGCTCGCGCTGGCGATGCTGCTTTGTGCCACCCCGGCGTGGGCCGAGCACCCCTTGCACTATCGCCTGGCCGTCGGCGACCGGCTGATTTACGAGCGGCGTGTCGTGGCCTCGGACGCAGCGTCCGACGTGGAGCACGGACTATCAGTCCGTGAAGTGGAGCACAGACTATCAGTCTGTGATCAGTTGCAAGTGACCGCGTTCCAACGGACCGGCGAGGAGACGCTCGTCCTGCTGGAGCTTCAACGCGCCGTGGACGGACTCAGCGAGCCGGCGGTCGGCCTGCCGCTCTACCTCGACGACTCCGGCCGCCGGCGTTCACCGGAGGAGGTGCCGGCGCGGCTGGCGGACCTGGACGCCGCGCTGGAGTTGCTGCCGCCCCTGCCGCTGGCCGTGGACACCGCGGCGTTCTGGATCACGCCGACGGACCACTACGGCCGGCGCTGGCGTTGCACGAACCGCGGCCCCGATGCGCAGCAGCAGGGCCACACGCGGATCGAGTTCGTCGTTGAGGACATGCTCGGGGCCGCCGAAGTGCTCGGACGCGAGTGCAGCGGGCGCTTCTGGTTCGACACGAGCGCGGGCCTTGTGACACGTCTGGAATCGCAGGAAACCTGCCGCTACGAAGGCCGCGCGCGGCGCGTGTCCGCGGTGCTGAAGCAGAAGCTTACCCATCCGCCACTCTGGGCCGCGCGCCGGGCGGAGGAGGTTCAGCGGTTCCTGCGGGCGTTGCGGCACGAGGACCGCCTGCTGCACGAATTGCTGACGCGCCCCGACGACGTCGAGCAGACGCTGACGCAGCTCGACCGCGTCTGGTCCGCGTTTCGGTCGGATGTCGATGCGCGGGCCGGCTCGCCGCTGGCAACGCTGGCGGACGCCCGCCGGCAGCGCTGGCACGCGCGGGCGGACGCGCTGCGCGGCCGGGCCGCCCTCGGCCACCGCTGGCGGGGGCAGCCGGCCCGCACGTGGACGCTCCAGCACGCCGCGGGGCAAACCGTGACCAGCGAGACGGCCCGGCAGGGCGTCGTGATCGAGTGCTTCTGGTCGGCCGTGTCGCCGTGGGGGTTTCCCGTGCTGGACGCGATGCGGCAGTTGCAAGCCCGCGCCGGCGACCGCGTGCGGGTGTTGTGCTATAACGTGGACGATGACCCGGCGCTCGCCGCGGCGGCGATCGCGCGGGGCGGTGCGGGTCTGACGCACCTACTGGCGGCGCCGCTCCAGCAAACCGAGGGCTTGCCGGAGTTGCCGGTCGTCCGCGTCGTCGATGCGCGCGAAATCGTACGAGAAGTGTGGATCGGCTGGCAGGCGGATTACGCGCCGGTGCTGGCCGCGGCTGATTGACTGAGAGGAACAGCGTGTTGCACATCAGAACGCGCAGCGCAAGCAAGCGCCTTGGTCAGCGGCGCTTGCTTGCGCTGCGCGTTCTGATGGCCGTCGCCGCCGTGCTGCCGGGCTGTGCCCCGCGGGCCAAGCCCCTGGAGCCCCAGCGTGGCCCCGTGCGGCGGATCACGCCGGCGCAAGCGGAAATGGCCGCACAGGACGTGCAGCGCGACCCGGTCGCGTATCTGCGGCGCGTGGCGGCGAACTGTCGCCGGCTTCAGCAGTACACGCTCCTGTTCACCCGCTGCGAACGCCGGGGCTTGCTCCAGCAGCTCCAGGGTCCGGAGCACATCACCTGCTGGTTCCGCCGGCAGCCGTTCAGCGTCCGCATGAAGTGGCTCGACGAGGATTGCAAATACGGCGAAAGCGTGTACGTCGCGGGACAGGCCGATGGCAAGGTGCGGTTTGTGACGCGCTGGTGGTCGCCGCCGTTGCTGCCGCCGCCGGGGGTGAACAAGGTGGACCTCCAGACGCCGGTCGCATTCGGCGAATCGAAGCGGCCCATGACCGATTTCGGACTGGAGCGGCTGATGGAGCGGACGGTGGCGGCGTTGGAAGCCGCCGGCGCGGACGTGGTCGTCAGTTACGTGGGGCTGGAGCAGTTGCCGGAGGACGGTCCGACGGTCCACCACGTGCGCCTGGAATATCCGCCGGCACGCTATCGCGTGCCGACGCAGGACCTCTACCTCGACGTGGTCACCGACCTGCCGGCCGGGACGCTGCTGAAGCTGGCGTCCGGCGTGCTCGACGCGAGCTACTTCTACGCCGATCTGGACACCGCAGTGCGACTCGCGGACGACGATTTTCTGCTGGATGCTGAGCGGGCTGATGCCGCCGACGAGAAGTGAGGACGAGGGCTTTCTCCGCCGGGCGCTGGCGCTCGCACGGCGTGGGCAGGGGTACGTCGAACCCAAACCGCTCGTCGGGTGCGTAATCGTCAAACGCGGGCGGGTCATCGGCACGGGGTACCATCGACGCTTCGGCGGGCCGCACGCGGAGATCGAGGCGTTGCGGAATTGCACCGCGCCGCCGCGCTGGGCGACGGTTTACGTAACGCTGGAACCGTGTTGTCACTGGGGCAAGACGCCACCGTGCGTGGACGCCTTGATCGAAGCTCACGTGGCGCGGGTGGTCGCACCACTGGCGGACCCCAACCCGCAGGTGGCGGGACGCGGGTTCGCCCGCCTGCGGCGGGCCGGCGTGCGCGTCGACGTGGGATTGCTCCAGGACGAGGCGGCGGACCTCAACGCGCCGTTCATCAAGCTCATGCGCCAGCACCGGCCGTGGGTGATTCTGAAGTGGGCGCAATCGCTCGATGGGAAGATCGCGACGCGCACCGGCGATGCGAAGTGGATCACGGACGAGGCGTGTCGCCGGCACGCCCAGCGCATCCGCGGGCGCATGGACGCCGTCATCGTCGGCGTAGAAACGGTGCTGCGCGACGACCCGTTGCTGACGTGTCGCGTGGGCCGTCCGCGGCGGCTGGCGACGCGGATCATCCTGGACACGCACCTGCGTACGCCGCCACGGGCGAAGCTGGTGCGCACGGCCCGCGACGTGCCGACGTGGATTTTCTGCGGGCGCAGCGTCGCCGCACGCCGCGACCCGAGCCGCGGGCAGGCGCCCGGCCGCCC
>CAYMXT010000269.1:0-1818 GCA_964394415.1 uncultured Planctomycetales bacterium
CTTTGTGACGAGCCAGGCCGAGTTGCCCACGCAGTTCACCGAGCCGGCGGCGCTCGTCGTCCTGTTCGCCGCCACGCTCATCGTGCTGCGAACGCTGGCCGACCAGTTCTTGCGCGGCAATGTGCGCGTGCCGCGCTGGCTGGATTGGGGCGCCGGCGCGGCGTGCGGTTTCGTCAACGCACAGGTCACGGTGGGGGTCTTAGCGCTGGGCATCTTGATGCTGCCCTTTGGCGGGCGCGTGGGCATGTACCAGCGTTACGAACGCCACCCCGAACAGCAAAAAGACCCCGAGACCGGACGGGCCGAGTTTGTCCGGCAGAATCTCTGGCTGAACTCGGACGGCTTCGCGGTCGGGCTGTTCAACCTGCTGAGCGGCGGCAGCCTGAAGAGCGACGTGCGCTTCGCGGCGGTTTATCCCGACTTCCCGGAGTGGGTGTTCTGGACCGGCAACACGATCCAGCCGGAGTCGCCGCCGTCGCCGCCGCGGGACAAGGACGGCGACGGGTTCAAGAACGGCTTGAAGATCGAGAAGTGGTGGGAGCAGAAGGCGAAGCTGACCGGTGACACGACGCGCTATCGGCCCCAGGCGGCCACGCCGGAGACGCCCAAGCCGTCGTACGAGCCGAAGGACTACGTCCTGCGGGCCGGGCAGCGCCTGATCGGCTTCCGGCTGGGCCTGCTGCGGGCCGGGTCGGACCGCGACAAGACGGGCGCCGTGCATCGCTTCCGGCCGTCGCAAATCCGGCTCGTCGGCGACGTCGAGCTGCCGGACGGCACGCGCGAACCACGACACTACGTGGCCCAGGTCATCGGCGGGGCCGACGCGGCGCTCGAGACGAATCTACGCATCACCAACCTCGATGACAACTTCACCTTCATCGCCAGCGGCGAAAACCGGATCGACGCCTACTTCGAGGTCGACGAGCGCTTCAAGCCGCGTTTCCTCGAGTACCGCCGGCACGGCCGCGTCGCGACCGGTGACGCTTCCAAGGCCCCGCCCGAAGACCGCCTTTCCCTCACGCCCGCCGGCGGAACCGCCGCGGGCGGCACGGCCGGCGGCGGCGCCGGCGGCAAGGGCCCGGACAAGGCCTCCGGCGCGTCGCGTTTCATCGACACCGTCGAGCGGCGGCTGAGCGGCGACCGCGACGACCTGCCGTTCGCCCTGTCGGCGGACCGCATTCGCACCAATCTCGACTGCGAGTTGGCCGGCAGCTTACTCGTGAAGGCCGAGTTCTCCGGCGAGAAAAACGCCTTGTCGCCGGACAAGGGCGCGAAGGACGCGATCGCGAAGTTCCAGGTGCCCGACGGCAAGCGCATCTTCCAGCTTGCGACCAAGCCGCGTAAGGCCGCCTCGCTGCCCGGGCAGGCCATGAACTTCGCCGGCGCGGTGACCAACCAGTATCAGGCCCTCGATGAAACCGGCTCCAGCCACCCCTTGGCTGGTTACTACGCCCTCGTCAAGAAGGACGGCCAGGAATATGTCGAGCTGTTCTTCACGCCCAACCCCGAGGAGAGCGGCTTCCGCGGAATGCTCGAGTTCAAGACCTCCGGCATCAAGACGGCCTTGCAGGACCAGCCGGACGCGATCTTGGGGCTGATCTTCCTTGTGCCGCCGGGCAAGGGCATCGTGGCCGTCACGAGCCAGGCCGGGAAGGTCGAGTTCGGCGAGACCTTCAAGATGCGCACCAAGTAGCCCCGCTCGTGGCGCACAGCCGATCCGTCTGTAGTGGCGCACAGCCGATCCGTCTGTGGTGGAGCACAGCCGATCCGTCTGTGGTGGAGCACAGACTATCAGTCTGTGCGACGACGCAGACTATC
>CAYMXT010000269.1:1918-4591 GCA_964394415.1 uncultured Planctomycetales bacterium
ATCCGTCTGTGGTGGAGCACAGACGATCCGTCTGTGGTGGAGCACAGACGATCCGTCTGTGGTGGAGCACAGACGATCCGTCTGTGGTGGAGCACAGACTATCAGTCTGTGCGACGACGGCGCCGCCGCTCAGGTTCCCCCGGTCTTCCACTGCTCCAATTGCTCGCGGAGGAGTTGCTCGTCGCGCAGCTCGAGCGCGTGCGCGAGCTCGACCGCCTCCTGCAACGCCGCGATGGCCTTGTCCCGCCGGCCCAGCTTCATGCGGGCGTCCGCGATCTCGCGCAGACACGCGAGTTGGTTCTGCAAGTCCTCCGTCTTGCGAATCTGTTCGTAGGCCAGCTCGTACTGTCCCAGCGATTCCTCAGGCTGCTCCATCGCGTGGTAGACCGCGCCCAGGGCCATGCGCACCGCCGGCTTCGCCGCTTCGTCGGCCAGTGCCAGGCAGCGCCCCAGCGCTTCGAGCGCTTCCGGCCAACGCTGCTGCTGGCGATACCACTGCCCCACGTACAGCCACGCCGTCGCTTCGTGCGGCTGCGACTTAAGTTGCTCCGCCAGTGCCAGCGTCCGCCGGTGCAACGCCAGCGCGTCGTCGGGCCGTTCGATCCGCTCGTAGAGCAATGCGAGCTTGTTGGTCGCCGGCAACGCCCCGACCACGTCGCCCAGCGCCTCCAGCAGGCGCACGAGCAACTCCTGCCACGCGGCGGCCTTCCGCCCGCTTTCGAGCGCGAACTGCCGCCGCGCTTCGACCGACGCCTCGGGGTCGACCGGCATCGGCCGCAGCAGGTGCAAGTCGCACAACGCGGTCAGCGCGACGATCTGTCCATACGGCTCGCGCTGCGTTTCCGCCACGAGCAGGGCCGTCTCGGCCCGCGTCCGCGCGGCCTCGAAAGCACCGTCGGCCTGCAACAGCAGGCATTGCCCAACCTCGGCGCGGATGCGGTCGAACGGATCATCCTCGAACCGCGCGTAGTCGCCCAGCGCCAGCCACCGCCGCAACGCCGAGCCGCGCCCCGCCGGACCCATCTGCGATTCCAGTTGTGCCAGCAGCCCCAGCGCCGGCCGAAACCGCTTGTCGTAGTCCACCGCTTCGCTCGCGTAGCGCAGGGCTTCCTTGAGCTGGTCCGCTCGTGCCGCGCCAACGGCGCGCGCGAAATACTCGACCGCCGCCACCGACCGGCTCGGGGGCGCAAACACCTGCACGGCCAGCGGTTCGGATAGCGCCGGCACGGCCAACTGCTCGAGCACCCAGCGCGTCAGCGCGTCGAGGGCCTCGTACAACCGTCCCGCCGGCAGCGCGGCTTGCGGCCCAGCCGCGTCGCCGCGGTCGAGTTGCCGCAGCGCGACGCTGAGCGTGACGGCGCTGTCCGGCCCACGGCACGCGCACGTGACCAGGTGGGTCGCACCCAACCCCCGCGCCACGTCGGGCCACGGTGGGGTCTGGGTCATATCGCTAAGTTCGCGGCGACCCTGGTGCAAGCGGATCGTCGGGACGATCAGCACGCCGGGCACGCGTTGGAGCCGGCGGGCCGTCAGCTCTTCGAGCGCCACCGGAATCCAGGCGTCCCGCGGGTCACCATTCGGATCGGCGGTGAACCCCACCACAGCGAGCCGCGGACGCTTATCGCGCGCGGCCTGCTCGACGACCGGCCGCGTCGTGGGGCTCAGCTCGTCCGCGCGCGTACCGGCCGCGGCCGCGACGAGCGCGGCCGAGAGAATCCCATAACAAAACCGCGAGTGCGTTTGGATGACCATGCCTCCTGCAACTGGCACGTGACGCGCGGCGGAGTATACCACGTCCCAGTGGGGTGGGCGTCCCGCCCGCCCCGCCGCTTCCTTTTGCCGCGTGCGTCCCGCAAACGTACACTTGGCAAGGGTGTACAATCAGCTTGGTGACCGGGGGCGTTCTTGGTGCGCTAGCGCGCCAGGTCGGAGCCGATCTCATGACATTGCAAGCGGGTTTGCGACGCTACCCAGCCGCGGTGGTCACGCTGATTATGAGCCTCGGGCTGCTCGCGGTCCTGCCAGGCGGTTGCCCGTCCGCCGGCAGCTCCGATAACTCCGACGGCGACAGCAACACGGCCGACCCGAATACGCCCATTCTGGACACCGATTCCGACGGCATCCCAAACAGCACCGACCCAGACATCGATGGCGATGGCATTCCGAACGCCAGCGATGACGACATCAACGGCGACGGAATACCGAACGCCCAGGATTCTGACATCGACGGCGACGGGGTACCGAATGAGTCCGATCCCGATCCCACCGGCGACGGCAACGGCACGACCGATCCCAACGATGCCGATCCCAATGACACCGATCCCAACGGAACCAACGGCAACGGGAACGGCAACGGCAACGGCAACAGCAATGGCGGCGGCACGCCGCCCCCGGTGCCCACGACCGTCACGCTTTCTGAGATGGCCCGCACCGGCGGCGCTGTCCCCGATCAAGCCGCGACGGTCACATTCACCGCGTTCAGCCAACCCATCATCGACAGCAAAGGCCGCGTCGCGTTCTGGGGCCAGTACGCCGGGACCGGCGCACTCGGCAAGTTCGGCCTCTACGTCTATGACACGCAAACCACCCCCCCGGCCCTACGGCGCGTCGTTCACGACGATCCCAATACCGCCGGGGCGGTACCCAACCGTGCGACGCCCTCGTACTTCGGCA
>CAYMXT010000270.1:0-4588 GCA_964394415.1 uncultured Planctomycetales bacterium
CATCAACCCGTTTGTGCTGGCTTTGTCCGATCCCGCCGGCTACCACGCCGCCTACCCGAACTGCGACATTCTCGCCGGCGACTGCGACGGTGATGGCGACGTCGACTTTGACGACATCAACCCGTTCATCGCGATTTTGAGCGGCGGGTGACCGCATTCCGCCGCGCCGCCGCGGCCCAACGAGGATGAGCCAGCTCCGCCGGCGTGGCGTCGCAAGCGGCCCAGGGGTTGCCGGCCGTGGCCGGACAATCTCCCGCGGGAGCGGGACGAGATTCACGCACCGGAGAACGAGCGCACGTGTCCGGATGGCGGCGCGCCCAAGGGGACCCTTGGCCAGGACGTGACCGAATAGCCGATGGCCGTCCCGGCGAAGTTCGTGAATCACCGTGCGCGATTAGGCGGCGCAGATCCGAGCCGACCGCGCGAGCGGTCGCAAGTATGTCCGCGAGCTTGCGCTCGCGCCTCGGACAGACGCCGCCCATTCGCGCACGTCCGTTTAGTGAATCGCTGCGTGCGCTACGAGTACACCGGCCGGCAGCGCCAAGGGCACGTCAGCGGCGGAACTTAGCCGCCGTGGCCGCGGGGCCAGGGGGGGCCGGGCTCCTTGCTGTACCTGATCACGAGCGAGCACTCGGGTGCGCTGCCGCTCTGCCGCCCGCAGTTGCCGAGTGGTGGCGCGGCGGGCGGCGCGGTACACTTGGGTGTGTAGACGCCTCTATGCAGTTGGATCGGGAGGCGACATGGCCGCTTCGCCGTCACTGGGCCGGCCCCCGCGCGGGGCACCCGAGTGGGCTGAATACGACGCCCGCGGCACTCGGGCCTTGGAACGCCGCTTCGCGGAGCAAGGCGAACTTGACCCGCGCGCCGCCGCGCTGGCCGTGGCTGCGGCGTTGCCCCGCGACGTGGGTGCGTGGCTGCTGCGGCGCCTGCGTCGGCTGGGGTGGCTTTCCGTGCGGGCGGTGGTGCGGGCCGATGTGCTCGACGGCCCCGGTTGTCCGCCGGAGTTTTGCGGCCCGCAGCGGGCGGTTGTCCGGCTGGCGGTCTTTGGTTTGCCCGGGCAGGGGGTGCCGTACCGCGAGAAGCACCGGCAGGACATCTACCAGCAATTATGCGCCCAGATCATGAGCTCCGCGGTCGATGAGGTTTCACTGCGGGCGGTGGCGGCACGGGCCCTGAACCACCCGGACGTGTCCGGCGATGCGGTGCTCGCCTCGATGGTGCGGAGCTTCATCGCCCAGCGCGAGGCGGCGTTGCACTCGCGCCTGACGCCGGGCGAGCAGCAGGCCCAGGCCGACGACAAGTCGAAGCTGCGCCGGGCGTTCGATGCGACGTACGCGGGCGGATTTCCGACGAAGGAAGCGCTGCGGACGTCGTTCTCGCGGCTTCAACGTGAGTTTGAAAGCCACGTCACGCAGTTCGAGGAATTGCGGGCCCGCCAGGTGCTCGATCGCATGCGTCTGATGCGGCAGCGCTTTCCGGTCCATCTTGCCACGTCCGAAGTGCAGCGGGCCGAGGAACTGCTCGACCAGTTGCTCAAGCGGGCCGGGTCGTACCGGCGGCAACTGCGGGCGCTGGCCGAGCAGGGGGCCACCGCGGCACGTACCGGCGACCAGGTAACCGCCAGTTGGGTGCTGCGCAGGTTGCAGGCCGTCCACACCGTGCTCCCCAACCTGTTGCCGGAACCGGAACTTGCGGCCCTGTCCGAGACGATCACCCGTAGCGGGACAGAGCACGATCTCCAGGAAGTGCGCACGGAGTTTCTGGGACGACAGCGCGAGATCGCGACGCGCATCAAGCTGCTGACCGGCGTCGTCCATACGTTTCACCAGCTTTCGCTGCGACTGCCGCCCACGGACGATGCCTACCGCCACGCGGAAGCCGCCTATCGCCGGGCGCTCGATGAAATCCGCACCCTGAATACGGATTGGCTGAGCGGGCTGGTGTTACAGCTTGAGTCGCTGCTCGACGACCTGGACGATCCCACCGGCGAAATGCAGAGCCAGTGCGACAAGTTCATCGCCAGCGTCCGCACCGCCGTGAATCGGCTGTGTCTGGAGATCCGCGCGTTTCAGAAGCCCAAAGCCGAGCCCGGTCTCGGCCCCGACGCGGCGGCGCCGCCGGGCTGAGCAGCGGCGCAGCTCACAGAGCGCGCAGCGCCAGCCAGCGGTGCCGGCGTCTGCCAGTGTAGTGACTCAGAATCACCGCAGCGTATCCGGGTGGGGAGCATGGGCCTCCGGCCCGTGTCCTGGGAGTCCGTTGAAAAAGGGTACAGGCACCGCTGAAAGCCCCACTGGCGCTGCCGCGAAAGCGGTTTGCCGCGGAGCCAGTCCCCTTTTTCAACGGACTGCTGGCGCGCCGGGATTCGCACGGGCCGGAGGCCCATGCTCCCCATACGATGCGATTATTGCGAGGCGCGACACTGAATGGACGTGCGCGAACGGGCGGCGCCCGTTCGAGCGCGAGCGCAAGCTCGCGGACAAACTTGCGACCGCTCGCGCGGTCGGCTCGGAGGTGCGCTGCCGAATCGCGCACGGCGATTCAGAACGGCGTCGGCGACGTGTCCGGCGGAATGTACTGAAGCGGCACGCCGCCCGGCAGGTGGTTGTCGAACCGCGTGTACTCCTTGTTGAAGTGCAGGCGGATCGTGTCCACCGGGCCGTTGCGCTGCTTCGCGATAATCAGCTCCGCCACGTTCTCATCGGGGTCGTCTACGCCGCCGTTGTCGTCCTCGGCCGTCAAATCAACGTGGGCCGCGCGGGTCTTGTAATACGATTCGCGGTGCAGCAGTCCGATGACGTCCGCGTCCTGCTCGATCGCGCCGGACTCGCGCAGGTCGCTCATCCGCGGGCGATTGCCCTTGCGCAACTTCGCGTCCTCGGGGCCGCGGTTGAGCTGGGCCATCGCCACCACGGGCACGTTCAGATCTTTCGCGAGAGCTTTCAGCCCGCGCGAGATGCTCGCGACCTCGACCTGGCGGTTCTCCGTGCGCGGCGAACGCATGAGCTGGAGGTAGTCCACGAAGATCGCGCGGATCTTCTGTTTGCGGGCCGCCATGCGCGCCCGCGCCCGCAGCTCCAGGATCGTGAGGTCCGACGTGTCGTCCACGAGCAGGGGGGCATCGTCCAGGTCCGCCGCCACTTGCTGAAGCCGCTGCATGTCGTCGCTGGAATGGCGGCCCCGCCGCAGCAGGTGGGCGTTAACGCGCGCCCGGCTGCACAAAATGCGCTGGGCGACCTGCTGACGGCTCATTTCCAGAGAGAAGAACACCACCGGCCGGCGTTCGACGATCGCCAGATGCTCCGCCACGTTGAGCCCGAACGCGGTTTTGCCCATCGACGGCCGGCCGGCGATGATGATGAGCTCACCCGGCTGCAAACCGTTGGTCAGCTCATCCAACTCGCGAAACCCCGTGGGTTCACCCGTGAAGGCGCCATCGCGACCACGGTCCTGAAGCGTGCGAAACGCCTCGCGGATCAGATCGCCCAGGGCCTGGGCCTGCCCCGAAACCCGTCGTTCGGTGACGTCGAAGACCTCTTTCTCGGCGTAATCCAGCAACTCGCGGGCCGGCAAATCGTTGTCGAGGGCGCGCTCCGAAACGCGATGCGTCGCGGCGATGAGCTGCCGCAGCAGGTACTTGTCATAGACGATCCCCGCGTAGTATCCGGCCCGCAGCGCCGACGGCACGGAGTCCATGAGGCCGGCGAGAAAGTCATAGCCGCCGACCTTGTCCCAGACGCCACGCCGCTCCAGCTCGTTCTTCAGCACCACCCCGTCGACGTCCTGAGAGGAGGTGTAGACCTCGGTCAGTACGTCGAAAAGCTGCTGGTGGCTCTCGCGGGTGAACGCGGCCGACCCGGCGTCGCGCAGGGCGCTGATGACCTCCCCGATCGCCTCGCGCTCCTGAATGCACGAGCCGAGCGCGGCGCGCTCGGCATCGAGATCCTGCGGCAACAGGCGCGCCAGCCCCGGCGGCGGACCAGCGCTAGCCGGCGGCTGGCTCGGCGGGGGCTTCGTCTCCTCCGGTCGGCCCGACATTCGGCACGCCTCCCTCACGCACGACCCACACCTTTACCTCGGCGGTGATGTCGTCCGCGAACTCCAGCGCCACCATCCGGCTGTCCAACGTCCGGATCGGGGTCTTTATCATAACGTGCGCGGGCAGGACGGGGAAACCTTGCGCGTTGAGCGCCGCCGCGATGTCCTTTTCACCGACCGAGCCGTACAGCGTCCCCTCGGGGTTCGCCGCGGCTTCGATCGTCACGGACACGTCCTTGAGCTGGGTCGCCAGGGCCGAGAACTCCTGCATCCGGCGGGCGCGTGCGGCGGTGGCGGCCCGCCGGCGGTCCTCGATCGCCTTGATGTTCTCTTCGGTCGGCTCGGTGGCGAGCCGCTGCGGGAGCAGATAATTCCGCGCGTACCCGGCCGTCACCTCGACGACATCGCCGAGGTGCCCGAGCTTGCGCACGTCTTCGAGCAAGAGCAAACGCATGTGCGGTTCTCCGAAACAGTCTTCTGGGGCGCGTCACGGTCGGTCGTGTGGCGGCCCGCGCCGCGCGCGGCCGTCGCGAATGCGGCCGGCGGTTGGCCG
>CAYMXT010000271.1:0-4551 GCA_964394415.1 uncultured Planctomycetales bacterium
CGCCGCGCCACGCCCGCATCCGCCGCCGCGTCACGCCGCGGCGAGCCCGGAATAGGATTCCGGACGCCGTTGGCTGTTCCGTCGCACATGACTATTCTCGACGCTGCTGTGGTCGGAGTGGGGCTGCATCCACAGGCTGCCTTCCTGTGTAAGTACACGCCAGACGCGACCTCATCGGCGAGTTCGCGCAAAGGGCCGCTATCAGGAGTGCAGTCATGCTCAGCCGCAGCACCAGGTTTCAACTGGGAATCGGGGTCGCAATACTCGGACTCGTCGCGTGCTGGTCTCCGCCTGCGTTGGGCCAGACCCGCGACCCGGCGCTGCCGTCCGGTCGCCCCGCCGCAGCGCACGCGACGCCTGCGCCCCAACCCGAACCCCCCGTGGCGCCCGAGCCGCCGCCCCGACCGGGGCGCGCCGCACCCGCAGTTCGCTTGCAAGCCCAGGTCTACCGCGTCGAAGTAGGGCAGGAGCACGTGTCGTCGCTCGATGCCGCGACGTTGGCCGCCGAAGCGGCCACCCCGGGCAAGCTGGCTGCGGCGCTCGAGAAACTCGGCCGCTTGGAGCTGCTCTACGGGTTGGACCAGGTTTTCGGTGCGAACGGACAGCCGGCGGAGTTCCGGGTCATTCGCGACGCGCCCTATCTCGCAGCGGTGCCGGGCGGGCCCGGCGGCGGTGAAGCAACCCCCGGCGTCGCCCGCGAGAAGGTTAGCGCCGAGTTCAACGTGGCCGGTTTCATGTCCGCCGGTGACGGTGGAAAAGCGCTGCAACTGGACTTGCACGTCGAGCTGTCGTTCATGGCGCGCAGCGCGGTGTCCACAAGCGCCCAGACCAACGCACCGATCTTCTGGCGCGTGAACCAAAGCTACGGCGGAACGCGCGAGTTTGGCCAGCCCACGGTGCTGGTGAGCTTGGACGGCACGCCGCCGGTGGACGGCAATCGCGCCGTCGCCGTTGTCACCGTTGTGACCTGCACCCGTGTCGCGCCGTAGAAGTCTCGGGACGACGCGGCGGTAGGGTTACGCCGCTAATGCGGCAACGCTGCGTCTTCGGGTGGGCACTTGGTCGTCAAGTGGCTGTGCCGGTTGCCTGACAACCGACACGGCCACTTGGCGGTTTCCGGGCTGTAGGGCTATGGCTGCGGCTCGGAAGCGGGGGTCGCCGCCGGGGCAGGGGGTGGCGCTGGCTTCTTGAGCGGCTGCGACTCGACCAAGGCGCCGCGCAGTTCGGCCAGGACCGCCGGGTCGTCGATCTGCCACTTCCGCTTCAGCCGCCGGGCCCACTCGGGCAGCGGCTCTTTCAGCAACCAGATCGGGATCGGCGTGCGTTGGCCGCTCTTCGCCAGTTCGGTGAACTCGACGATCGTGCTGGCCTTGTCGTAGCCGGACACGTCGTGGATGTCGCCCATGTGCAGGCATTCGGTCGGGCACGGCTCGATGCACAGCCCGCAGAACATGCACTTGGAATAGTCGATCGCGTAGCGGGTCATGGCCCCGCCGCGGACCAGGCCGGATTCCTTGTCGATCTTCCGCGGCCCGCTGTTTTCGATGTAGATGCAGTCCACGGGGCAGGCCCGCGCGCAGGCCTTGCACGCGCTGCACTTCTCGATCTCGTACCAGTGGAAACCCCGAAACCGCGGCTGCGTCGTGGGCGGCATGTCCGGGTATTGCACGGTGATCGTGCGGGCGAAGGCGTACTTCAACGTGATGCGCATGCCGACCAGGATGGTCCGCAGCGCTTCGTAGACGTTTCGAATCGGACGCACGCGTTACCTCGTTCCAGGGCCGGGCGGCGGCTCGCTGCCCCCGACAAGCAAAGCAAACCATGTGCCAACGCGGCCGGCCGGGGCCGCGGCCGAGCACGGAATTCTACTTCGGCGCCGGCTGGCCGTCACGCAGCCGCTCAATGCCCTCGGCGACGATCTCCTGGCCTTCCAGCAGGCCGCGCTCGACCTCTACGCGCTCGCCCACGCGGCGGCCCAGCGTCACCGGCGTCTCCTTCAGCCGACCATCCACGACGACGAACACGTGGCCGGTCGGGTTTTGGCCGTCCCAGCGACACGCGCTCGCCGGTACCCAGAATCCTGCGGCTTCCCGGGTCGTGTCGCCTTGATCCGGGTCAAACGCGAAAAACTGCACCTGGGCCGCCCCCTCGACCCGCAACTGGCGGTCGGGATCCTCGATGCGGACCTTCACCTGGATCGTGGCCTTGGCGTAGTTCGCGCCGGGGTCGATCCACAGCACCCGCCCGCGGTACCGGCGGTCCTTGTAGGCGTCGGGCACTACCAGGCAGTGCATGTTCGACTGCACACGTGCGATGTCCAGCTCGCTCACGTCCACCTCGACGCGCAGCTTGCTCATGTCGGCGATCGCGGCGAATTGCGAATTGGCCATCGCCCCGCGGCCGCCCTCGGCGGCGACGAAATCGCCCACCTCGACGTTGCGCTCCAGCACCACGCCCGCGATGGGGGCCGTGACCTGACAGTCACGCAGCACCTTCTCCGTGTAGGTCAACATGGCCTCGAGCGCGGCGACGGACGCCGCGGCCTCCGCGTTGGCGCGGCGGGCGTCCGCCAGCTCGATGTCCGAGGCCTGGGTGACCTCGAAGAGATGTTCGATGCGAGCGCGGTTGACCCTCTGGTATTCGAGGTGTGCCCGGGCCTGGGCGAGGCGGGCGACGGCTTCGTCGCGCCGCGCGCGGGGACCCTCGTCGTCCAGAACCGCCAGGATCTGGCCGCGTTCGACGTAGTCACCCTGTTCAAAGTGCAGTGCGACGATTTGCCCCGACACCTTCGTGGCCACCTCGACTTGGTGATCCGAGACGATCTTGCCCGTCGCGGTAAGCGCCGGTGACTGTTCGCCGGCCGCCTGTCGGGTCGCCTTGACGACGCGGAGCGGTGGCGTGGTCGGGCTGACTGCGGCGGACGAACGCACGTGCGGCGCAACCTTGTCCCAGACGACGTAGCCGCCCAGGGCGAGGATGACGAGCGACAGCAGCGCGACGGTGACGGCCCGGCCCCCGCCCGTGCGCGGACCGGGGCGCTGCTCACGGGGGATGCTTAGGCTCCGCAATTGGTCCCGCAGTTCTGGGGCGGACGGCATGTGCCGATTTTACCACGCGCGGGGGACGCAGGGCAGGGGAGCGGCTGTGCGGCGCTGCGGTCCGAACCCACCACGCCAGCGGTGGGGCCGCCTGTCACCGGACTTGCGTCCGGGGTTCGGATGGGGAGCGCAAGGCTCTGCCTTGCGCGGCGGGCCGCGTGGCCCCGGACTTGCGTCCGGGGTTCGGATCGGCATCATGCGGATCGGCATCATCAAGCCACTACCTTCGGACTGGAGAGCATCTTGACACCACGCTGTTCACTCACACCGTTGACTGGGATCCTTGCGGCGGGGTTGGGCCTCGTCGTCCTCACGGCCTGCGAGACCCGGACGCCGGCGACCGCACCGGCTGCCGTCGGCGCTGACTACGCCTGCCTCGCGCCGCGCCGCGTGCCCGGCACGCCGACGCAGACCTTCCTCGATCGGCCGCCGGCGACGGACTTCCGGCTGGTCTGCTACAACATCAAGTGGAACAGCATCTTCCCGGAGGTGGACGCCCGGCGGGCCGCGCGGTTTGCACGGCTCGTGCAAGCGCTCGACCCGGATGTCATCGCCCTCCAGGAAATTGGGATGCATCCGCAAGACCGCGGCCAGCCGGGCTCCCGCAAGTGGAAGGCCGACGACGTGGTCAAGCTGCTGACGTTCGCGTTGCCCCTGCCGAACGGGACATGGCAGGCGTATCAGGGCAAGGACTCGGTGATCGTCAGCCGCTACCCGCTGCAACTGACCGCCGCGAAACTCAATCCGCCCGGCGAACGCGAACTGGCGCTCGCGCTCGTCGATCTGCCGGATGACCGCTGCGCGGCGGACGTGTACGTGCTCAACAACCACTTCAAGTGCTGCGACGCGGAGAAGAACGATCCGCTGCGACAGCGGCAGGCCGATGCGCTCGTGAGCTGGCTCCGCGACGCCCGCACCCCCGGCGGGCCGATCGACCTGCCGAGCGGAACCGGGCTACTCATCGTCGGCGACCTCAACATCGTCGGGAGTTTCGCCCCGGTTCAGACCTTGCTTGACGGCGACATCCACGACGAGGCGCAGTACGGGCCGGACGCGCTGCCAGACTGGGACGACACCCCGCTTGCCGACGCCCGTCCCCGTCATAACCTGACCGGCGACGGCGATTGGACCTGGCGCGATGACACGTCGCAGTACAAGCCCGGGCGGCTGGATTACATCATCTACAGTGACAGCGTGCTCACCGCCGTGCAGACGTTTGCGCTCGACACGACCGTGATGTCGGACGGCGATCTCGCCGCCGCGGGGCTCGAGCGTCTCGATGTGTGCCACGACCAGGACGGGCAGGTGTTCGACCATTTGCCACTGGTGGCCGACTTTGCTTGCAGCCCCACGCCGAGCACCGCGCCCGTGACACGACGCTAAATGGACGTGCGCGAGTGGGCGGCGCCTGTCCGAGCCGCGAGCGCAAGCTCGCGGACATGCTTGCGACCGC
>CAYMXT010000272.1:0-4543 GCA_964394415.1 uncultured Planctomycetales bacterium
GCTGGGCAGCTCGGGCACGTCGAGCGGCTGCCCGCCGACAAGCTGTTGGAACTGCAAGCGCTCCGCGCGCCACTGAGCTGATGTGCATTCCCGCCTTCCGCCAGCAGCAGCGACCACGTGGCGGCTGCACGCCGTGCCCGCCGAGCCGGAGCCTCGCAGCGTTGGCGACCGCGTCAAACGCCGCGCCGCGGAGCTTCGCGGATTGCAGGATGCGCGGCGGCCGACCCCCTGTGCGGCGGTAGGCTGCTCCATGAGTTTCATTGGTCGAAACGGCAGTCAGCCGCGACATGGCGTCGCGAGACCGCGCGCGGGTATTCAGCCGCCCCCCAGCGGCGCGAGGTAGCGCATCTCGAAATCCGGGTCGTTCTCGTTGTTCCACCACGCCTTCAGGTCGCTCGGGCTGCTCCCCGAGCAGCTCTTCCAGCCCAGCCCGGAGGTGGCTTTGCCTTTGACCGTGTCCAGCACCATGTTCGCGGCGTGGCTATCGAGGAACAGAATATTGTGGCGGTTCATCTTCTTATGCCAGCCGCGGCGGGGGATGTGGAGCCACTGCGACGAATCGAAGGGATCCTCATAGATCATGATCAGAATGGACGCATTCTTGACAAGCTGCGCCTTGATGAACGCGTTGGAAAGCCGCTGCCAATTGCGGTTCTGAAAGCCCTCGCGGAAGTCCCCCGCCCAGTTGTTGGGCCAGTGGTAGTTCGAGTCGTAGCTGGTCCCCCAGTACCAGTACATGGCCTTCGTCTGCGACGTCAGGTCGCCCGCTTCGCTGTTGTAGTACCCCCCTTGGTCTGAGGGACAGAAGAAGAGCGGCACCTCGCGCACCACGTCGAAAAGCGGGTCGGTCGTCGCGATGTCGTATTTGGGCAACTTTGGGTACAGATACTGATTGAACGGCCGACCACCGGGGGTGTCGCGCAACTGCGGATCGTCGTACATCCACATCCCGGGGCGGCCGGGGTGCCCGCCGTAGTAAATGCCGGTTGGCGAGTGGTAGTCCGATTTGCCGTGCGGGAACCAGTTGTTGTTCTCGGAGAAATAGTGAGCCATCGCGCTGCCGATTTCCTTCAGGTTCGCCATGCAACGCACGCTCTTGGCCGCCTCACGTGCGTCGCGCAGCGACGGCAGCAGAATCGAGATCAGCAAGGCGATGATCGCGACCACAACCAGTAATTCAATCAGCGTGAAACCCCGGTGATGTCGGTGTGGGGGTACTCTGAGCATGTTCAGCCTCATATGCTGCGCTTCGCGATGTGAGCGAGCCGGCCTGCGCCGCCGGCACGGGGCAACTCTTTAATCTGACGCTTCGATTATACGCCCATGCGCGCGCGGCACCAACCCCCCCCTCTTACGGGGCCGCCGTCCATTCGTGGCGCGGCGTGCTTCGCGCATTCCTCGGGCAGGCAGTTTCGGGTCGCGCGCCGCAACGGGTCGCCCGTGTCGGTCTGTTCGGCCGTGGGCGGCTCGCGTTGTGCCACGGCGTCCGCGCCGGGGCTGGGCCGCTAGGGGTTCAACTCGTTGTACAGCTCGCGCTCGGCCTGGAGCCAGTCATCGTGCGCGTCGCCGGGGCCGCCGTTGCGTCGCAAGAAGATCTCGTATGCCCGCGCCCGAATCTGCTCCGGCGTGGGCTGCACGGGTGCTGGACTCCTGGCGACGGCGGCGGTGGCTTTGCGCGCGGTGCGCGGCTTGAGGGCGGTCGTGCCGGTCTTTGTGGTGGTCTGCTTGGCCATCCGTATATCTCCCGCAATCGCGGCTTCGGTTGCTGAAACGCCGCGCCGCGCGCCACTCAGCTTGGGCGCTCATGGCGCGGCCGAACGCTGGCATTCTACCCGAATCCACGCGGGCGTGGTATGAGGAACGACGCGTTACACGAATCGACTGAACCCGTTGGCCCCGCTACGGCGACGCCGGGACCGCGCACGCTAATTTCGGACAGACCTGTCCCAAACACAACCTGTCGCAGGACAGCGATCCCCGGGTGCCACCCCGAAAAAGGGGCCCGCCCCGAAAAAGGGGACACTACTGATTATTGACGCCTACTTCGGTTCACGGGGAAACCGCAGTAATCAGTAGTGTCCCCTTTTCACTTCTTTTCACTTCCACGTGCGCCGCCGGGCGTTGCCGCACCACGCGCCACCCGGTAGCCTCCCCGAATCAATATGCGGGCCAGGCTTCTCTTCCACCTCGCCAATCTTCACCGCCGTCTGCTCGGCGTCTATTTCGCCGCGCTCGGCCCGCGAGGCAGCTACACCGTCAGCGCGTGGCTCGCACAGCGGCTGTATCGACTGCTGCCGCCTCTGCGAGCGGCAAGCGAAGCGCATTGCTGTGCGGGCCTGGCGGGTCGGCTGGACGCGCCGGTGGCACGGCAGGTGGCCGAGCGAGCCTTTGTCCACCGCATCTGGGATCTTGTCGACCTGCTCCTGTCCGGCCGCCTCCTGCACCCGGGCACATACGCTCGCTACGGCGGCGTCATCCCGGAGCCGCACCTGCGCGATCTGCGCGCGGCGCAAGGTCGGCGGCAGGCCACTCTGCTCGTAACCGCGTACTACGGGCCGTTCGACCTGCTGCCCGTGCTGCTCGGCTTCAACGGCGTGCGGGCCACGTGCGTGTACCAGCGCCATACGAACCCGGCCTACGACGCCCTGCGGACGCGCTTGCGCGCCCGCGGCGGCTGCGAACTCGTGCCGCTCGAACAGGCCGCCGCTCGGGTGCCCGCGGTACTCGCGGCCGGCGGAACGGTGGCCCTCGTCGCCGATCATCCAGCGGAGAAACGCGGTCTCCCGGTACGCTTTCTCGGCCTACCGGCCACAACCGCGAAAACCGTGGGATTGCTCGCGCAGCAGTTCGGGGCCGACGTCGTGACCGCAGGGATTCGCCGCGTGGGTCCGTTTCGCTTCGCGATCGTCGTGGAGGACGTCTACAACTACACCGCGTGGCGGAACGAGCCGGACCCGCTGCGTGCCATTACCGACCGCTACATCGCCGCGCTGGAGCGGCTGATTCTGCGCGACCCGTCGCAGTATCTGTGGGCACAGCCGCGCTGGGGGCGCGAATTGCCGCCGCAGGTCGAGTCGCCCAGCCGCATCACTCGGCCAGTTTCTTCAGTGCGGCGGTGATAACGATGACCTCGTCGCGCTCAAACCCGCCGCTGACCGCGACAACCGTGGGCTGGTCGAAGCTGATGCGGACCGCGGTGCGGACCGTCCTGCGGATGACCACGGGCAATTGGACCATCCAACCGGCGGATTGCGCCGCGCCGTGCGGGCCGGCCTCGTGCGACAAATCCACGGCGGTGAGCTGCCCGTCGAGGTTCAGCGTCGTATCCGCGGCGCTCTCCGCCCCGGCGCCGACGGTAATTCGCATCCGCACCCCCTCGGTGGCTGTGCCAATGACAGGCTCGTATCCGACGACGCCTTCCGCCAGCGCCGGATCCAACGAGGAGACGTACGTGTGTTCCCGCACCGCCTCGACGGCGGTCGGCGTTCGCCGCGCAACCACGACCTGTTGCCGCCAATAGCGTCGGACGTCTGAGAACAGTGGTTCCTTGGCCGGTTGGCCCGGTGCCGGCGCCTCGGCGGCCGGGACGATTGAGCCGGTCAGCTCGACCAGGTAGCGCTCCCCGAACAGCGCGCGGACCTGCTCCAAGAGGGCGGTCAGCTTGGTGTGCGCTTCCTCCTCCGCTTCAACCAGAAACACGCCCGCGGCCACCGTTGAATACTCCGCCCCGCCCAGGCTCAGCAAGCCCTGGTGAAGGCAGCTCAACAGGTGGTCACTGAAGGCCATCTGTTCCTCCGGCTGCGGCGCGGAGTCCGGAGCCGCGCCGGAGGCTGCGACCGGCTCAGAAGCGCCCAGACCGAACGGCCTCGGAGGGGCCGGCGGCGGCGGGGGCGCCGGCACGCTGGGCGGGGCGGGCGCCAACGCATCGAGGTCACGCAGATCGTAAATACGGTACGACGTCTGCGCCGCCGCGCTCCAAATCGCGGCGAAGCTCGCCAGCGCCGCCAGCGCCCGGATGTTCGTGTGTGCATTCATGGTTCACTCCTTGCTTTGAAGCCGTGGTTCTTGACATAGCCGTTCAGACAACGCTCCGCTGTGCGGCCTTCGGTGGAGCGAGTGACTCTTAGCCCGGACGCAGGCGCGGGTGCCGCCGGAGCGCTTCCCGCAAGGCCGGCTCCGCCGCGAGGCGGGCGACGACGCTCTGAACCGTCTGCGCCGCACGCGGGTCGCGCACGAGCCGCTCCAGCCGGGGCAGCACAATGCCTTGTAGCGCGGGCTGCCGCGCCCACACGCCGCACACCGCGGCTTGTTCCGCCGGCGGCAGTTGATCGAGCACTTGGCGGGCCGTCAGCGTCGAGCGGATGAGCGCCCCCATTTGCTGATAGCCGGCCTCACGGAGCTCCTGCGGTGCTTGGGCCAGCAGACGGACCGCTGCATCCGTTTGCCCTTCCGCGAGCGCATGGTCGAGCGCCGCGGCGAGCTGGACGGAAGGATCCCGCGCCGGCTGGTCCGCCGGTTCGCGCTCCGGCTTGGGCGCTCGGCG
>CAYMXT010000273.1:0-2514 GCA_964394415.1 uncultured Planctomycetales bacterium
TGTCCCCGGACTTGCGTCCGGGGTTCGGATGCGCAGGCGGCGTCCTATCCGAACCCGCCACGCAAGTGGCGGGCGGAAACGTGCGGGGCGCTTCGACGACCGTGTCCCCGGACTTGCGTCCGGGGTTCGGATGGGGGCCTTTACCGCGCAGCATGGTTGCCCTCCGCTTTGCACGCGACCACGCGGCCGGTGAGTTCGGTGAACTTGTCCATAACTTCCTTGAAATTGGCGTATTCATGCGGGGGAATGATCCAACGCTTGATCGTCAGTTCGCAGGTGTAATGCAGTCTGCCGCCGTCGACTTCGATCTGGAAGCGCAGCCCCGCGGACGGGCCGTCCAGGGTTACGTCGTCCGGCTTCTTCGTTACTTCCCACCCGGCCGGCAGCTCCAGTGTCTCATCGAACTTCGCCAGCCGCGTCGCCCAGAGCCGCAATCCGTACTTGCGCTCTTTGGGGCCAGTCTTGTCGAACAGGTCGACGAGCACGCGGTCGCCCAGCGGCGTTTGCAGCAGCGGCAGCCGCAACAACCGGTGCTCGTTCGTGCCGACGACGAAAGCGTCCGCGACGAACTTCCCACTCATCGTCACGGGGCCGGAGAAGTCCGCCGGTTCCATCGCCTGCGTTTCGAGCCAGCGGGCGTTCGGGCTGACCCGCGGCAGCGTCTCGTCGAACACGCGCCCGCGCTCGCCCGGCGCATGGCCCGCCATTGCGCGTCGCAGCCGCGTTTCCGGGGCGCCGGTGGCCGTGAACTTCAGGGCCGTTTCCAGCCGGCCGTCCGCGGTCAGTCGCGAGGTGGCCTGGTACTCCGCCAGGTTGTCCTCCGGCGGGAAGTCCGGCGATTGCGAGAGCTCCTTGCCTTCCGGCAGGCCATAGACGACGTGCTGAAGCGGCTCCAGCGTAGACCAGTTGTCGCGGCTCTTCGGCATCCAGGTCGGATCGAGCAGGACCAGCGATCCGTCCGGCTTGCGCAGGCACGTGACGGCGTGGTTGAACTGATCGGCGGGCACGCGGTCCACGCGCTGGCGGGCCATCGTCATCACCAGGTACGACTCGAACCCCGCGACCCGCAACATGCCGACCAGCATCCCCGCCTTGTCCTTGCACACGCCGGCCCGGTCGTGAAACGTCTCCTTGACGTCGTGGATCGTGTAGCCCTCGCACATTCCGCGGCTCGTGCCGGCGTAGCGGATGTTCTCGGCGACCCAGTGATTCAAGGCGGTGTATTTTTCCTCGTCTGTCTTGCAATTCTCGATAACCGCGGCCACCGTCTTGCGGATCGCGTCGTCGGCCTCAAACTGCGGCTCGCTCACGCCGAACAGCCAGCGCGCTTTGTCCTCCCAGGTCGGCAGCGTGGCCAGGATCAGCTTGGTGGCCACGTTCGGGGCCGGCTCCATCGCCGGCTCCTCCTTGAACGGCGTAATGTCCTTCTTCTCGAACGTGTACACCAGCTCGTCGCCGTCCGCCATCATTGCGGTGCGCAGCTCGCCCCCGTAGACCTCATATTGAATGGGCTTGTCTTTCGGCGCGCGCACGGTGTAGCGCTTCTCGATGATCGGCAAACCGGACCAGAAATGCACCTCATCGTGCCAGTGCCCGGCCACGGGGGGCTCAAGCGGCCGGCCGTACGCGTTCAGTTGCACATCATCCGCGCCGGCGGATGCCTCTCCCGCCGCGAGATACGCCACGTTGAAACCGGTCATCTCGCTGATCGTCTCGACCGCGTCGCCGATGTTCAGCCGCGGAACCGACACCAGATACTGGCGCGTGCCCCAATAGACCCCCCACGACGGTTGCGGCTGCTCGACCTTCGGATCGAACGGCACGTCTTCCACGTCGCCGTCCTTGCGGTACACGCGCACCGCAACTACCTCCAGCCGATTCGTGTGCGGGTCAAAGGGGAAGACCTGCACCGCCTGGCTGCGGATCGCGGCGTCCCGCAGGACCTTCGTGACCACGTGCGAGCGGGCGGTACCGATTCCGTTTGGCCGCACGCGCACGTCCGTGTGTTCCAGGACAACGACCGCGTCGGCGTTGTGCTTCGCCGCGTCGCCCGCGGCGGCGATCTTGGCCTTGATGTCATCACCCGCGTGCGCGGGCGCGAATGGCCAACCCAGGCACAGCACGATCAATCCAACCGGCGTCTTCTCAAAGACCCTCATGCGCCCACACTCCTAGTTGCCGTGCGGCCCAGCCCCCGTCGGCCGCTGACTTCATTCGCACGCGGTCGCCACGCGCGCGTCCCGACAGTGTAGCACGTCTGGGCACGTCGCGCGAAGTTGTCGGAAGATGTCGCGATTGGCCCGCTCCACGCCGTCCAGGCAAGGTACCGGCATGATGGCCGCCGCGTCGAAACCCGCCGCCGCCGTCTAAAAAGGGGGACATTCTGCTTTTCTCAACAAGAGGGGGACACACAAAAAGGGGGACATTCTACAAAAGGGGGACATTCTGCTTTTCTCATACAACTCAAAAGGGGGACATTCTGATTTGACGGCCCGCGTCGCCGGCGCTATCTTG
>CAYMXT010000273.1:2614-4430 GCA_964394415.1 uncultured Planctomycetales bacterium
TCTTTCACGCTGCCGACGATTACGCCGCCTTCGAGCAGTTGCTCGCCGACGCCCAACTCAAAAGGGGGACATTCTGATTTGACGGCCCGCGTCGCCGGCGCTATCTTGCTGGCCATGCCTCGCACAGCCCGAGCTTCCGTGGGCGACATCGCCTATCACGTCCTCAACCGCGGCAACGCACAGATGACAGTCTTTCACGCTGCCGACGATTACGCCGCCTTCGAGCAGTTGCTCGCCGACGCCCAGGCCCGCGTGCCCATGCGCCTGCTGGCCTACTGCCTGATGCCCAACCACTTTCACCTGGTCGTCTGGCCGCGGGCCGATGGCGACCTCAGCCGTTGGATGCAATGGCTGCTGACCGCCCACGTCCGCCGCCACCACCGCCGACACGCCACCAGCGGACACGTCTGGCAGGGGCGCTTCCGGGCCTGCCCGATCCAGCAGGACGAGCACCTGCTCACCGTGCTGCGCTACGTCGAGCGCAACCCGCTGCGGGCCAGGCTGGTGCGGCAGGCGGAGCGCTGGCCGTGGTCCAGTCTGGCCACCCGCCCCGACCGGCCCGTGCCGCTGACGGCGTGGCCGCTCGACCGGCCCCGGCAGTGGCTGCGCCGGGTGAACGCGGCGGAAACGGCGGCGGAGCTGGCGGACGTGCGGCGGTGCGTGCAGCGCGGCACACCGATCGGCGAACAGTCCTGGGCGCTGCGCGCCGCCGCGCGGCTGGGGCTGGAGTCAACCCTGCGCCCGCGCGGCCGGCCGAGGAAAGAGGCGTAAAAGCAGAATGTCCCCTTTACGTTCTTTACGTTTGGCCACCCGCCCCGACCGGCCCGTGCCGCTGACGGCGTGGCCGCTCGACCGGCCCCGGCAGTGGCTGCGCCGGGTGAACGCGGCGGAAACGGCGGCGGAGCTGGCGGACGTGCGGCGGTGCGTGCAGCGCGGCACACCGATCGGCGAACAGTCCTGGGCGCTGCGCGCCGCCGCGCGGCTGGGGCTGGAGTCAACCCTGCGCCCGCGCGGCCGGCCGAGGAAAGAGGCGTAAGAGCAGAATGTCCCCGTTACCCACGAGAATGTCCCCGTTACCCACGCGCGGCCGGCCGAGGAAAGAGGCGTAAAAGCAGAATGTCCCCGTTACCCCGAGACCGGTTCGCGACCAACACGCCCAACACCTCCAGGGCGAGTAATTCGACAGGCTCTCACGGTCGCGGCTCGGTTCATAACTGCGCCGATCACACCGGCCTCCATTCCACGACCGGCGTCGCGCGGCTCGCCCAGGCCGTTCCGATCACCGCCGTAATTGGCCGCAACTTTTGCGTTGTTGGATCGGCCTGAACGCCGAAATTCTCAAGCGCCGTGGCGCCCAGCAAGAACAACGAAGCTGGCGGTCCGAACACGATGAGACACGTGATGGTTTCGTCGGTTCCCTGGATCGTGAACGCGGCTTCGCCGACGAGCCGACGGTCCTTCTTGCCGTCGGCGAACACGAAGTCGCGCGTGAATTTCGGCACGATCCCGATGGCCCGCAGCTGGTCCTCCGGGGCGAAGCTGTATAGCGCGCCCGTATCCACCCAGAACGGCGCTTCAAACGAGCGCTCGGGCGACTGCGGATTCGCGACGGCGACTTTGACTTGAAACATGCCCATCGTTCAATCTTACCACAAAGTCGGCTGCAAAACAGGCGTCATGTCGCCCGCGACCAGTCCCAGCGCTACAAGGTTCGCGTTCGCATACGTGACGAAGTTGGCCAGCCAGCCGTTGAACTCCGCATCGCCGCGCGGGATGTAATCGTTCGCCATGGGCGCTCCTGAACTTCGACCGCGGC
>CAYMXT010000274.1:0-4403 GCA_964394415.1 uncultured Planctomycetales bacterium
CGGCCCAACTGGGCGTGCGCGAATGGGCAGCGCCGGTCCGAGCCGCGAGCGCCAGCTCGCGGACAGACTTGCGACCGCGCGCGCGGTCGGCTCGGATCTGCGCGGCCGAATCGCGCACCGTGATTCAGGTCACGCACGCGTGTCCTCCGGCGTGGCATCGGTCGGCAGAGTTTCAAGCTCGCCCGCCCCGGTCGCGAGCAATTGCTCGAGCTGCGTGCTGAGCTGCTCAAGCTGATCTTCGTCCAGCTCCGGGCGGACGAGGCGGTACGTCACCCCGGAGCGCGGCGCGGAAAACTCCCATACTTCCTCCGTCGGCGTCGCGTCGGTCGCGCCCAACCGCAGGGCCTTCTTGCGCCACAACAGCAGGGCCAGCACGAAGCGGAACTGCCGCCTCCGCAGATCGTCGGAGTCGCTGAGCCGTTCGAAGAAAGCGAGCACGGTCTCGCGGTCGAAGGCGAACGTCTTCTTCGCACTCGGTTCCGGCCGGCGCGTCTTCCACCGGCCGAGCGGGGCGGGCGATTCCTCCGGCGGGCAACCCAGACAGTAGTCGCGCCGCCCATAGCCCTCCGGCGTTTCGTAGAGCAGCGTCTGAAAGGCCTCGCCGACGTCGAAGGCGCGCTGACAGCGCAGGCAGCCCTCCGCCCGGCGGGGCATGCTCCAATCCTGCTTCACGGTGCGCCTCGCGATCCCATAGCGGCCGGCGATTATAATGACGGGGAGCATCGGCGTCCCGCCGGTGCGCACCGGCGGGACGCCGATGCTCCCCATCCGCATGAGCCCGCCTGCTGAATCACCGTGCGCAATTCGGCAGCGCAGCTCCGAGCCGACCGCGCGAGCGGTCGCAAGTTTGTCCGCGAGCCTGCGCTGGCGGCTCCGACCGGCGCCGCCCATGCGCGCACGCACATTTAGAACGCTAGCTTGCCACGCGCACGGAGAGAATGGTGAGGTCGTCGAGCGGATGACCCATGCGCCGCAGCGCCCGGTGGCGACGCTCGATCTGTCGCAAGGATAGCGCCACCCCCTGGATCCCGAGCGCGTTCGTCCACGGGCCAGGCGGCGAGGTCGCCGTTGCGGGGAGCGTGGCCACGGCCGTGGCGGTGCCGGCTTCGTCCGCCGGTCCACCCACGGCCAGCGCCGCCGTGAGGCCGAACCCACGTTGGCGAAGCGTCGCCGGCGGCGTCTCATAAACGGGCTGGTCTGTGAGCACGCGCTCAATGCCGTCGGAGTAGATCAGCAGGTCGTCGCCCGGAGCGAGCTGCACGCGGCGCGTTTCGAAGCGCGCCCCCGGGATGATGCCGAGCACACCGCCTGGTGAGTCGAGCACCTGTACCTCCCCGTCCGCGGTCCGCAGCAACGGGAACGGCAAACCGCCGCGGGCCAGCGCCAGCTCGAGCGTATGGACGTCCAACACGGCGTACGCCGCGGCGACGAACGGACATTCCGCCAGTTGCGCGTCGACCAGGTCCTCATTCAGCCGCGACAGGACTTCGTCGGGCTCCAGCAGGCGATAGGTACCGTGCTCGATTTCCTTCCCGCGCAGCGCCCGCTTGATATAGACCGTGAGCAGGGCCGCGGGGATGCCGTGTCCGCTCGCGTCGGCGACGGCGATGCCGACATGGTCTTCGTCCAACCGGTGTACGTCGTAGATGTCGCCGGAGACGTAGTCCAGCGGGCGGAACAGCACGTTGAAGCTGATCGGGCCGTAGCTCGGCAGGCTTTCCGGCAGGAATTGCCGCTGCACCTGGCTGGCCAGCCGCAACTGGCTGACGTAGCGCCGCGTCAGGTTCTCGCCGCTCCGGCGGTTCGCCGCCAGCCCGCGTTGCAGCGCTGCTAACGCCGGGCGCAGGGCCAGCAGCGTTTCCAGGCGGGCCGCGATGTCGCGGGGGTCGTCCCGATGGGCAGGGGCGAGCGGAACGGCGGGCACGTCAAACGGCAAAGCCCCCTGCCCCTCGGCCAGCAGCAGGACCGGGCGCGGCCGGGCGGTGAGGTGGTCGAAGAGAATTCGCAGCGGCCGCGTCAGCTCGCCGAGCATGGCGGGCACGACCAGCACGACCACGTCCGCAGTGCGCAGAGCATCGTGCCGCAGTGCCTGGTCCAGCGGCCAGAAGCTGGTGGTGGCGTCGAATGGCTCGAGCGCGGTGCGGAGGGCCACGGGGACAGCCTGGTCCGCCAGAATGACATGTATATTCGGACGGGGCATCGCGCACCCGTGGACGGTCGACGGCGACGACTCACGACACGTTCGTTCCCCCACTCAGATCGGACGATTCCTGCGCAGACTTGCAGCGCATGTGTGGGGTGGGCGTCCCGCCCGCCGAGGCCGGCGACGACGTCAGGGCTTCGCCGCGGATCCCCCGGCCTCGGCGGCGACGATCGCTTGATAGAGCTCCGCGGCGGACGTGGCCCGGTCCACGGCTGTGCGGAAGTCTTCCATGTTCATCAGCCGGCTGATCTTGGCGAGGGCCTGGATGTGAACACCGGTCTGATCGGGTGGGCTGACGAGCAGGACAACAAAGGTCACGGGCCGGCCGTCGAGGCTCTGGAAATCGACCGGGCAGGCGGGCTTCCCGGCGGCCAGGACGAGCCGGGCACACCCCTCGCTCTTGCCGTGCGGGATCGCCAGGCCGTAACCGATGCCGGTCGTGCGTTCGGCCTCCCGACGCAGGACGGCGTCCAGGGCTGCGGCGCGGTTGGTGAGCGCACCGCTGGCATTCAGCAGGTCCACGAGTTCAGTAATGACGCCGGTCTTGTCGGTCGCCGCCAGGGGCACACAAACTCGATCCACCGTCAGGATTTTGTGCAAGTCCATGCTTTATTTCCGCTTAGCGGGTGCAAACCGGTCAGTGTACCCGCTCCTGGGCGTCCTTTCCACGTCCGCCAAGCGGCCTGCGGCGCCTCGTTGTCCGTGCGCGCCGGGCCTACTGCGGGCGAGCGGGCTGGTTGCGTTGGCGCACGAATAGCCGGGCGGCTTGCGAAGTCTTACTCCGCGGCCACCGGGAGCGGTTACGGGTGGCGATTTCTCGTCAGAAGCTCGTCCGCCGGCGGCAGGTTTCATAACGCAACGTGTGTTGCGAGCCCGGAAAGCCGAGGTGGACAATGGCGCGAACGCAATCCAGCAGTGAAACCTGGCACACCGGTGAGCTTCGGATCGGCGAATGGAAGCTCCAGTGCGGCGCAGCGGCTGTGGCGGCGGTGCTCGGCGTCCTGAGCGGGTCGGGCTGCGGGTTCTCGCTGACGCCGGTTGATTCCACGGGGGCCGAGGACGGGGTGCTCGCGGACGGCCCGGCAGAAGCCGGCGGCGGCGTCGAGTCGTCTCGAAGCATGGACACCAAGCTGGCGGAAAGCCACGACACCGCCGCGGGCCGCGCGGTCTTAGAGGCAAAGCAGGAGCTGATGATGCCGCCGCTCGCGGCTTCCGCGGAGAGCGTGGCGGCGATCAAGACCGAAGCCGTCGAACGCGCCGCCGCGGCGCCATCCCAGGACAGCCCCCCCACCACCCAACCGCCTCCCGCCGAGCCACCGCCCGTCCCGCCGCCTCCGGCCCTGCCGGGTCCGGGCATACTGGCGCTGGATCAAGCCGGGCTCGATTTCGGCAGCGGCGCGCGCGAGCGTACGCTGACGCTTGCCAATCACGGCGGCGGGCTCATCGCGTACACGCTCGAGACGGATGCCGCGTGGGCCACGCTCAGTGCGAACAGCGGAGAAGTGGCGACCGACGTGGACACCATCACCGTGACGGTTGAGCGGGCGCCGCTGTACGTGGGACGCCACGAGGCGACGGTAACGGTCCGCGGCGACGACGGCTCGGTCCACGTCCTGCCGCTGACGATGGACAAGCCGAACACGTTTCCGGTGACGGTGCCGTGGCTCGAACTCGGGCTGGCGACGCCGGAAGATCTTCAGGTGGCACGCGACGGGCTGGCGCATTGGCGGCGAGTGACGGACACGGTGGTCTTGCTCGCGGGGCCGAACGAGGCATTCGCCTATGCCACGCTGCAAGCCGAGTTCCCCGGACTGACCATCATCCCCAGCATCAAGAGCTCGCCGCGCACCAGCCCGCGTAGCCTGGACTCGATCGAGGCCTGGCAGCTCATGGCGGCGGACATTGCGGTGGTGTGCGCGGCGACGGGCGTGAACCAGGTGGTGCTGGAGAACGAGACCGCGACGCGGAACTACCTGCACGGCACGCAGACGATCGACCTCGAGCAATTCCGCACCGCGCTGTCGTATCTACCGACGAACATTGCGATTACCTGGTATCCGGGCGTGAGCGTCTCGACGGATGCGGCCCTCGTGGCGCGCTCGGTGGCGTTGCTCCAAGTGGTCGAGGACGTGCTGCACCCACGGTTTGCGGACATCAGCTTCGGCGACCCGGACTGGCCGGCGTATCCCCCGTCGTGGTA
>CAYMXT010000275.1:0-4398 GCA_964394415.1 uncultured Planctomycetales bacterium
CTTCCCACGCGCCCGCTTCATTGCGCCGCACGCGCACGGGCATGTCGGCCCGCCACTGTACCTTGAGGTTGATGGCTTCCTGCACGTTCTGCGTGTCCCCGTTGAGGCGCACGTAGATATAGTTGGTGCGGCCGGCCACTTGCAGCGTAAACGTGCCGTCGGCGTTCAGCTTGCCGGTGCGCGCGTAAACGCCCTCGGTATTGGACCTGACCATCTGTCTAAACGCTGGCAGCAGCGGATCGAACACCATCGTTAGCCTCCCACCACCGCCACAAAGAAGGGCGACCCGGTAATGTTGCCCTTACGGTTGTCGAACGTCGCGCCAAAATCGGACGAATAGGCGATCACGCCGGTATTGGACAGGTAGATTTCATCCCCGGACAGCGCCAGCGGCTCGCCAAACTGGACAGCGGTAATGTCCGTCCAGGTGGGCGTTGCCGCGCTGAGGTTCGTGGTGGTGAACGTCTTGCCCACGCCGCCATAGGCCGAAATCACAGCGCGGTCGGCGTTGGCGTCATCAATACGCATGTTGGAAATCCCGTAAGAGCCGCCGCCGGGCGTCGGCGTAATCGCCGTGCTGCTGCTGCCGGTGGTGCGATAGGACCGGTAAATGTCGTTGATGCCCGACCGCAGAATGTCGTTGCGGTAGGCGACGTTGGCCGCGCTCACCGCAAACGGCATGTGAAAGGCGTTCAGCACATACTGCGACGTGAAACTGAGGTTGCCGCTGGACACCGCCCAGGTCGCGCCGTAGTCGCTGCTTTTGTGCAGCTTGATTTCGGACGAATTGAAGGACGCCGTGTTGGTGTAGGCCGGGACATACACAACGCCCGTTTCGCGCTCGCTGATATGCACCCGGGGGAAATCCGCGCGCGGCTGCGTGTTGTAGTGCGCCGTGACCTGCGTCTCGGTGTAGGTGCTGTCGTTTGAGGACCACGTCACCCACACGCCCGGATACGTGCCGTCGTTGACGTAGTTCCCGCTGGCGCAGACGTGTCCCTGCCTGCCGCGCGTGGCGCTGAGCCAGCGCGCCGTTGACGCCACATTGAACGTGTGACGCACGGCCAGCACCGGCGCGCCGAAAATGTTTTCAATGCGCAGCAGGCGCGTCGTGGTGGCAATCCAGCCGTTAACCGTCGTGCCCGTGCCCAAATATTTCGGGCTGTAGGCGTCCACAACGAACCGGATCAGGTTGCCGTCCCAATTCGCCAGCGCGGTCAGGTCCACCGCGTCCCACGTCGGCCCGCCAAACGTGCTGGGCGTGGTGAAGTCCCCCGTCCGGTACAGCGCATTGTTGGTGGCGAACAGGGCAATCGTGTTCGTGCCCGTTGTCGTGCGCGACGTGTCGTGGTCGATGAAAAAGCCGGGCAGTTCGAAACTGAAGTCGAACGACGGGATGCTGATCCCAATGTCGGCGGCCACCGGCGGGATATACGTCACCCCTGCCGGGCCAGTCGTTTCGTGGTCCAGCGTCAGGCGGATCGCTTTCGCGCCGCGCTCGCCGTCGTGGGTAATGCTCACCCGCGCCGCTGTCCAGCGCGTGCCCGTGTCGAACGACACGCCGCGCTTGTTGGTGGACGCGGCCAGCGTCAGCGTCACCGCCTCACCATACGCAGGCTCGAACACGTCATAGCCGTCCGGCAGCGTCAGGGTTACGCCGCGCGGCACGGACCGCCCATTGTACAGGCTGTTGACGCGGGCGAAGTGCAGCCCGGCGCGCGTGTTCAGATCGGCCTGGCTGCTGACAATCTGACGGCTGAATGTCTCTGAGGCCGTACCTAGCGGCGACGGCGCGTTGCCCGGCGCGTTGGCGAACACCGCCGCGCCGCCGGTCGTGATCCCCTCCCCGCGCACATGCCGGGTTGTGCCCCGGTGTTCGCGGGTCAGTTCCGCCACCAGCACGTCCGCTGTGGTCAGGTCATACGTTTTTGTGCGGCTCGCCCGGTCGCTGCTGTCCAGATAGTCGAACTCGCGCACGAACGTCAGCCGCCCGGCCCTATCTGCAGACACCAGCAAATTGGTGGCCGTCGCCACGTCGCGCAACTGCCCCGCCGCGCTGGACACGTCCGTGACAGCAATGCGCAGCAGCGACAGGTTGCCCAGGCTGCCGCCGTCTATCGCCAGCGTATCGAACAGCGTGCCAACGGTCGTCTGCCAGTGCCACAAATACCACAGCGCGCGCTGGACCGTCAGCGCCCTGACCTCATGCCAATTGGCGGGCGTGCTGTCGCTGACCATCAAGTGGGGCAGCGCGGGCGTCTGCTCCAGAATGCCCAGCGGCCCGACGGCATCAAAGCGCACGGTGTTGTCGTTCGGTTCAATCGTGATGCTGTCGCGCACCAGATAGCCCACGAATTTGATGTTGCTGCGCCCGCTAACGCCGCCGCCGTAGGACGCCTCCGCCCCGGCGTAAGTCTCGCGCTCCACATACACCACCAGCGCGCCGTCGGGCAGCGCGGACAGGGCGGCGTCGTCTGTGACTAACTCGAAAGACGCGCGCCAGCCGGAACGCGCCTCACCCTCCAGCGCCGTCATGATAACCTCGGCAGGCGATAGATCGTCAAAGTCGAACACCCACACGGGCACGCGCTTGACGGTTTCGGCGCTGTTGTCGGCGTCAGTGACGGTCAGTTCCACCCAACGGAAGCCCGCCGGGAACGACACCGTTTCCGTTGCGCTGCTGCCTGTAGATGGCGTGCCGTCCACAAAGTCCCAACTATACGTTAAGCCGCCCGTGTTGTCGGGGTCAACCGGGTAGGACGTGGAAGCGTCGAACGCGATGTTGGCGCTTGTGCCCCACCCTACCGCCGGGCCGCCCGCGTTGGCGACTGGCGGCGGGTCGGCAAGCTGGTCCGTATACGTCAGGCGACTGTCTTTGTCCAGCGTCGCTGTGGCCGACACCAGCATATCCCAAATACGATATTCGCTGACGATTTTCAGTACATCAGTGGCCGCGATATTGACCGTGCCCGCCGCCACTTCGTTAATCGGCAGTGTGGTGCTGTTGAGCGTGCCGGTAGACGCCACGCGCAGCAGGCCCTTGAACGTCCCGCCGCTGCTTTCCACGCGCACGGTCATACCGCGCGCGACGTTAGCGATGTCGCCCGACGATACCGTAACCGTCAGCGACAGCGCCGGAAACGCGGGCGTGCTGTCCACCGTGACGGTGCAAACCACCGTCTGCGGCACGACGGCCAGATAGCCGCGATAGCCATAGTTGCCGCCGCGAAATGTCGCGGCCTGTGCGGTCAGGTTCGGCATTAGATACTGGTCCAGGCGGCTGCGCCGTCACTGACAAGATTAATTCGCGCGTTGTTCGCCGTCGCGCTGACGCTGTTGCCGCCGTTGATGGTGTCCCCGCCCGCGCGCTGTACTGTGAGCGTGTTGGCGGCGGACGTTTTGACGGCGCTAAACACAGTGTTGGCGCCGGGCGCGCTGGCGGCTGGCAGCGTCAAGGTGATACTGCCGCTGGTCGTGTCGCAGTAGATCAGGCGGTCACTGGTCGTTACGGTATAGTTGGCGGTCTTGGTTACGCTTTGCAGCGTCCAATTGAACGCCGTCAGTACGATCTGCCGCGCCCACATACTGTCATTGATCTGGTAGTCGCTGCCCGAATAGGGGCGCGCCACCGTGACACTGAACGGGCTGTAATGGCCGGTTTCGTCCAGCCATGAGGCGTACAGATTGGCGCTGGCCGTCGTGTAGCCCCAATAGGTGGTCAGCAGCGCGCGCAGGGCCGACAGCTTCATCACGTCCCATTGCATGGGCATGTCCACCGCGCCGTTGCGCACGGTCGCGCCAGACAGCACGCGCCGCACGACCGGCCCTTGCAGCGGAATGACCTGCGTGGGCAGTACGTGCGGCGCGTATTCGGTGATCGTCTCGACGTTGGCAAGCGCGGCCAGGGACGTGCCTAGCGCGAAATAGGCGTCTACCATTACATCGCCTCCCGCATCAACTGCGCCGCGAACCGGTCCACTTCCGCGTGCAGAATTTGCCGAATCTGTTCCGTGCCTCCTGCCCCCGACATATTGACCGTCGGCGCGAAGTTGACCGGGTACTGTCCCCGGCGCGGGTTCATGATGTACTCGCCCTCATGGACCATCGCCGCGCCCGTGCGCGTGATGTAACCGCCGGTGTCGAAGGACACCAGCGCGCGCTGTCCGACGGAAGCGCGCTGTGTCGAGGTGGTCAGCACGCGCGTGTTGCCGCTGAACTGCACGCCGCGCGCGGCCTGCTGTGTGGCGCGGATGCTGTTCAGCGCATTGGACGCCAGTGACAGCGCCGCGCTCCAGTACTGCTGCTGCACGCCCAACAGCGCCGCCGCGCCCTGCGCGCTGATCCCGACTTCCCCTTGCACAAACCGCGCCAGTGCCGCTAACCGCTGCTGGTAGCTGT
>CAYMXT010000276.1:0-4377 GCA_964394415.1 uncultured Planctomycetales bacterium
ACGCAGGGCGCAGAAACTTCGCCTGCTGCAACGGATAGGCCGACGCCAAACGGCCGTCGGTTCCGAAAAATGGTGCGCCCGGCGGACGTGCAATACGCCTGCGTTTTCGGACGACCCGACGAATGGTGCCCACAGGCGGCGGGCGAGCGGCGCGTCTCAAGCGCGCCGCGCGACGGACCCGATACGTCCGCTTGAGCGGAGGACGGTTGTCCGCCAGGCCCTTGAACCCCGGCCGTCCCCGGCACTTTCTTCAGGTTATCAGCGGCATGGAGGCTGCTCGTTTTTGTCGTACCCGGCTTGACCCCGTACGCGGGTCGCGTCTGGAAGTGACGCCGCCGGGCCTGCGATTGAGGCCGACAGCATGCCCGAGCCGTTCCTGGTTCGCTACCTCCAACCGCTCCTCGCCGGCCGCCGGGCCGAGTGCTTCGAGTTGATTGCCGGGGCTTTGAGTCGCAACACGCCGGCGGATGAACTGCTGTGCCAGGTGCTCTGGCCGGCCAGCGTGCAGGTCGAACGTCTGTACCACGACGACCGCATCAACACGGCGACCGAACACGTCGCCAGCCGGATCAATCGCGCCATCGCCGACCAGCTCCAAACCCGACTGACGCGACGCCCGCCGAACGGCCGGCGGGCGGTGGTCGCCAGCGCTGACGGCGCGCACGAGGAGCTGGGGGCACAGATTTTGACCGATCTGCTCCAGGCGGATGGCTGGGAGGTGTGCTTCCTCGGCGGCGGCGTGCCGGACGACGAGGTTGTGGCGCTGCTTGGTCAGTTTCGGCCGCAAGCGCTGCTGCTGTTTGGTGCGACGCCGGACGCGGTGCCCAACACGCGGCTGCTCGTGGAGCGTTTGCGCGAGATCGGGACGTGTCCCACGATGAATGTGGTTGTGACCGGCGGGATCTTCAACCGCGCGGAAGGCCTGTGGCGTGAGGTGGGGGCGGATGGCTACGCGGAGACGCCGCAGGCCACGCTGGCGACGGTCAACACGCTGGGGCCGCGGGTGGCCAACGTGCCACGGGTCGGGATCGTCAAGAAGCGGCACCGCAAGCGCAAGAGTGCGCCTACGCCCGTCTTGCAGCGGGCGTGAAGTCGCACTCAGAACACGCAGCGCCAGCAAGCGCCGCCACACCGGCGCTTGCTTGCGCTGCGCGTTCTGATGTCTGCCACCCGCCCACCTCTGCCGCGGAAGCCTGCCGTGGCGTGCGACCATTGGGATGGCTTTTGACCGTCAGGACGTAGAAGCTGCCGTAGGTCGCGGAGCGGTCGGTCGCGAGCAGCCGGCGGGCCAGGTCGTCGTGGCGTTCGACGTGCTCCAGGATCGACGCGGGCGGGTCGAGCGTGTAACTGCCGCTGCGGTAGATCAGCGTCGCCCCCGGGGCCGCCGCGCGGAGCACGCTCTTCAGCGTCCCCTCAAACATCTCCGGCGTCATCCAGTCGAAGATGTCGAGCAGGTTGAACTTGTGGATCGACTGCGGCGGCTGCGTGTCGAGGAACGGCCCGAGCCAGCCGTTGACCACCAGCACGCGGTCCAGGTTTTCCCGGAGGGTCGCGAAGTTCTCCTCTTTCAGATACGGCGGTACGCGCTGGCCGCGGAAGCGGCCGGTCGCCGCCTGACTGAGGAAGTAGTTGTCGTAGAGCGGGACTTTCGTCAGGGCGTACTCGACACGCTCCTTGACGTACTCGTACATGTCGTGCCGGCCGTCAACCAGGCGGTACTGCTCCGGGTGGACGCCGGAGAGGTAGAGCAGCGGCTTGAACATGACGAACCGCCGGGCCCACGGTCCCCAGAGTCGTGGGGCCGCGTGCTGGCGGTACCACGCTGCCTGCTCTTCCAGCGATTGCAGCTCGAACAGCGTTTCGATGTGTCGCTGCGGCAGCCCGAGCGTCGCCAGAAAGCGGCGCAGAATGCGGCAAAACAGCCCCATCCGGCCGAAGTTGTACAGGCCGCGGGCGGCCATCCACAGGTTCGCGTCCCAGAACGCCTGCGAACGCCGCGACAGCAGCGGGCGGAGCTTCGGGCGGTAGACCTTCAGCACAATTGCGGGTCGGCGGGCGGCGAAGATGTCGAAGAACGTGGCGTGATCGAGGGTCGCGATGGCAGCCAGCTTGAGCTCGACGATCGCGTTCTGGGCGGGGTTGCCGTCGATTGTGATGAGCCGCCGGGGGCTCTGGCACAAGAAGTTCAGCGGGTTGCAGCCGGCCGAGCTGATCGAGATGACCGTGTCGTCGGACGTGAGGCGAAACGCCTGACGGTCCATCTCGGGGTCTTCCCACGACATGTTGAAGACGATGCCGCTGAAGACCAGTTTCTCAAGCCAATGGCGGTCTTCGGCCACCGGCAGGTCGAGCACTTGTGCCACGGTCACGATCCTCGGCGGCCGACGGCCGTGAAGTTGTAGCCCCCGAGCCAGTAGCGAACCTCGCAGCGGTCGAGCACACGCCGCAGCTCGTCCTCGTACGGCTGCACGGTCTCGACGTGGTTGATCCGCAGCCACGCGCGCCAGAGCGGCGCGAGCGGGCCCCAACCCTCGAATCGGCTGAAGTCCAACACGACCAGCCGACCGCCGGGGGTGAGGTGCTCGCAGGCCCGGGCCAGGGCCGCACGCCAATTGGGGATCATCGTCAGGCTGTACCCGAAGAACACGGCGTCGAAACGGCGACCCAGATCAAGCGTCGTTGCATCCGCCTCACGCAGCTCGACGCTGGACCAACCGTGGCGGGCGACTCGCCGGGCGGCCCGCTGGAGCATGTCGCCGGAGAAGTCGAGCCCGACGAGCTTTCCGGCGCGTGGGTCGAGGTGTTCGAGGATGAAGCGGAAGTTCAGCCCGGTGCCGCAGCCGATTTCGAGTACTTGGCTGTCTGGCCGCAGATTCAGCGCCGCGACGGCCTGCCGCCGGCCGTGCAGAATCATCCAGCGCGTGCTGTCGTAGACGTACGCGTGGAAGCGG
Organism: uncultured Planctomycetales bacterium; assembly: GCA_964394415.1. Taxonomy (GTDB): domain Bacteria; phylum Planctomycetota; class Phycisphaerae; order UBA1845; family Fen-1342; genus JAGVEP01. The sequence continues at coordinate 2,952 of CAYMXT010000276.1, forward strand.
TAGAAGCGTTGGACGGCAGTGGCGGGCAACGTGGCGATACTCGCGAATCAGTTATCAGTCGTAGCCGGCGTTGGCGAATGGCGGCCGCGTAGTGTAGCGAGGTTGACGGGCGGCGCGTAGCGCGTCGTGTGGCGCAAAGAAAGACGGAGAAGCCGCGCCGCTGGGGGCGACCTCTCCGTCGGGGTTTCGCGAGGGCCTGACGGTTTTGAGTGTACCGCACAGGCCGCGTCCGGCTGCGTTCAGCCGTGGCGCGGTGACGGGCCTAGTGCTTGTGCTCGTCCTTCTTGGGCTCTTCCTTCTTCGGCTCTTCCTTCTTCGGCTCAGCCTTCTTGGGCTCTTCCTTCTTCGGCTCGGCCTTCTTGGGCTCTTCCTTCTTGGGTTCTTCCTTCTTTGGCTCGGCCTTCTTGGGCTCTTCCTTCTTGGGTTCTTCCTTCTTTGGCTCGGCCTTCTTGGGCTCTTCCTTCTTCGCCTCAGCCTTGAGGGCGGCGTCGATCACCTGGATCTGGCCGTTGCTGGCGTCGAGCGCCTTGGTGACGTTGGCGCCGTTGACCGTGGTCTTGCCGTCCTTCTCCGCGAACTTGAGGTCCGCGCCGGCGAGCGGCTTGGCGTCCTTGTCCTTCTTGAGGTCGAGTTTCTTGGCGACGATGTGGCCCTTGAGGAAGTCGGCGAGCTTCGCCTTGTTCTCGGCCTTCTTGAGTTCGTCGAGGTCTTTCCCCATCTTCGCGAAGGCTTCGTCGGTCGGCACGAAGACCGTGAACGGCCCCGGCTTCTTCAGCTCTTCGACCAGGTTGGCCTGGATCACGAGTTCGCTGAAGGTCTTCAGGCCGCCGCCGACGGCGGTCTCAAGGATGTCCTTGCCGTTCTTCTTGGGCTCTTCGGCCTTCTTGGGTTCCTCCTTCTTGGCTTCCTGCTTGGGCTCGGGCTTTGGCTCGGCCTTCTTGTGCTCTTGAGCAAAAGCCGAGGTGCCCAGCGCCAGCGCCAAGATCGGAAGCGCGACACCAAACAACCGGAACTTGCGACCTGTCATTTCGAAACACTCCTTGCCGTTTTTCGTTGGGGCGACCACACACACTCGGGTGGTCTACACCGACCGCACCGTACGCCCCGTGGACGAAGCCGGTCACTATATCTGCCCCTGACCCGAACGCAAGGGGGCAGTTAGTCGCGTGGCCAAGTTTCCGCAGCGCGTCTTAAGCGGATCGAACCGGTGCTGATTCACTGGGCGAACGTCGCTACTCAGCATACGTCCGATAATGTCGGGGTGGTTCCGATGCGGCAACTATCGCCCGGGGTCTTGGGTGCGCTCGCCGCCAGCGGGCGCTAGAACCTATCCCAGAACTCCTCTCCCCTTTGGGGAGAGGGCAGGGTGATGGGCAAATCGCCGTGAATTGCGACCCTCCCCCAACCCCTCCCTGAAAGGGAGGGG
>CAYMXT010000277.1:0-4362 GCA_964394415.1 uncultured Planctomycetales bacterium
GACGTACTGATTCAAGAACTCGTATATCTCCCGCGGACGCGGGATCGTCTTCAGCGGCGTGACCCCGCCGCGCCCCGCCCGCCGCTGCTCTTCACGCACGAGGTTGTGGCACAACTCAACGCACGAAGCGCAGATATAGACGTCGTTGGCCCCCTCAACCATGGGGCCGGCGTCGCGATGGCTCTTGCCGCAGAAACTGCACACGCTGGCGCGTCGTCCGCGACCGCCGGTCGGTCCCCGAGTTGTGCTCATGCAGGCTCCTCGCCCGGTGTCGAAAACGGGCCCGCGCCGGGTGGCCCAGAGCTCGCCCATCGCGTGCTCATACACGCTATTCTAGCCTATCGGCGACCCTGTTCCAAATGGCGCAGCGCACCGACCGAAACCGGTTACGGGTCGCCGTCGCCCGTGCAGTCGGCGTTTGGCTCATCCGGCGCCGACGGGCCGTCCGCCGTTGCTCCCATTTGATCGAGCAACTGCGCACGGAGCGTCGCGAATTCACGCTCGTTGAGCTCGCCGCGCATCCGCAGGTCACGCAAGTCCTGGAGCGTGAAGGTCGCCACGGCGTGGCGGCGCAGGGCCCATCTGCGCACCGCGGCGACCACATAGAAGCCCACGAGCGTCAGCAGGCCCGCCGCGCCGAACCAGATGAACACCTCGAATACATCGCGGCGATACGCGAACTCGGCGAGCACAGGGTGGAAGTCGGTCATGCGCGTCCGCCGCTCCGATCACCGCGCCAGCAGATCGCGTTCGGTCAGATGCCCGCCGATGCGCTGGTGGACCAGGATGGTGTTGCGGACGACGAGCGTGCGGTTAAAGACCTTGATGCTGCCGTTGCCGCCGTTCTTCTGCCAGGTGTCGGGCTCGATCGTGTCCTGAATCAGCTCAACGAGCTTGTCGATCTGGTCCTGGTCGCCGCGCTGGTCATTGCCGCCCTGACCTTGCTGCTGTTGCTGCTGACCCTGCCCGAACATCCCGCCGCCGCCGCCCCCCCCGCCGCCCCCGCCGCCACTCCCGCCGGCGCCGCCCTGCCCCAGCCCCTGCGACACGTCAAAGCCACTCGAGCGCGTCGCCCGTGGGATGCGGATCAGCAGGTCGCCGATGTCGTAGACCTTGGCGATCATCTCCTTGTCGAGATCCTCGGCCGTCGAGATGACCAGCAGGTTGCCGGTCATGCGATAAGCCAGCCGGACATCGCTGCCGGCGGCCTCGTCCATGATGAGGCCGAGCACCTGCGCGAGGCGCAGGTCGCGGACCTTGATGGTGATGGGCTTGTCCCGCTCGATGCCGTTGTCCGCCAATTTCTGCCAGCGCACCGAGATGTTCAGCTTGGCGAAATCGCGCAGCCAGTCGATGACCTGCTCGAAAGGCGTCTCCTGGAACTGCACCTCCGGCAGCCGCTGGTTGACCAGCCGCAGCGTCGCATCCTCACGTGGACGCGGCGGCGGCGGGTTCCTCGCCTGACTCTGGGCCTGAGCGGCCCCCACGACGGCCAACGCGAGCACCGCGGCGAGCATTCGACTGGGCATGTCGCACCTCCGCCGGCCTCGGCCGGCGTTCGGACCCCGCTCTCCAGCACTCATTCTATCGCCTCACCAGCCGTCCGGCAGCCGGAATCCGGCGGTTTCGGCGCCCTCCCTCCGGACCCCACACGTCCCGGCGCGCCGGGACACGGGCCGGAGGTCCATGCTCCCCATACGATGCGATTACTGTGAGGCAATACAATGGCGCTGCTGGCGACTTGGCAGTTTCTGTTCCCGCGGCAGCGGTACGGTGAGCGATGCGGATCGTCATTCTCGGCACCGGTGAGTTTGCGGTCCCCGCACTGCGTGCGCTGGCGGGCGCGGGGCATCATGTGCGCGTGGCCGTCAGCCAGCCGGACCGCCCGGCGGGCCGCGGCCGCGATGTGCGGCCCACCGCCGTGCATGCTGCCGCCGAGGCGCTGGGCATTCCGCACGTTCAGACGGAAGACATCAACGCCCTGCCGTCGGCGGGTGCATTCGGCGACGCCGAGCTGGGGGTGGTGGCGGCGTTCGGTCAGAAGCTCGGACCGACGGTGCTCGCGGCTTTGCCACGCGGCTTCGTGAACCTGCACGGCTCGCTGCTCCCGAAGTACCGCGGGGCCGCACCGATTCAGCGGGCGGTCATGGCCGGGGAACAGACCACGGGGGTCACCGTCTTCCAACTCAACGAACGCTGGGATGCCGGGGCCATCTGGTCCACTCGCGAAACCCCGATCGGCGCGACCGAGACCGCCGATGAGCTGCATGACCGGCTCGCGCTGCTGGGTGCCGAACTGATCGTTGAGACGCTGGCCAAGATTGAACTCGGCGCAGGTTTGCAGCCGGTTGTCCAAGACCCGACTCAGGCGACGCGCGCCCCGAAACTCACCAAGGCCGAGGGTTGCGTCGATTGGTCACAACCGGCTCGACTCGTCGCGGCGCGGATCAACGGGCTATGGTCGTGGCCCGCCGCGGCTGGCACGTTTGTGTCGCGCAGCGGCCGCCACGAGCGTGTGTTGCTCGCGCGGGCCTGCGTCGCCGACCCGGAGAGCCAACCGCCGACCGCACGGGCCGGAGGCCCATGCTCCCCAGCACCGGGCGCATTTACAGACGATCTCTGCGTGCAAACCGGCGTCGGGCGCGTGCGCCTGCTGGAGGTCCGCCCCGCGGGGGGAAAGCTGATGACGTTCGACGCCTTCGCCCACGGCCGCCACGTCGCCCCGCCCGATCGATTCGGGCCGCCGGAAACTCCATGACCGCGCGTCACCGACCTCACGGCCCGCTCGACGGCCGCACCGCCGCGGCCCTGGCGGTCGCCGACGCCTTGGCCGGCCGGCGGTTCGCGAGCGAGACCCTGCGCGAGCTGCGCACCGCCGGGCAGTTGACCGGGCGCGAGGCGGGCTTGGCGCTGGAGGTGACCCACGGGGCCTTGCGGCACGTCGTGACGATCGAGCACATCTTGCGCGCGCTGGCGACGTTTGACCGCGATCGCACGCCGCCGCGGGTCCGCGCCGTGCTGTACACCGGGGCGTATCAGCTCATCTGGCTCGACCGCATTCCGCCGTTCGCTGCGGTGGATGGTGCCGTCGAGGTCGCGCGGCTGCTGACCCCGGGCCGCGCGCCCGGCATGGTGAACGCGGTGCTGCGGCGCGTGGCGGACGGCATCGCCAAACGCCGCACCGCTTGGCAACGGCTGGACGCCACGCAGGTCCGCGTGAGCTGGGAGCAGGCGTGCCAGTTTCGGGCTGTGGTACTCCCGTCGGGCGATGAATCGGCACACCTGGCGGTCGCCGCCGGCGAACGGCCGCAGCGCTATGCGGAACTTGTGACGCGGCACGGCCCCGCTGCTGCGGAGGCCGTCGCCTGGGCCACGCAAGCCGTGCCGGCGACGGTCGTCCACCGCAATACGCTGCGCGTCCCGCCCAACGAGTGGGCCGGACTGCTATTCAGCACGTTCGGCGACGAGGCCGAGGCGGACGGCGAGCGGGCCTATCTCCCGCCGTCGCTCGCAGTGATCGACACACCGGCGTTCGCCAGCGGGCAACTGTTCGTGCAGGACACGACCGCCCACGCCGCCGCCGCCGCGCTCGCCGCGCAGCCGGGCGAGTGCATCCTCGATCTCTGCGCGGCCCCGGGCGGCAAGTCGATCGTGCTGGCGCTGGCGCTGGAAGACCGCGGCGAAGTCGTCGCGTGCGATAGCGGTGCCGAGCGTCTCTTGCGCGTGCAGGAGAACGTCGCCCGGCTCGGGCTGACCTGTGTGCGTACGAGTGTGCTCAGGCAGCACACCCCGCCGCCGGGGCCGCACGGCGGTTGCTACGACGCGGTGCTGGTGGACGTGCCCTGCTCCAACACGGGCGTGATTGCCCGGCGACCGGAGGCTCGCTTGGGCCTGACGGCAGAGAAGATTGTCTCGCTTATCGGCCTGCAAGGTGAGCTGCTGCGGACCGCGGCGCGTTGCGTTCGTTCCGGCGGGCGGCTGGTGTACAGCACGTGCAGCATCGAGCCTGCCGAGAATGACGAGCTTGTGGAGGCGTTCTTGGCATCCGAACCGCAGTGGCGCCTGGATGGGGAGGCCCTGATGCTGCCGGCCTGGGGGCCGCGCTGGTCGGATTACCGCGACGGCGGCTACTTCGCCCGGCTGATCCGGTGCGATTCGTAGCGGCCCGCGCCCCGCGCGGCCGTCGGGTGCCACGGCCGTGTCGGCGTGTGTGAAGAAAAAGGGGACACTACTGATTTCTGAAGAAAAAGGGGACACTACTGATTCTTGGGGCGGAAAGTGGGGGGGGAGTACTAGGGGGGGAGAAAAATGCGAATCGAGGGAGCAAAAGGGGCGAGGACGGAGGGCGGAACGCACGCGCCG
>CAYMXT010000278.1:0-4267 GCA_964394415.1 uncultured Planctomycetales bacterium
CTTCGGTTGCGGCTTCGGCGCCGCGGCGGCCGGCTTGGCCGCCGCGCCCGGCGCCGGTTTGCCCGGCCCCCCCGGCTTCGCAGGCGCGCCTCCGCCTTCGGCGCCCGCTTCGCCGCGCACGGCGCGGCCCACTTCGGCGATGCTCGTGACGCCGTCGAGCACTTTCTGGAGCGCCTGGGCCTGAAGCCCCAAACCGCCGCGCTTCAGCACCGCACCCTGAATCTCGGCGAAAGAAGCGCTGCGACGGATGACCTCCCGCAGGCCGTCGTCTACCGGCAGCCACTCAAACACGCCCGTCCGGCCGACGTAGCCTGTGCCCTGACACGCCGCGCAGATCAGCGGCTTACCTTGTTTGTCGAACTGTTGCTCCGGCGGCCGATAGAGCACGCGGTCTTCCGGCAGGTTCAGCTTGCGCAGCAGCGTCGGGTCGGGCTTGTAGGCCTGCTTGCACTGGTCGCAGAGCTTCCGCACCAGCCGCTGGTTCGTCACCGCGAGCAGGCTCTTGGCCACGAGCGCCTTATCGCCCACGAGCTGCGCCCACCGCCGCAGGGCATCGAGCACGTCCACCGCGGGCAGGGCGGCGTAGACCTTCTGTTTCTCGGAAGCGGCCTTGCAGGCAATCGCGGCGGCCTCGCGTTCGCGCAGGTCGGGCAGGACGATGATGTCGGGGTCGCTGCGGACGAGCTTGAGCAGGCGCTCGGCGAAGGTCTGCGCGTCGGCGGGGTTGAAGAGGTTCTGCGTGACGTTGTCGATGTCGAATTCTTTCTCGTACTCGATGGTCTGCACGTTTTGAAGGAAGCGGTCGTGGTTCCGCGTGAAGCTGTAGACGGTCGTCGTCAGGCCGCAGCCCGAGGGCGCGGAGAACAGAATCAGGCCCTTCGAAACCTCCTTGGTCCCCTGGGCCGCGGCGAGCTGCTTCTCGGTGAAGCCCAGGTCGGGGACTTTGTACTCCGCCTCACGGCTCATGACGCGCAGCGCGAGCTTCTCTCCGGCAGTGGAGCCGTCCGAGCGCACGATGATCTTGTGCTTGTTCTCGCCGATGGCCGCCAGCATGTCGCCCTTCTGAGGTTTGCGGCGTTCTTCGAGGCTCGAGCCGGCGATCTTCTTGACGTATTGCACAAGCGCGTCGCCGTCGGCCCGCGTCAGGGTCTCACCCTCGTAGGGCACGCCGTCCACGTGGTAGGTGATCTTGATGGCCTGCGGGCCGGCTGGAGCGACCTCGACGATCTCCGCCCGCCGCCAAAGGGCGTTGAAGAACAGGTCCTGCGCCAGGCGGTAGTGCTCCTTTTCGATCTCGTCGTCGGGGATCGGTACGACCTTGCGCGTGTGCGCGGTCAGGCGGACGCGCTCTTTGACCTCCTTCGTCTTTCTCTTGCCGAACAGGCCCTGCTCCTGGATGCGCTTGAAGTGGGCCGTGGTCAGTACGCTGTCCTCGGGCTTGACCAGCTTGTTGCGGTGAATGACGTAGCCCAGGCCGACCGCGAGGTTGACCACTAAAAACACCGGATAACCGGCGGCGAACAGCGGCACGAGCAGGGCCGCCAGCAAGGCCGCGGTCCCGCAGCCGAGCACGATCAGGTTCCACAGCACGCGAAAGGTGTTTACGGCGATGGTGTCCTTGTCCACCCACGCCGCGAACATGGCCCACAATGCGAACGCCGCCACGAGGGCGCCGAGCTTGAGGGGGTCGATGTAAAGGGTGCTCTCGGGGAGCTGGGCCAGTAGTGCGAGGCTGGTCATACCGTTGCGTCTCCTGCCGCCGGGGCGCGCGGGCCGACGCCCGGGCGCCCACAACCGCGCTACCCCAGAATGCCAGCGGGTCGTCCTTTGATGCCTTTCAGCGCCATCTTCAGCTCGTCGGGGTTCGGGGCGGCCTCATAGGCCGTCTTGTGGTCGATGAAGCCGGTGTCCACCAGGCGGCGAATGTTCTCGGTGAAGTCCACCATGCCTTCCGGGTACGACCCCTTGATCACGTCGATGATCTCGTTGTCGCGCTCCTCGCGGATCAGCTTGCGCACCGAGGCGTTTGTAATCATGACTTCGACCGTCGGGACGATCGGGACGCCCTCCCGCACACTCGGAATCAACTTCTGGGCGATGATGGCCTTCAGGTTGAACTCGAGCGCCTGCCGCACGGACCGCCGTTCCTCAACCGGGAACAGGTCGAGAATGCGCGAGATGGTCTGGGCGGCGCTCGAGGCGTGGATCGTGCCGAAGACCAGGTGCCCGGTTTCGGCGGCGTGGACGGCGGCGCTGAAGGTGTGGATGTCGCGCATCTCGCCGATCAGGACGATGTCGGGGTCTTCGCGCATCAGGTACTTCAGGGCGTCATGGAAGTCCTGCACGTCGATGCCGATCTCGCGCTGGTTGATGACCGCCTTCTTGTCCGTGAACAGGTACTCGATCGGGTCTTCGACGGTCACGATGTGGACCGGGTCGCGCTGGTTGATGAAGTCGATCATCGCGGCGATCGTCGTGCTCTTGCCGGAGCCCGTGATGCCCGCCAGCAGCACCATGCCCTGGTGAAACTCGGTGATCTTCTCGAGCGAGTCCGGGAGATACAGCTCCTTGAAACTGCGAATCTCGCGCGACACCCGCCGGGCCGCGACCGACATCCGCCCACGCTGCTGAAAGGCGTTGACGCGGAAGCGGTCGGCGTCGCCCTGCGGCCCCACGTCGTAGGCGAAGTCGATCGCCCCGCGTTCGTCGTACTGGGCCTGCTGCTTTGGGCTGAGCAGCTCGAAGATCCCCTCGCGGATCTGCTCGCCGGTCAGGATGCCGCCCTGGAGCGGCCGCAGGTCGCCCTTCACGCGCACCATCGCGGGCAGCCCGGCCTTCAGGTGCAGGTCGGAGCTCTTCATCGCGATGACGGCTTTGAAGAACTTCCGGAGTGAGAACTTCTTGCGATCCTCCGTGCGCCCTTCATCATCGCTGGGTTGGAGAATAGATTCGGGCAGGTCACTCATCGATACAAATCCTCCACGCCCCGGGCGGGCCGCCGCTCGCCGGGTCGAACGCGGACCGGCAGTATACCCCCGCGCCGGCCCCCGCGGCCACCCGCCGGCCGTGGCCGCGCTACACCTGCGGAATCTTCAGCTCGTACGGCTGTGCGACATTGCAGTACCAGCTTCCGCCCAGACGGCCGACCGTCGCAAGCCGGTGTGGGTTAACCAACCCGTCCGGACCGAGGATCTCGTCCGCGACGTGAATCGCCAGAATGTCGCCGAAAACCACGTTGCCCCCGCCGGGACCGTCGCCGGTCGTCACAATCTGCCGCAACCGGCACTCGATGTTCACCGGCGACTCGCGGACCAACGGCGGAGCGACCTTCGTCGCCGGCGTCGGCGTCAGCCCGCTGAATTCAAACTCGCTCTGTCCATGCGGCAGCTCCGCGGCGCACTTGTTCATCGCTTCGGCCAGTCCCGCCGTCACCGTGGCGATCACGAACTCCCCGGTCTGCTGAATGTTGGCCAGCGTGTCTTTCAGCCCGCCGGTCCGCCGGAAGGTCGGACAGAACAGGACGACCGGCGGGTTGCCGGAGACCATGTTGTAGAAGCTGAACGGCGCCAGGTTGAGCAGCCCGTCGGCGGAGCGCGTCGAGACCAGCGCGATCGGGCGCGGGTTGATGAACCCGATGCAGAGCTGATACACCTCGCGCCACGACTTCTGAGCGGCAGGGATGTCGATGTACATGGCTGTGATTCTACTTCAGCGTGCGCGATTCGGCAGCGCAGCTCCGAGCCGACCGCGCGAGCGGTCGCAAGTATGTCCGCGAGCTGGCCCGCGCGGCTCGGACAGGCGCCGCCCCTGCGCGCACGTCCAGTCAGCGTCGTGACTCAGAGTCACCGCACCGTATCTGAGCGGGGAGCATGGGCCTCCGGCCGGCGTCCCGGCACGCCGGGATTCGCACGGGCCGGAGGCCCATGCTCCCCGGCGGGGCGGCACGCAAGTCGCAGATTTCCGACAGTGGCTCGACGACAAACGAGCGCGCCCACATCCGTGGGTGCGGCACGCACAGGCCCGGCTCGTCGATGACCTCGTCGCCGAAGAGCAGCAAGTCCAGGTCCAGCGTCCGCGGCCCGTTCGGCACGTCGCGCACGCGGCCATGGCGCTCCTCAATCGCCTGCATCCGCGCGAGCAAGACGCGGGCCGACAGCGTCGTTTCCAACTCCGCCGCCGCGTTGAGGAACCGCGGCTGTCCCGCCGGTCCGCCCACCGGCTCCGTCTCGTGCAACGTCGAAATCGCCAGCACGCGGATCTCAGAGGC
>CAYMXT010000279.1:0-2063 GCA_964394415.1 uncultured Planctomycetales bacterium
GAGACGCCGTTGGCGGATAGAATTCGGGGCGCTCCACGATGCGCAGTAGGCGATGGAGTTGGCGCCTTGACAACCGAGCTGTCCCAGCCGCTTAAGCAAGGGCAGCTTCGGCGATGTGCCGGGGCGCGTCGACACCAAGCACGTCGCCAGCGGTGGCGGCCGCGGTGACGGGTCAGGTCGTTCCGCCGCGGTCCGAGACGGGTGCCCGATCGAGCTTGGGATCACGTGACATAGGTCATCGAATCGCGGGTTCGCGGCGGCCAGGTGAAGGAAAAATGGTGTCTGACCCCGATTACCCCGACTATTTGAACGCCGGCCATCTGCTGTGACTTTCTTTGCACAAGCCGCGCTTGGCTGCTTTCTGACGGCGCTGCTGATCGTCTGGCTGCGCCGGCCGGCCGAGCGGTTTGGCCTCATCGATCATCCGGGCGGCCGCAAGCGGCACGGTGACATCGTGCCGCTGACCGGCGGCATTGCAATGACGGTGGGGTTCTTCGTCGCGCTGGCGACATCGTTTCCTGCGCTCGGCGCGTACCACGTGCTGTTTGTATCAATGACCGTGCTGGCAATGATCGGCGTGCTCGACGATCTGGGCGAGGTCTCGCCGCGGACGAAGCTCGGCGTGCAGGTGCTGGCAGCCGTGCTGATGACCTCCTGGGGCAATCACTTTCTGACTTCGCTCGGCGACCTGTTCGCGCGCGGTCCGCTCGCATTGAACAACTGGGCAATCCCGCTGACTGTGTTCGCGAGAGTCGCGGTAATCAACGCAATCAACATGTTCGACGGGTTGGACGGTCTTGCTGGCGGACTGGTTGCAGTGATGCTCGCCTTTTTTGCGGGGTTTGCGTGGTGGTTAGCCGACGTCAACGCGCTGAAGCTGCTCGTGGTCTTGCTCGGCGCCGTTACGGGGTTTCTGCTTTTCAACGCACCTCACCCATTGCGCGGCCGTCGCCGGATCTTCATGGGCGACACCGGCAGCCTGGTCCTCGGCTTCGTGGTTGCTTGGTTTTCGATCGAGTTGACGCAACGGCCGGGTACTGCGGTGCCCCCGGTTGTCATGCTATGGGTTGTTGGCATCGTACTCTTCGACTTGTTTACAGTAACCGTCCGGCGGCTGATGCGTCGTCGCGATCCTGCAGCACCTGATCGGGCACACATTCATCACCTGCTCCTACGACGGGGCTACACGGCAACGCAGACGTTGTTGATCCTTTTGGCCGCCAACGCACTGCTTGGCGTCATCGGAACGATCGGATGGTCCGTCGGGTTGCCCGACTACGCGCTGTTCGGGGCCTTCGTTGTGGTTGGCGTTCTGTACGTCGCGATTTTTCTGTTCCCCGCCCGCTTCATGCGGATCGCGCGCGAACGATCGCAGCGCTCGCGATAACGTTCGACCCGTAGTTCGACCGCATCTTGGTGGCTTCGGCGTGCGGTCAGGCCGCCGCAACGCAACGACTGGCTGGCATTTAGCACTGCGCGCCCCAGCGCTGCACGGTCGGCGGCGGTCGTCGCAGTCGCGCTGTACCCGAAGACCGGAGTCGGCTGACCTCACTTTCATTCGTCGCCGCTGGTCACTCCGAATCAACCGTTGCTTGTCACTTCCAGCCCAAGGTGAGGAATCTAACCCCCTCGGTTGGGCCCAGATCTCTCGCTTGGCTCGCGATGACACCGGGCCGCTCGGTACGGTGCGCGATCGGCTCCGCGAAGACGAAAACGAGCGCGCCGAACCCAAACGGCCGCACGAAGCGGCATCGCCACTGCCGAAGCGCGACGAGAACGATGAGGAGGTGGAGACGGTCGTGCAGCCCGACGTGCTGGTCGTGTGCGAACCGTCGAAACTGGACCGCCGCGGCGTGCGCGGCGCGCCGGATCTCGTGATCGAGGTGCTGTCGGCCGCGACAGCAAGCCACGACCAGGTGCTTAAGCACCGCGTCTACGAGCGTGCAGGCGTGCGCGAATACTGGCTCGTGCATCCGGTCGATCGCGTCGTGACCGTCTACCGCCTGGTCGATGGGGAGTACGGCCGGCCGGACGTGTTCGAGCTCGCAGGCACCACGCCCGTC
>CAYMXT010000279.1:2073-4259 GCA_964394415.1 uncultured Planctomycetales bacterium
CCCCGGTGTGGCGATCGCGTGGGACGAACTCGTGCAGCGGCTGCCGAAGCCCGACGGCTGAGGCACTTGTGCGCAGCGACGAAGAAAACCCTGTCGTTGAACGACCCCGGCAAGACGCACCGTTTTGCGGGCGCTCCAGAAAATGGTGTCTGATCCCAATTTTTTAGTTCCGCGGGCTGACCCGCACGGGTTAGCCCTTCTCGGCGTCACCACGCGCGAAGCAGTGTGCGAACAACGCGACAAGCCCGCGCCAACCGAACACCGGGGTGGCGCGGCGGGGTTGATCGGGAAGACCGCCGTAGACGATGGCGCTGGCGGCGCATCGCGCAGAGGCGCAGAACTTCTCCAGCGGAGCAAACCAGTCTTCGGCAACGGTCTGGCCGGCCTTGCACTCGATGGCAACGACCGACGCCGGGCCGTTTTCGACAACGAGATCCACCTCGTGTCCGTGCGCGTCCCGCCAGAAGTGCAGTTGCGCGCCTAGCAGGCGGTTGCAGATGTACTTGATGAACTCTGCGACCACCCACGTTTCGAACAATGCACCCCGCATCGGGCCTAGCGCCAGATCTTCGGTTCTGCGAACGCCTGCCAGCCAGGCCGCAAGGCCGGGATCGAGAAAGTACAGCTTCGGCGTTTTCACCAGCCGCTTGCCCAGGTTCCGATGCCACGGCGTGAGCACGGTGGCGATGAAGCTCGCTTCGAGCACGGAGAGCCAGCTTTTCGCCGTGTTGTGCGTGACCCCGCAGTCGGCAGCCAATGCGGACAGGTTGACCAGTTGTCCGGTGCGTGCGGCGCACATGCGCAGAAAGCGTTGAAAAGAGGCGCGCTCGCGTACGCGAATCAAGGTCAACAGGTCGCGCTCAACGTACGTTGCGACGTAGTCGCCGTACCAGACCGACGCAGGAATCTGCCGGTCGTAAACGGGCGGATAGAACCCGGTCTGCAGGGTGCGCTCCAGGGTCGCCGGCAGCAGCCCGGCCTCCTGTAACTCCAGCGCCGACAGCGGGAGCAGATACAAATGCCCGACGCGGCCGGCCAGCGTCTGCGAGATACCCAGCCGCAGACCGAACCGGAACGACCCCGTCAACACGAACACGCCGCGCCGCGACTCCGCGTCCAGCCGGCCTTGCAGCCACGAGAAGAGTTCGGGAACGCGCTGGACTTCATCGAGGATCGCGCCGTCCGGGAACTGCGCCAGAAACCCGCGGCCGTCGGCTGCGGCGAAGTCGCGCTGGTCCGGATCTTCCAGATTGACGTACGGCTTGTCCGGAAACGCCAGCCGTGCCAACGTAGTCTTTCCCGCCTGTCGCGGGCCGGTGACCGCGACTGCCGGGTACCAACGAGCGAGCTGGCGCAATGCCGCCAGCGCATGGCGCGGAATCATGAGCGCAGCGTACCGAGCCCTTCGGCTAATTGTCAATTCAACTTACAATCAGCCGGGTCTTCGGAAGCGTGGCGCGGCGAGCCATTCGCCGTCCGCGAATTCGCGCTGGGGTGAGTGTCCGCGCCGCACCGCGCACTCACACGCGCAGCAAGCCGGTTTCTTCGTACAGATCGTCGAGGCTCAGCCGCACGCGCGCAATCGCGCAGGCGACCTCGAGCTGATCGCGCTCGCCGAGCTCCTGCTCGTACCACGCCTCCTCGTCGCCGCGGAAATATGCTTTCGCCCGCAGCCGCTCGGGGTCGACCAACAACTAGCACCGCAGCGTCGGCAGCGCCTTGTACACCGCCCGTTTCTCGCGCTGATCCACCGCCAACGTGGCCGGCGACAGCACCGCGGCAATGAAGCACGGTGCCTGCTTGTAGTGCGGATGGTCGTCGGTAGGATCCACACGACCATCACGTCCGGGTAGTAATAGGTGAGCGGTTGCGCTGACATAATCCGCCCGTCCTGACCTTCCTCTCGCCCAGAATGAGACTCTCGATCATCGGCACCGGCTATGTCGGCCTTGTCACCGGCGCGTGTCTGGCCGACGTCGGCTTGGACACCGACGCGGAAAAGATCCGCCGCCTGCGCGCAGGCGAGATCCCGATCCACGAGCCGGGGCTGGACCAGGTGGTCGCGCGCGGAATCGCCGCGGGCCGGCTGCGATTCAGCACCGACTATCGCGAGGCGGTGGCGCACGCGGCGGTGATCTTCATCGCCGTCGGCACGCCGCCCAGCGAGGATGGCTCGGCCGACCTGT
>CAYMXT010000280.1:0-1556 GCA_964394415.1 uncultured Planctomycetales bacterium
GGACGGCGGCGCGACCTGGGCCGAGTCGGCCAGCGGCATTGCTTCGCGCGTCGACATCCGCGACATCCTGGTCGACCCGGGTGATCCGAACATCGTCTACGCCGCAGGCGACGGCACCCCAGCCAATCCCGGCTCGATCTACCGCAGCACCGACGGCGGCGCCACCTGGCTGTCGGTCAGCATCGGCCTGCCGGCGAACTCGGCGACCGCACTTGCGCTCGATCCATTCAATCCCTCGATCCTGCACGCCGGCACCAACGCCGGACTGTGGTCGCTGACCCAGGTGCCCGATGACGATGGCGACGGGGTTCCGGACAGCACCGAGAACAACGCCCCCGGGGGCGGCGACGGCAATGGCGACGGCCTGCCCGATGCGGCGCAACGCGACGTTGGTTCTTCGGTGATCATTTTCCGCGGCCCCGCCGGTGCGGGTGGCTTCTTCACCAGCGACGTGGTCACTGCCCTGTCCACCCCGACCGTGACCGGGGGCTGCGAACAGGCGGTGGATGTGCAGGCGGTGTATGCCGTGCAGCATGGGCGCGACTACCTGGCGGACGGCACGCACTACTACAAGTACCCGCGCGACCTGGTCCGCTTCGAGGTGCTCGACTGCAGCCAGGCCGTGGTCGACGTGGCCTTTCACAACGCCGCATTCAACACCGAGTATGGCTGGAGCTTCCGCTTCCGTGGCCCGGCAACACCGGGTAGCGATGGCAGCATTGGCTGGCACGACATCTCCGCACGGGCGGCGCGCGTGGCCGGATCCCCGACCAAGTGGCGCCTGACCCTGGACGCCAACCAGTTCGGCAGCTATCGCCCCGTCGGCGACAACGTGATGTTCGTCGGCGGCCCGGCCTGCTACGACGACCGCATCTTCCGCAACAACATGGAAACCGATCCGGACACCGGCCCGCCCAGCTGTGACCACTGATGGCGTGACTCCCTCTGGCGGCGAAAGATTGTCCACGCAACTGCGTATGAGCTGGCTGCGGGACTACACTTGCGACCGCGGGAGGGAGCCATGGCCACACCTAGGGTTTTCTGCGCTGCAGCGAGCTTGCTGGCACTCGTCACGTCCACCACCGTGCCGGCCGGCACCGGCCGCTGGACCAGCAACGGACCGGATGGCGGCACGGTGTACGAAGTCCACCATGACCCCAACGTCGCTGGCCTGATGTACGCGACCAGCGGCGGCGGATTCTTCCGCTCCGACGACGGTGGCCTGACCTGGACGCGCTCGAACGACGGCATCATCGATGTCACCAACAATCCGCTGATCGTCGATGCCGAGGCGCCGGGACACCTGTATGTGTTCGACTTCGGCAACCGCCTGTATCGCAGCACGGACTATGGCCTCAGCTGGACCCCGACCGGCTTCATCGTTCCCTCCGGCCAGTACCCGTGGATGGCCGAAGACGAACCAGGCAGCAGCGGCCGCTTCTATGTCGCATTGGGCGCCGCCGGCGGCGGCACCCCGACCAGTCCGTTGCTGTTGCGCACGAGCGATGGCGGGCTGACGTTTTCCGCGCCCGGAACCGGCCTGCCGTCGGCACCCG
>CAYMXT010000280.1:1566-4230 GCA_964394415.1 uncultured Planctomycetales bacterium
GCCTGCCGAACATTGCGTTCTTCGATGTCGAAATCGAGCCGGGCAATGCCAATCACGTGATCGCGAGCGTCGAGTGGAGTTCGACCGCGACCAGCGGTCTCTACCGCAGTACCGATGCCGGCGCCAACTGGAACCCGGTCGGCCCACCAGCCGGATACGGCCTCGGCATCGCCTTCGGCGCCGGCAGCGGTGGCACGCGCCGTGTCTACGCTTCGATCGACGGAAGCTTGTACCGATCGGACGACAACGGTGCCACCTGGGCGCTGACCAACGCGACCAGCCCGTTCAGCGCGGAACAGGTGCTCGCGCATCCGACCCTGGCCGACACCGTCTACTTCTCGGACGATGCCATCGGCAACCTGCTGAGCAATGGGCTGCAGCGCTCCACCGATGGCGGTGCAAGCGCCACCCGCCTGGCCACCGGGCTGAGCTCGAATCCGAGCTACACCGACCTGCTGAACCCGGCGAAGGCGCTGCCGGTCGATCCGTTCCAGATCACCGCCTCGCCGGATTTCCCGGCCGCCGGTTCGACCTTGTGGCTGACCACCGAGGGCGACGGCCTGTTCCGCAGCATCGACGGCGGCAATTCCTGGCAGCCGAGCCAGGTGGACCTGCGCGCGAGCAGGGTGCGCGCGCTCGCGATCCATCCGAACCCGAGCAACATCGATCCGGGGACAGGCGCCGCCAAGACCGTGCTCGCCGGATACTCGGACGTCTACTTCTCGTCGCCGGCGATGTACCGGTCGACCAATGTCGGTGGCAGCTGGAACGTGCTGAACCAGGGCCTGCGGGCGGCGCAGATCCGCGCCATCGTCTTCGACCCGACGACCGCCGGCGTCGGCGGAGTGCCGCCGTACCCGCCGGTCAATTCCGCGACGGTCTACGCCGCTGGACGCGCTTCTCTGGTCGATGGCGGCGGTAGCCACTTCGGCAACGGCGGCTTGTACAAGAGCCTCACCGGCGGGCTGACCTGGAACGTGATCGACGGCGGGTTGCCGCGCTTCGGGACACCTCCGAATGACTACGCCGCAATCGGCGTGGTGCGTGCACTCGCACTCGACTTGCGCTCCTGTGCCTCGCCACCGCCCACCGGACCGTGCGTGGCCGGCCCGCTGCAGACCCTCTACGCCAGTGCCGATGGCATGATCACTTCAACCGTGATCGACACCACATCGATTCCGGGCATGCGTCTGACGCTGCGCAAGTACGGGTATCGTCTGATCAAGACTTCCGACGCAGGTCTGGCCTGGAGTGCGATCGACGGCGCCAGCAGCGGCCTGCCGATCAAGCAGCGCGTCCTCGCCTGCCCCGACCCGGACAACAATGGCGTCTGCGATGGGCCTCTGGTTTCCTATCGGCAAGAGATCACGCCGTTGCCGATCGTCGTCAGCCCGACCGATCCGAACCGGCTCTACGTCGGCACCTACATCGGCAGCAGCGGCGCGATGACCGGGCTGCCCGCCCCCCCGGACCGGGTCAGCGGCGTCTTCCGCAGTCTCGATGGCGGCGCTACCTGGAGCCCGATCAACACCGGCTTGCCACTCGCGCTAGGCAAGGTGAATCAGGTGCAGGATGTCTCGGCACTGGCAATGCACCCCGGCAACGACCAGGTGCTGTGGGCGGCCGCGCGCGACTATTCGCTCGCGAACTCCGGCTCGATCTACAAGACCATCGATGGCGGCGCGAACTGGACCGACTCCGGCAACGGCCTGCGAGGGCAGGCCGACATCCGCGCACTCGCGGTCGATCCAAGCGATCCCACGGGCAACACGTTGTACGCGTCTGGAGCCGGAACGCCGGCGAATCCGGGATCGGTGTACAAGAGCGAGGACGGCGGTGCCAGCTGGCGCTCGATCAGCATCGGCCTGCCCGCCGATTCCGCGCTGGCGATCGCGGTCGACCCGTTCAACTACGATCTCCTCCACGCCGGCACCAACACCGGGATCTGGAGCTTGACTCAAGTGCCCGATGACGATGGCGACGGGATCCCCGACGCCACCGAGAACAACGCACCCGGCGGTGGCGACGGCAACGGCGACGGCTTCATGGATTCGGCCCAGCGCGACGTCGGGTCCTCGGTGATCATCATTCGTCAACCCGAGGGGAGCGGCGGCTTTTTCACCAGCGACGTGATCGGGACCGACTCCACGCCCAGTATTCCGGGCGGCTGCCAGCAGGCCACCGATGTGCAGGCACTGCCCTCCTCGCTGTATGGACGTGACCTGATAGAAGCAAGCACGCGCTACTACCGCTATCCACGCGATCTGGTGCGCTTCGAGGTGCTCGACTGCACGCATGTAGTGGTCGACGTCACCTTCCATGGCGCCGCGTTCGACAGCGAATACGGCTGGAGCTTCCGCATGTTCGGACCGCTGGTGCCCGGTGACGACGACAGCTTGCGCTGGCGCGATTTCGCGACGCGAGCGACGCGAGTTCCCGGCTCCGCAAGCAAGTGGCGGATCGCGCTGGATGCCAACCAGTTCGGCAGCTACCGACCGATGACCGATCGCATCCTCTTCGTCGGCGGCCCTGCCTGCTATGACGACCGGCTATTTCGCGACGGCCTGGAGGGAATCGCCGACACCGGACCGCCGAGCTGCGATCACTGAGCGTTGTCGCCCGCCAGGGCGTCGGCAATGCGCTCGGGATGGCCCCAGTCCCGGT
>CAYMXT010000281.1:0-4225 GCA_964394415.1 uncultured Planctomycetales bacterium
ATCCGAACCCCCCACGCAAGTGGGGGGCGGTCTATCCGAACCCCCCACGCAAGTGGGGGGCCGTCTATCCGAACCCCCCACGCAAGTGGGGGGCCGACGGTGCGAAGCGCTGGTTGGCCGGCGTGCCCCGGACTTGCGTCCGGGGTTCTGACAGGCGGCGTCGCGCGCTTACCGGCGGCGCAACAGCACGCCCGCGAGCAGCGCCACGGCGAACGCGGCCGGCTCGGGGATGATCTCGAAATTCGTCGTACCGCTCGCGAGGTCGTTGCCGGACAGAACGAAATCGACCATCGCGCTCATGTCGTAGACCGTGCCTGCGATTGGCAGGTAGCCGACCGGCGGGATGTTCACGGACAGGTTGCCCGTGCCGTCCGGCGGCGCGAGCACCGACTCGATCTGTTCGGTGATCGGCGTGCCGCCGGGGACGAAGCCGTTGTAGTGCGCCAAGTACGCCTTGTTGCCGCCGGCGCCGCCGGTGCCGGTCAGCAGCGCGCCGTTGCTATCGCCGTCGGTGACGGTAAACGCGGCGCTCGCCCGGCCCTCTCCCGACGTGATCGTCGGCGAGACCGGCAGCAACGCCGTGGCGATCTGGAAATGCGTGTCGCCGCTGCCGGCCAACACGGCGAATGCAAGGTTGACCTGCGGATCCTCCGTGATGGTAAGCGCGCACTCCGTCATCGTGGCAAGCAAGTAGTTGCTGTAGGGATCACGGATCTCGATCGGGTCGACCGAGTTCCAAGTCCACGTGCCGGTGTTGGGGTCATACCAGTCCGGGTTCACAGGCAAGACGAATTGCCCCGAACCGTGCCCGTTCACGGCTTCGACAACCAACATCGGACCAATGAGGTCGGCCATCGCCGCCCCGCCAGACAGACCAGCCACGACCAGAGCAAGCAACGAGAGAGTGCGCGCGTACTTTACGGGAAACACCGTTTCTCCTCCTCACCACGGACGAAACGCGCCCGACACTCGTCCGGCGCGGCTCATGTGACTCTTCACTCCAATCTGCAATGATACCAACGCGGCCGGGGCGGGTCAATATCAGACTGGCCCTGATGCGGTCTTCGACTCCTCGCAGCGTCGCATGTTAATAAACGATTATCAAATACAGCGTGACGAAGCTACTGCACCACTCCTTTTGTCAGCCGCATGAACGCCGTCTCCAGGTCTACTTCCTCCGGCTTCAACTCGTGAATGCGAAGCCGATTCGCAATCAGGGCTTGGGCAATGAAGCTGAAGTCACTGGTTTCCGTGGTCAGACGCACGAGCAACGCCCCGTCCTGCACCTGCACCGCCTCGACGCCCGGCAACGCGGTGAGCACCTGCTGCGCCCGCTCGGCGTCGTCCGGCGTAACGACGTGAACGGTCGTCCCCAGCCGCGCCCGGCGGACCGCCTCGCGGACCGGCCCCTGAAACACGAGCTCGCCCTGTTCGAGGATGCCGATGCTCGTACACAGGTCCGCCAGCTCGGGCAGGATGTGCGAGCTGATGAGGATGGTCTTACCCATCCGGTGCAGCTCTTTGAGCAGGGCGCGGATTTCGATGCGAGCCCGCGGATCGAGGCCGCTGGCCGGTTCATCGAGCAGCAACACCTGCGGGTCGTGCAGCAGGACGCGGGCGATGCTCAGGCGCTGTTTCATGCCCCGCGAAAGCCCATCAACCGGCGCATCCCGCTTCGCGGTCAGGTCGGTCAGCTCGAGCACGTCGCCCACGACCCGCATTCGCTGCTTACCCACCAGGTTGTATGCCGCCGCGAAGAACTCGAGGTATTCCTGCACCACCATGTCTTCGTACGCCCCGAAGAAATCGGGGACGTACCCGATCAGCGGACGAATCTGGCGGGACTCGTAGCCGACGATGTGCCCGCAGACACGCGCCTCGCCCCAGGTTGGCTGGAGCAGCGTCGCCAGAATGCGGATCGTGGTCGTCTTGCCCGCCCCATTCGGACCGATGTAGCCGAAACACTCGCCCGGCTCGATCCCCAAATGCAGGTTGTTGAGCGCCGTCAGCGTGCCGTAGCGTTTGGTCAGGTTGATGGTCTGGATGATCACGGTTCGGCGTCCCCGCGCGGCGGCGCGCCTTCGTAGCTCAACGGCAATCGTACCCGGTAGACCGTCAGGCCGGCCAGCGCGTCGAGCGGCCAACCGTTGCGGTGCAACCGGGCCGGGCCTGGGGTTTCCGTCCACGCGATGAACACGGCCTGTCCGCGGACCAGCCAGTGTGAGATGTCGAGGCCCGGCACGCCGTCGCTGCGCGGCCCGCCGATCGCCGCGTCAAAGTCGTCCGTGCGGTTGGGCAGGTGGAAGTTCCGAGTCGACGAGAGCAGCACGGCCGACAGCCCGTCCGGCAGGGTGCCGCGCAACGCGGCAAGGACGCTGTTGTCGGCCCAGGTCTGCTGTGCGGCCCAGAGCGTGCGCAGGTCGCGCTGCCACTGGTACATCTCGCTGCGCTTGCGGGTCGGACGCCGGGCCCACGCCACCCATTCGGCGTCCACCCGTTCGTAATCCCCCGCGCCCAGGCCGCGAATCTGCTGCCCCGGCGGGAGGGCAGCGACGCGCACGGCCAGGATGTTGGCCGCCGGCGGTATCTCGCGATCCACTGCGCCGCCGGCGGTCTCGGGCAGCGGATAGGGCTGCGTCAGGCCCGTGGCCCGCCAGGGTACGCCCGCGCCGTCGTCCTGTCGCGGGTCGATGTAGAGCAAATATCCGCCGGCCAGCCCGACGCTGGTGTCGTTCGCCAGCCAGCTCGTCGGCAGCAACCGGCCGGACCGGCGATCCACGGTCAGGTCGCCGCGCAGCAGGCCGTCGAGGTCGCCCTGCCAGCGGCCTTCGAACTGCTTCAGCGTGCCGCGGACCAGGACATCGCTGAGCGTCGCCTGCGTGGGGGCAGCGGCATACCGAGCCGAGGTCATGTAGTAGTTCGGCACGCGCGGGTGCCGGGCGAGCGGCCGCAGGAAGTTGCCGTCGCCCGGCAGCGCCAGCTCGACGCGCTGCCGCAGCGGACTGCGATAGCCGAACCAACAACGCCCGTGGACCTTGGTCGTTCCCGGCTCGACATCCAGCACGCACAGGCTCTGCACGCCGCCGATCAGGCCGCGCATCGCGCTGACCGTGCCCAGGCTCGCGCCGCCGCCCGCGACGGCGAAGCCGGCGAACACCGGCCAGCTCCACTGCGTCCAGCCGCGCCGCCGCAGCCACCACCAGCTCGCCAGCGTGGCCGCCAGCACATACGCGACCACGAACAGGAGTACGGTCACGCCGCGCAGGGCGGATGCGGCCCCAAATGACACCGGCTTGACCAGTTCCTCGTAAAGCCAGGGCACCCCCGTCGGCGTGAATTGGTTCATGAGGGACTGCTGGTTTTTCGCATACCCAGCGGAGTAGGTGTTCACGTCCAGCAGCAGTGCCCAGAACTGCTCTGGGTCCAGCGGCACGCTGGTGAGGTCACGCAGCCCGGCGGCCGTCGCGACGACGCGCCCCGCCCCCACCAGCCGCATCGTGACCAGATGCACCGGCTCATTCCGCGGGCCGAATTCGCCGAACGTGCGAAACGCACCTGGGGCCGGCGACGCCAAAGTGACCGGCACCGGGTCGCGGAACGCGCGGCTTTTCCACTCGGCGTGCCCCAGCCGCGTAAAGAGCGTGTCGAACCTCTGCACCGAGATCGTCGGTCCGTCACCGGCCAGCGGCAGGATTTCCGCCAGCTCGCTCTTCTGAAGCGCCGGCCAGGAAGCCCCCACGCCGACGATCAGTTGCCCGCCACGCCGCACCCACTCGGCGAGCGCGTCGCGCTGCGGGATACTCATGATGGCCGGATCGGGCTGGTCCCAAACGATCACGTCCACCGCTTCCAGACCCCACCAGCGATCCGGCAGGTCAACCGGGGCGGCGTGCGCGATGGCGTAGTTGCGATACGTGCGCCGCGCGCCCTCGGTCGGTTGCCCCGGCTGCCACCCGGGCGTGGTGAGACCGTTCAAGGCGGATACCGCGGGGTAGCTGAGGTCCAGAACCAGCACGTCATCGCCGTGCAGCGGGACCGGTGGCACGGGCGGCAGCGGGAATTCTGCGAGCAGCGCCTGGCCGTCCTCGTCTGTCAGTTGAATGCCAGAGGGCAGCTCGTTGACGGCGTTGACGGCGAGATAGCACCAGACGCGCTTGGGTGGCCCGGCTTCGCCGGTCAGCGTGATGGGTGGCTGGTGAAACGTGACGCGGTCGCCGTCGAGGTC
>CAYMXT010000282.1:0-4223 GCA_964394415.1 uncultured Planctomycetales bacterium
GCCTTGGCCTTCTTCTTGACGGCCTTGGTCTTGCGATGCGCAATCTTGGGCAAATGGAGCGGCGAGCGCCCATCCGGCCAGCGTTCCTGCTCGACCAGGGACGCGACCCGCTCCGCCCGGCTTAGCACGTTCCGGTGGCGTTCCAGTGAGCTTTTCAGACGCAACGAGCGGTCGATGGACATACGCGAAACTCCGAGTCCTTCGTAGTCCAGCAAGTCTACCAGCCCCGGCGCCCCGCGGCAAGGGGCGTGGCCAGTCTACCCCGTGTCCCGCGCCGACCGGCCCCGGTTGCGCCGGTTCAGGGGTGCCTTTGTCAAGCCCCAGCCCCCCATTGAATCGACCCTGGTCAGATTCATAATGGCCACCGCGAGCGCTCATCGATCGCGGTCCCTTGGTGTTTGGGCACGCGGACGCTTCGCACTTCGGCGTCCATCCAGTTTGGTGCAAGGCTATCGCGCTCGCGCGTTGTTAAGCCACAGGCACGCGCGCCAGCTTCAGACCGTGGCGTGGCGGGACGCATGAACCCGCCGCGCATCGTGGGGACGTTGTTGTGCATGACCCTGGCAGCGCCGGCCCATCCCGCGCATGCCGAGACCGCCGGCGTCGCGCTGGCCGGCGCGGGCCGCAGCGCGGACAATGGGCGTATGGACGCGGTAGCACTGCTTGTGGGGTTCGTCGTTGGCGGGGCGGTCGGAGTTATGTTGGCTTGGGTGCTGTCGCGCGGCGCAACGGAGCGGGCCAACGCACGAGCGGCGGATACGGCGGCCGAGCGGGCGACGCTGAGCGAGCGGCTGCAAGGCCGGGAGCGACAAATAGAGGAACTGCGCGGCGCACAAGACGCGGCCGTCGCGCAGGCAGTTCAGTTGCAGTCCGAGCGTACGACGTTAACCGCGCGAATCGCCGAGCTGGACACGACGCTGCGCGAGGAACGCCGGGCGGCGGAGGCGAAGCTCGCGCTGCTCAACGAAGCGCAGCAAAAGCTCGGGGATGCGTTCAAAGCCCTTTCGTCCGACGCGCTGAAGAGCAACAACCAGGCGTTTCTGGAGCTGGCGAAGACGACGCTCGAGCGCTTTCAGGAGGGCGCCAAGGGCGACCTGGACGGCCGCCAGAAGGCGATCGGCGAGCTGGTCAAACCGCTGAAAGAATCGCTCGACAAAGTCGATGTGAAGATCCAGGAGTTGGAGAAGACCCGCAGCGGGGCGTATGCGGGACTGACCGAACAGCTCAAGGCCCTGGCGACGACCCAGCTTCAGTTGCACGCACAGACCGGCAATCTGGTCAAGGCGCTGCGGGCCCCGACCGTGCGCGGCCGCTGGGGCGAAATCCAACTTCAGCGGGTCGTCGAAATGGCGGGGATGATCGCGCATTGCGACTTCGTGCAGCAGGAATCCGTGGACACCGCCGACGGCCGCCTGCGGCCCGACCTGATTGTGCGGCTGCCGAATCAACGGAACGTCGTGGTGGACGCCAAGACGCCCCTGGCCGCGTACCTCGAGGCCCTGGAAGCCGAGGACGACGCAACGCGGCGGGTGCGACTGGGCGAACACGCGGGGCAGGTCCGCCGGCACCTCGGTCAACTGGCGGCGAAAGCGTACTGGGAGCAGTTTCAGCCGGCCCCCGAGTTTGTCGTGCTCTTTCTGCCCGGCGAGAGCTTTTTCAGCGCCGCCCTGGAGCAGGACCCGGCCTTGATCGAGGCCGGCGTCGAGCAGGGTGTGCTCATCGCCACGCCCACCACGCTCATCGCGCTGCTGCGCGCCGTGGCGTACGGCTGGCGGCAGGAGCGGATGGCGCAAAACGCGGCGGAGATCAGCGCGCTCGGCCGGACGCTCTACGACCGCCTGCGCGTGCTCGCCGAGCACCTGGCGGGCGTGGGGACCGGACTGGACCGCGCGCTGGAGGCTTACAACAAGGCTGTCGGCTCATTCGAGACCCGCGTGCTCGTCGCGGCTCGGCGATTCAAAGAGCTGGGCGCAGCCAGCGGGCCGGAAATCGAGCTGCTGAACTCGGTGGACACGCGCCCGCGCGCCTTGCAGGCGCCCGCGCCGGAGGCGAGCGATCCGGAGGTCGCCGAGACCGAACCGTCCTGATCGCGGCGACGGGTGCCGCGGGGCGCCGGCTACGGCGGGCACACGGCGCCCGAGCTGAGCAGCGCGACCAGCGGGTTGATGTCGTCGAAGTCGATCACGCCGTCGCAGTTGATGTCGCAGTTGGCGAAGTTGCACGGCTGTCCGCCGGAAAGGGCCGCGACGAACGGGTTGATGTCGTCGAAGTCGATCACGGTGTCGCAGTTGCAATCGCCGACGCACCCAGCGCAGATGCAGTTGACACAGGCCGTGCCGGCGCCCTTGAACACGCCGCTGAGGGCCTGACAATCGTCGGCGGTATGCTCGGCGCACAGCCCGCCGGCGAGGCAGCACGCCCCGCGGGGCGGCGGCGGCACGAAGCCCTGCACCACGATGACACGGTCGCCGCCGCCGAACGTGGAAAACAGGTAGTCGCCCGTCAGCGGGTCGATCGCGGCCCCTTCGGCGCCGCCCAGATCGGTGATGAAGTCGCGGCGCGTGGCGACGATCGGGTCGGCGTTCCCGTCCAGCTCATAGGTGGCCACGCGCCCGGCGCTGTACTCCGAAACGAGCATGCTGGGCCCGGGGAAGAGCGGCGAGCCGAGTGGCACGAAGACGAACCCCTCGGGGCCGCCGGGCAGCCGTGACGCGGGCACCTCGGTTACGCCGGTCACGTCGTAGGTGCCGGAACCGTCCGGGGCGATCGAGACATCGTTCCACTGTCCCCCGGCCCAGGTGACGAGCTTGAGGTGTCCGGCGGCCGGGAAGTCGGGCGGGACGAAGTTCAGGGCCGAGTGGGAGCCTTCGACGCCGAACGGGGCGAGGTCGATGATTTTGTCGGTGATGGTGCTGCCGAACACCGTTTGCCCGAGTTGATTCACGGGCCAGCGCGCCAGGAAGAGTACGTGTGCCGGGCCGTAGACGACGCCGCCGTCGTTGTAGGCGGCTTCGGCGAAGAAGCTGGCGGCACCGGAGAAGCCGACGATGTGGCTGCCAGCGTCGCGGATGACGGTGATCGCCCAGAGTGCCCCGGGGGCGGTGTTCGCGTTGCCGCCGATAACGAGCACGTTGGGGTCATCGAACTTGATCGTCAGCCCGCCGTAGAGTGGGGGCACGCCGGGCACGCTGCCCAGATCGTAAGCCGTATAGCTGCCGGCGTAGTAAGGATCCACGGTAATGGCCGTGGCCGGCAGTCCCGTCGCCGCGAGCGCGACGGCGAGGATTCGTAGCAGGGTCGGTGCCAGACGCTTCATGTCACTTACCTCCAGGCCTGCGCCCCGGACAGGCTGACGGCGCGAGGTGGGATCCAGCGGACAGCCCGCGGAATAACCCGAACACACCACTCTGATTATTCGGCGCGCGTCCCCGAGAAGTCAAGTCGAGCGGCGCGGCGCCGGCTGAATCACGCGCCGCGTGCCGCTGTCCCAGCGCGCCGGGATTCGCGGTCCCAAGTTCCGCGCTCCCTGGCTCAGCGAACCTTGGCCGGTCGCAACAGATCCAGAATCTCGTCGTGCTCCGGGAAACGCCCCTGCGCGTGCTTGCTGAAAACCAGCTTGCCGTTGACCTGCACGTCGAAGATTCCGCCCGCCCCGGCGATGAGTTCCGACTCGAACCCCAAGGCCGACTTGATCGCGTCCGCCAAACTGGCGGCTTTGGGCCGATAGTCTCACTGCTGGCAGTACGTGATGCTGATCTTCATCGTCGTTCTCCGCGAAACTCGAAGCCGTCCGGCGGAACCGGCCGGCCCGGCACTGACGCGACTGGTTCTGACCGTCGCGCGAACCGTCGTTCGGATGATAGGTTGGTCCGCGAGGCGCGGCAACGCGACGCCAGTTGGCACGCGCGCCAGGTCCCGCTAAGCTGTTGGCGCGCTGGGGCGCAGGGAATTCGTCACGGGTATGAGGAGTGCGCGGATGTCTAACGCTCGGCGATTCAGCGTGGCGATGTGCATCGCGGTACTGGCCGTCACGGCCTTTGGCCAGCAGCCGCCCGACCGCGGCAAGAAGCGCGACGACCGGAGCAAGTCGGACAAAGAACCCCCGCCGCCGGTCATACGGGCGATCATCGGCGAACGAGCCCCGGAACTGTTCGCCACCGCCTGGTTGAACGCCGAAGGCACCCCGACGCTCGACAAGTACAAGAACCGCATCATCGTCCTGT
>CAYMXT010000283.1:0-4202 GCA_964394415.1 uncultured Planctomycetales bacterium
CGCCCCAGTTCACCACGAACACGCCGTAATCGATGATGTCCACGAACTCATCGTCATACAGGTCGCCGCTGACCAGGGCGTCGGCTCCGAGGAAACTCGGCGTGTAAACGCCGCTGCTCTGCGGGATCGGGCTGATGATCCACCCCAGCGTGTGCAGCCGGTCTTGCGCGGTGATGCACGTGTACGTACCGCACGCCACGCCCGGCAGCGACACGCCCAACGCCTGCCCGTTCGTGAAAGTGAGTAACTGGTCAACGACGACCGACGTCGGCGGGTTGCACGCGCTGAACAGCTCGAAGCGGACGCAACGCGTGACGCTCGGCGACAACTCCAGTCCCGCGAGCGCGACATCGACGACCACCGCGGCGGGCGCCACGCTGAGCGTCACGTCCGTCGCGCCATAGGTAATGGACCAGCAGTGACTGGCGGGCAGATTCGCCGTGTCGAATTCGCCGCTGCGCGCCCCGGCGGTCAGGATCGTGAACGTAGCACCGGGCGGCGGATCGTACGCGTTGATCAGCGACACGTTCAGCGTCCCCGCCAGCACCGCCGCCCCGCTCAGCGCCAGCACGTCGTAGTCCGTGCCGGCGGTCGGCCCGCCCAGCTCGATGTCCAGGCTGCCGGCGGCGCTTTGCGTGTACGTGCTGCCCCCGCTCAACTGGCCCGGCGAAAGCCCCGGACTGACGCTGCCGGCGCTCGTCACCGGGCGGTTGACGCCGCCCGTGCCTCGCAACACGCCGCCCTGTATGTCGATGTTGGAGGCGCCGGCCGCGGTCAGCACCGCACTGGCGCCGTCGAGCGTCGTCGTCCCGGCGGTCTGCGTGTAGTTGCCCGTGCTGGTGAACGTGCAGGCCCCCGGACCGACCGTGAGGCCGCCGACGTTGGCAAACGCGCCCGCGGCCGTGAGGTTGCGGCCGTTGGCGATCGTAAAACTCCCGGCGGCGGCGTTCGTGGCAAAGTTGGCGAGGCCGTTGGCGTCGGACTGGTTGACGAGCGCCGAAGCCGGCCCGTCCAGCACGATCGTGGCGGCGTTCGTCACGATGTTGGCGTTTGTGAACTTGAACGTGCCGGCGATGTCGTATGTCCCGCCAGTCAGCGTCGTGCCGGAGAAGTTCAGAAAGCCCGCTTCGAAAGTGAGCGTCCCCGCATCCACATTGATGAGGCCGGAGTTGTTGACCGGCACGTTGGCGCCACTGGAGTAAATACGCAGGGTGTTGCCGCCCTGCTTGGTCAACGTCCCGTTGTTCGTGAAGGCATTGGCGCCGCCCAGGCCGCGGATGCGGAGCGTCCCGCTGGCGGAAACAGACGTCTGGAACGTGCCATTGTTGGTGAGGGTTCCCCCGCTCATATCCATGTAGGAGGCGCTGCCGGTCAGGGTGAAGGTGACCGTGCCGTTGTTTTCCAGTACACGGTTGAGGTCCACGATGCCGCCGCTGCCGGGGGTGATGTTTAACGTGGCCACCGAGGGTACGCCGGCGCCGATCTTGGTCGTCCCCGTCCCCGACATCGCGCCGTCGCTCCAGGTCGAGGCGCCGCTGAAGGTCACCTCGCCCGAGCCGCTCAGCGTGCCGCCGGTCTGGTCCAAGCCTCCGCCCACGTCGGCGGCAGCGTTGAAGGCGGCCGTTCCGCCGCTGATGGCCAAGTTGCCCGCCCACGCCAGTGGCGTGGAGACCGTGGTCGTCCCGCCCGCCACCTTCAGCGTGCCAAGGCCGCTCATCGAAGCGCCGCTATTGAGCGCGTGCGTCCCGCTAAGCGCGAGGGTCGTACCGCCGGCCATCACAAACGCTCCGGTGCTGGTGCCGCCGCTCTCCAGGGAGAGCAGCCCGCTTTGGACGTCGACCGAGCCGGTTCCGCCGTTGTTGACCGGCACGTTGGCGCCACTGTTGGAGACCTCCAGCGTGTTCGTGCCCTGCTTGGTCAGCGTCCCGTTGTTCGTGAAGGCATTGGCGCCGCCCAGGCCGCGGATGCGGAGCGTCCCGCTGGCGGAAACAGACGTCTGGAACGTGCCATTGTTGGTGAGGGTTCCCCCGCTCATATCCATGTAGGAGGCGCTGCCGGTCAGGGTGAAGGTGACCGTGCCGTTGTTTTCCAGTACACGGTTGAGGTCCACGATGCCGCCGCTGCCGGGGGTGATGTTTAACGTGGCCACCGAGGGTACGCCGGCGCCGATCTTGGTCGTCCCCGTCCCCGACATCGCGCCGTCGCTCCAGGTCGAGGCGCCGCTGAAGGTCACCTCGCCCGAGCCGCTCAGCGTGCCGCCGGTCTGGTCCAAGCCTCCGCCCACGTCGGCGGCAGCGTTGAAGGCGGCCGTTCCGCCGCTGATGGCCAAGTTGCCCGCCCACGCCAGTGGCGTGGAGACCGTGGTCGTCCCGCCCGCCACCTTCAGCGTGCCAAGGCCGCTCATCGAAGCGCCGCTATTGAGCGCGTGCGTGCCGTCGAGCGCGAGCGTCGCGCCCGCGGCCATCATGAAGGCTCCGGTGCTGGTGCCGCCGCTCTCCAGGGAGAGCAGCCCGCCCTGGACGTCGACCATGCCGGTGTTGTTGAAGGGAACTCCGCTGTTGGCGGTCAGCGTCGTCGCGCCGGCCTTGTTGAACGTGCCCGCGTTGTTGACCACGTTCGTCCCGCCGCCGTTGGCGAAGGCGCGGTTGACCGCCAAGTTGACCGTCAGCGTCCCGTCGGCCGCGTTCGTGAGGGTTCCGCTGATGAATGTGATCTGCCCGTCGGTCCAGGTCGCGCTCGGCGAGTGGTTCTCCAGCACGCGGGCCAGCGTCCGCGTCGCCGTGCCGCTGATGCTGAGGCTTCCGCTCGAACCGATGATCGTCTGCCCGGTCCCGGACATGGTCCCGGCGGCCCAGTTGAACGTCCCCGTAAACGTGGGGTGTCCCGACCCGCGCAGCGTATTGGTCAGCTCGACCGCGCACGGCACCGAATCATCGCCGTTGATGTCGAGAAGGTAGGTGATCTTCAGGGTCCCCGGGCCGGTCAGGTCGGAGCTGACGCCGAATGTGTACGCGCTACCGATGTCCAGGGTCGCCCCCGTACTGATGTCGATCGCACCATTGTTCGTGCCCCCGCCGTTGATGTTCAGCGTCCCGGCCTGCACGTTGAGTGTGCCGGTGTTGTTGAAGGGGACGCTGCCGTTGGCGGTCAGCGTCGTCGCGCCGGCCTTGTTGAACGTGCCCGCGTTGTTGACCACGTTCGTCCCGCCGCCGTTGGCGAAGGCGCGGTTGACCGCCAAGTTGACCGTCAGCGTCCCGTCGGCCGCGTTCGTGAGGGTTCCGCTGATGAATGTGATCTGCCCGTCGGTCCAGGTCGCGCTCGGCGAGTGGTTCTCCAGCACGCGGGCCAGCGTCCGTGCGGCCGTACCGCTGATGCTCAGGCTCCCGCTCGAGCCGATGATCGTCTGCCCGGTCCCGGACATGGTTCCGTTGGTCCAGCTCATCGCGCCGTTGACCGTGACTGCACCCCCGCCGCCCAGCGTTCCGCTCAGGGTCAACGCTCCGTTCAGCGTGGACGGCGTGTTCGGGTCGGTGATGTTCAGGGTACCCCCGCTTAGCGTGAGGGCTTCTGCGCTCGTCAGGCTGTCGACCGACGTCGTGCCGCTCGAATACGTGACGTTTACGTCCGGCGTCATGTCGGGAATGACGACGACGTCGCCCGCCCCCGGCACGCGGCTCAGATCCCAGTTCGCCGGCGTGTGCCAGGAATTGGTCCCGGCGCCGCCAGTCCAGGTGATGGTCTCCGCGCGCGCGTATCCGCCAAGCGCGGCGAGCGCGACGACAGCGGCAGACGCCGATCGTGAAATGCAAAGACCCGCTCGCGGCATGACATGTCTCCCTTCGCGACCATTGCACTCCGGTAGTGCAGCCACTCGGGCAGCGCGCGCGGCATGACGTGAGTTCCACCGGTGCGCGAATCGGCCCGAAGCGCGCCCAACAGTCGCAGTGAAACAACATCGATGCCGCAAGTCAACACCCTAACCGCGGGATTATGGACACCATTTGGTTATGGGACATTGCCCAGGTTGCACGCATGTAGCGCGCGCCGGGCGCCCTGCTAATCGACCTCCGCTGGGTTCTCTGGTTCCGGCGCCAGCGCCGGGGGCGGCAACTGGCCGCCCAGGAACAACTGCACATCCGTCAGATCAAGCACGCCGTCGTGATTCAGGTCCGCCGCGACAAGCTGCGGCAGGCCCAGGGCGT
>CAYMXT010000284.1:0-4178 GCA_964394415.1 uncultured Planctomycetales bacterium
GTCGTGCTCCCGCAGCACGCATGCCGACCTGAGGGGTCGGCATGGCACCCGGCGCCAGCCGAGGTGCTGCAACGTGATCGGCGGCAGCAGGGCATTCGCACCCGCCAGCGAAAGCAGCCCGCTCTCGTACCCCCAGCCGCCGGCGTACTGGTAGCGCGTGCCCAGGTTCGCGTGCATCGACGCATCGCCGACGCCCGCCGGCCCGACCGCTTCGCCGAACGCCGTGTACGCCGCCGCCGGCGAAACGCCCGCGCCACTCTGGCCGCCCCCTTGGCCGGCGCCAAAGCCGCCGCCCGTGCCGGCGAACAGCCCGTCCACGTCGCTGGCCTGCATCGCGCTGTCGATCAGGTCGCCGTGCAGGTAGCGCGTGTCGGTCACCGCGCCCTCACTGTCCAGCGTCTCCACCCCGCCACCAGCGCCCAGGTAGCGCGTCGTCTCGCTCAGGCTGAACCCGTCGTCGATCACGGCGTCATTATACGGCGTCACGCCGTCGTAGTCTGTCCAGCGCACGTCGCCTTCGACGGTCCAGGTGTCCGGGTTGACGCCCGGCGTCGTGAAATCCGTCACGAGGTAGCGCGCCCGCGGGTCGTCGTAGCGGAACTCGCGGGCGTGCTGAATCTGGTAGGTGTCATCGTCGGGCACCTGCGGGCCGTTCGGGTCGTTCGGGTCGGCCGGCTCGGTCTGATAACGCCCCCAGACCGCCCGCCAGAGCGTGCCGTTGGTCCAGTAGAACAGCCCCAGGTCGTAGTGCCAGTTGTAGTCGTTCGGATCGCCCGGCGTGGTCTGAGCGTCGATGTACTCGTCCTTGATCGCGATGTTGCTGGCGTGGCCGTCGCAAACACGTCAAGTCGTGCCCGCCCGGCGGTGGGCACCCCGGGGTCGGACCGCCGATGCCCCACCTACCCCCTAGCATCATCCGCTGTCCCGTAACATTTGGAGCCGTCGAAGTAGGCGCCATCCATTCAGCAAATGAAGGGCGATCCACACGGAGCACAGTCCGAATGCGGGCCACTCACCGATAACCGGATAGAGGCGCGCGAAAGCATATGGAACTACAGCCACGCCCAGCCACCATAGCAGGACAATCAGCCACACCTGCCATCGGCGGGGCGCGATAGCCGTGAGTGTCCCGCATTCCGTACATCGCCACCTGACCGAGAACCGCTGGTCCTGCTGCGCCGTCGGACCCTCGGCAACAAGCTGGTTCGACCCACAGCGCCTGCAGGCACGCGGTCGATTGCGAAACCACGCATTCAAAACTGCCATGTGTGCCTCTGACGCTCCGGTTACTACTACGGATACAGCTTGTTGTGAACAGTAACACCCCGCACACCAACCAGAAACGCGTTCTGAGGAGAAACCGCAACGTCAGCGACAGTCACCGGAACAACCAGGCGTACGCGGCGAATGTGCGAGATTGAAACGGCTTCGGAATCAGCGGTCACAAGTTGATCGTCGACACGCAAGTCGGCGGCGCGAACCCAGCCCCTCGTGCTCGTCAGGAATGGGTGGGTCGTCGATGCCCGAATCAGGTCGTCGGCCGTTTCGATTTCGATGAGATGCGATGTGAAGCCTGTACGAATGGCGGTAACTGTACCGGCGCCCATCTCACACCGACCAATCTCCGGCGCCGCAACCTCATCCCCGACCGACAGTTCTCCGATAGACGTGGGTCCATCAACCGTCCAGACGATGGTGTCTTCAACAAGGCAAAAGCCACCCAACGGGTCCGGATTGCCCTTCCAGTTCCCATCGGTGACGTTGTCAACGAACTCAGCTCCGACCAATAGAAGTTCTGCGGTCCAATCCTCGATGGGCGTGCAGACCACGAGGATGTCGCCCCCAGCCCAGCCCACCGTCGCAGCAGTTCCGAACCACGTTGTCGCGGACTTGAGCGTCGTGGATCCGAGCACCCGCCACGATATCCGCGTACGAAGTGCCTTCCAGAGGTTCTTGAGCTGAGTATTCCAGGGGTTCGGCAGCCCTTTGACGCGCGGTGCTGCCTTCGACGTCAGGCCGCTCGCGTCCGTGGCTCCTAACGGGTCTGCTTCAACATAGTGGTAGACGTTTATTCCGCCGCGAATCCCAATCGGATCCCGCTGCACGAACCGCCCGCTGTCCGCCTGGTACCAGCGCCAGCCGAGGTGCTGCAACGTGATCGGCGGCAGCAGGGCATTCGCACCCGCCAGCGAAAGCAGCCCGCTCTCGTACCCCCAGCCGCCGGCGTACTGGTAGCGCGTGCCCAGGTTCGCGTGCATCGACGCATCGCCGACGCCCGCCGGCCCGACCGCTTCGCCGAACGCCGTGTACGCCGCCGCCGGCGAAACGCCCGCGCCACTCTGGCCGCCCCCTTGGCCGGCGCCAAAGCCGCCGCCCGTGCCGGCGAACAGCCCGTCCACGTCGCTGGCCTGCATCGCGCTGTCGATCAGGTCGCCGTGCAGGTAGCGCGTGTCGGTCACCGCGCCCTCACTGTCCAGCGTCTCCACCCCGCCACCAGCGCCCAGGTAGCGCGTCGTCTCGCTCAGGCTGAACCCGTCGTCGATCACGGCGTCATTATACGGCGTCACGCCGTCGTAGTCTGTCCAGCGCACGTCGCCTTCGACGGTCCAGGTGTCCGGGTTGACGCCCGGCGTCGTGAAATCCGTCACGAGGTAGCGCGCCCGCGGGTCGTCGTAGCGGAACTCGCGGGCGTGCTGAATCTGGTAGGTGTCATCGTCGGGCACCTGCGGGCCGTTCGGGTCGTTCGGGTCGGCCGGCTCGGTCTGATAACGCCCCCAGACCGCCCGCCAGAGCGTGCCGTTGGTCCAGTAGAACAGCCCCAGGTCGTAGTGCCAGTTGTAGTCGTTCGGATCGCCCGGCGTGGTCTGGGCGTCGACGTACTCGTCCTTGATCGCGATGTTGCTGGCGTGGCCGGACTGATAGTACGTGTACGACACCGTGCGAAGCAGGTGTTCCGCATTGTCAAATATCTGGTAGCGCAGCAGCCGGTTGTTGCGCGAGGGAAACTCCATGGTGTTCGGGTCGACGATGTCGGTATCGTATTCGTACGCGACGTGCGTACCTGCGACCGCGTCGTCCTTGGACGTTCGGTTGCCGAGCTGGTCGTACGCATACGTCAGGTCGTACTTTGTCACGCTGTCCTGCGTGCGCGTTTCGCGCGTCAGCCGCCCGCGCTGATCGTAATCGAACTCCACCAGCGCCACCTTGGCCGGATTGGCCGTCGCGTCGGTTTCCGTGCGGCTCTCGACCCAGTTGTTGATCGTCCACTCGTACTCGATGGAAAGCCGGGCCTGGCCGTTAGCGTCCTTGTGCGAGATTGTCGTAAGTCGGTCGACCTCGTCATACTCCCGGACAATCTCGGCGCCGTTCGAGTAATCGATTTTCGTCAGCCGGCCGGCCGCATCGTACGTCATTGCGGCGCCCAAATCTCCGCGGTCGATCGTCGCCACTCGGCCGAGCTCGTCGTACGAAACGTCCGTGACCTGGCCGTTCGGCTGCTCGGGCCCTACGCGCCGCGTGACGCGACCGTCGGCGTCATACATCTCGTACGCGAAAATGCGGGTAACGGCGTCGGCCAGATCGTTGGGATCGCGAGCGGTCACCGCGCGGGTGATCGGATTGCCCAACTCGTCGTACGACACGTCGAATTCGCGCGCGCCTTCCAGGTCCGTACGGTCGGTATAGAAACACCGCTTCATCGACTGCAAGCGTCCCACCACGTCGTACGTGGCCGACTCCAGGCACTGGGCGGCGTCGCCATAGTCGAACTGGTCCGGGATGGGCGACTCGCCCAACCGAAGCGCACCGAATCCGCTGAACTCAAAGCAGCAAAAAGCCCAGCGCATGTCGCTATTCGAATCCCATTCGATGTCCGAGCAGGCCGCGTCGGCTGATGCGGAGGTGGTCCTGCCGCAGGCGTCGTGCCCGCTCTCGAAGTTCACCGGAAACTCGCTCAGGCGCTGGGGATCAAACCAGCCTTCGCGCAAGCTGTTCGAGTAGCCCCAGGCATCATACCCAAACTGCGTCTTAACTCCGTTCGCGTCAACGACCTGGTACAGCAGGCCGAGCGTGCTGGGCTGGTTCGGATCCCAGAAGTAGCGCAACTGCGTCACCGCTTCGGCGACATTCGGGTCGGCCGGCATCTCGATCACCTGCGTCACCAGGGTGCGGTCGGCTGG
>CAYMXT010000285.1:0-4155 GCA_964394415.1 uncultured Planctomycetales bacterium
CATGGTCTCTTCGAGGAGAGGCACGAGGCTCCGCTCCGCTTCGTACAGCACAAGTTCCACGAAGTGCGGTGCGCCGTGCGCCGCGACGCGCTCGCACACGGCGGCGGACAGCGTACCCGTGCCCGCACCCGCGTCGAGAATGCGCATCCTCCGACCCAGCGTCGAGAGCAATCCGGCCATGAAGGTCGCGACCCGTGCGGGAGTGAAGAACTGGCCGTACTTCTTCCGGTGCTCGATCGACCGTCCAGTCTCGTACCGGCGCTGGAGCGCTGTGGCGAGGCCGCGCAGATCGAGCAGTTCGACGGCTGGAATTCTCGCCTGATCGGTCAACTGCGTCACGAAGTTCGCCTGATGTTAGCCATACAACCACTCAAGATACCCGCACCGCACGCAGGGTCAAGCGCACGACTGGCGCGGAAACAGACTCCCTGATTGGACTTTGCGACCGTGCCGCTCATTGCCTCCGCCAGCGGCATTGATGCCTTCTCCGTGCGGCGATTATGCTGCCCGCCGGCGCGAAGTAAAGCGGGGAGCAACGTGGCGGCGACCCCACACACCGGCGGGACGCCGATGCTCCCCGGTGGCGGTACAGTATTCGCGTGCTTTGGCGGCCGACGATGCTGGCGTTCTTTTACTTCGAGCAGCCGGGGTATCTCGCGCTGCTGGCCGTTCTGCCGCTGTTGGTCGCACTCTCGTTTCGGTCGCTCGCCGGACTTGGCGCAGCCCGGCGTCTGGCTGCGATCACGCTGCGCTGCGCGGTCGTGTTGCTGATGGTGCTCGCGCTCGCCGGGGCACATCGCCGGCAGCGCATCGATGACCTCTCCGTCCTCTTCCTGATGGACCGCTCGCGCAGCGTCCCGGCGGATTTGCAGCGAGCCGCGTTCGACTACCTGACGAAGGCCGGCACGCAACGCAAGGGCGGCGACCGCGTAGGAGTCATCGCGTTCGATGGGGCGGCCGGGGTCGAACAACTGCCGATGCGCGCCGTCGCGCTCGACCAGCTCGGCGCGCCGCTCGACCCGGACCAGACGAACCTGGCCGCCGCCGCAAGGCTGGCCGCCGCCCTGCTGCCGGCGGACACGGCGGGCCGGCTCGTGCTGGTCAGCGACGGGAACGAGAACGCGGGCGACGTGCGGCAGGAGGCGGCCCGGCTGCGGGCGGCGGGCGTGCCGATCGACATCCTGCCCATCCAGTACGAACACACCCGCGAAGTCGTCTTCGAGACTCTCAAGACCCCCGCGACCGCGACGAGCGATGAGACCATCAACCTGAACATGACGCTCCGCGCCGAGCGGGCGACCGCCGGCGAGATTCTGCTCTGGCACAACGACAAGCTGGTCGATCTGAACGGCCCGGCGGACGGGACGGGGTTTGCGGTCGAGCTTCAGGCCGGGGCGAACCGCCTGGTGCGGCAGGTGCCGCTGCGCGTCGCGGGCGCACACCGCTTTCGCGCCCAGTTCGTGCCGGGCCGCACCGACGATGACACGATCCCCGACAACAACGGAGCCCAGGCGTTCACCGTCGTCAGCGGACAGGGCAGCATCTTGATCCTGACGACGGCCCGCGACCTTGCCGAACCGCAGCCCTCGGCCGAAATTCTCAGTCGGGCGCTGGAGAGCGAAGGACTGGCGTGCGAAGTCGAAGTCGCCGGCCAGCAGCCGCTCGACCAGGTGCAGTTGACCGAGTACGCCCTGGTCGTGCTGGCAAATGTGCCGGCGGGCGATTTCCGGGCGGACGAGAAGAAGGCCCTCGCGGTTTACGTCCGCGACCTGGGCGGCGGGCTCGTCATGGTCGGCGGCGACGACAGCTTCGGGGCCGGCGGCTGGCTCGGCAGCCCGGTCGAAGAAGTCATGCCCGTCAGTTTCGACATCAAGCACAAGAAGCAGTTTCTCAAGGGCGGGCTGGCGCTCGTCATGCACGCCTGCGAGATCGAGCAGGGCAACTTCATCGGCGAACGCTGCGCGATCGAGGCCGTTCAGACGCTCAGCAGCCGCGATCTCGTGGGCATCCTGGCGTGGAAGTGGCTAGGCAGCGAGCGCGGCCACTGGGTCGTCCCGCTCCAGGAAGTCGGCGCCCGCACGCCCCTCATTAACGCAATCAAGACCATGGACATGGGCGACCTGCCGGACCTCGACGCCCTCATGCGCCCCGGCGTCGAGGCGTTGCTCGCCCGCCAGGACCTCGGCGCGCGGCACATGATCGTCATCTCTGACTTCGACCCGCAGGAGCCGCGCCAGGACCTCGTCGACACGATGAAGAAAAACGGTGTCACCTGCTCGACCGTCGCGATCGGCTACGGCGGCCACCAGATCGACGAGAACAAGGCCAGGTGGATCGCCAACTCGACGGGCGGACGTTTCTACCGCACCGATGATTTCAGCAAGCTGCCGCAGATTTTCGTGAAGGAGTCACGCGAAGTCCGCCGGTCGCTCGTGCAGGAAGTGAACTTCACGCCGCGGCTCGTGCAGCCGCTGTCGCCGGTGCTGCCGGGGCTGGCGGGTGAGGGCGTACCGGCGCTGGGCGGGTACGTGCTGACGACCGCGAAACCGCTCGCGGACGTGCCGCTGATCCGCAAGGCGGAGGAAGGCGACGACCCGGTGCTGGCCCACTGGCAGGTCGGACTCGGCAAGACGGTTGCGTTCACCAGCGGCATGTGGCCGCGCTGGGGCGCGGCGTGGACGGCGTGGCCGAAGTTCACGAAGCTGTGGGCGCAGATCGCGCGCTGGGCATCGCGACCGATCGAGGGCAGCGACTTTGACGTGACGACCACCGTGCAGGGCGGCCGGGCGCGGCTCCGGCTCGACGCGGTGGACAAGAACGCCGACGCGCTGAATTTCATGACGGTGCAGGGCACGCTGGTCGATCCGTCGCAGACGGGGCAGCCGCTGCGGCTGACGCAGACCGCGCCGGGGCGGTACGAGGCGGAGTTTGACGCCCGCGCGCGGGGCAACTACATCGTCAATCTGCTGTACCGCAGCGGGCGCGGGGCCGACGCAGTAAGCGGGACGTTGCGCACCGGCGTCTCGATCGCGTATTCGCCCGAATTCGCCGCACTGCGGGCGAACGTGCCGCTGCTCGAAGACGTGCGGGCACAGACCAACGGACGCTTGCTGGCGGTCGCTGAGCCGGCGGCGGTGTTTGACCGGGAGGGCCTGGAGCGCGTCGAAGCGCGGCATGCGCTGTGGGAGAACCTGGTTCGCTGGATGCTGGTCGCGTTTCTGCTCGACGTGGCGGTGCGCCGGATCGCGCTGCGGCCGGCGGAGCTGTACCGCAAGTTCCGCACGTTGCTGGCAGAGCTGGCGGGGCGGGGCCGACCGGCGGCGGAGACGGTGGCGGTGCTGACAACGCTCAAGGGCACGCGCGACCGGGTGCGCGAGGAGCACCGCGCCTCCGCCGAAGCGCCCGGTAGCGGCCCGCGCCCCCGCGCGGCCGCTGCGGAGCGGCCCGAGCCGACCGCCCCGTCGTCAACCGAAGTCCAGAAGCCGGCCGACGACCTCGCCGCCGCGCTCGGCGGTGCGAAGGAGATTGACCGTCCGGTCGTGGCCCCGCCGGCGCCGAAAAAGCCGGGGGCATCGGAAGCGGACTACACGGGTCGGCTGCTACGGGCGAAGCGCCGGGCGCGCGAGGACTTGGCGTCGCAGGATGAAGAAGGTGGTCCGCCGGCGAGATCGGAGTAGGCGCGCGAAGCCACCATCGGAACCCGCCCTGCCAAGGGCGGGCTACACGGGGATTATCGGCGACGCTTGCGCGGAGCGGGCGGGCGGCCGTTGGTGAGCATTTCGAGGGCGGCAATGTGCGGATACGGGACGTGGGTCCACCGCTCGCCGCCATCGAACGCGATGAACAGCTCGCGCTTCAAGGGCATGACGAGCTGGGCTTGGCGGATGTCGTAGTGCGTCCCGCTGGTCAAGACGACGCGGAACGGCTGAAACGGCTCCCGTTGGAGCAGGTCGCGAATGTCGTCGGGCCGCATACGCGCAGTATATGCCGCCTCGGTTCCGCGGGGCTACCCACCTCCGACGTGCCCCGTCCCGGCGCGCCGGGATTGCGTCCGGGGTTCGGATTGCCGCTCATCCGAACCCCCCACGCAAGTGGGGGGCCCGCCGTGCGGAGGGCTGGTTAGCCGACGTGCCCCGTCCCGGCGCGCCGGGATTG
>CAYMXT010000286.1:0-4123 GCA_964394415.1 uncultured Planctomycetales bacterium
CTGGCCACTAAATCACCGTGCGCGATTCGGCAGCCCAGATCCGAGCCGACCGCGCGAGCGGTCGCAAGCATGTCCGCGAGCTGGCGCGCGCGGCTCGGACAGGCGCTGCCCCTTCGCGCACGTCCATTCAGTGGTCACGCGCAACCACGAAGCTCGCCAGCTCACGCAAACGGATCGCACGCGGGCCAAACTGCGCCAACGCCGTCGTTGCGGCCTCGACTTCCGCCTGGGCCCGCGCGCGGCTTTCCTCAGTTCCAAACGCCGCCGGGTACGTTTGCTTGGAGACGGCGGCATCCTTGCGAACGGCTTTGCCGAGCCGCGCCGCCGCGCCGGTCGCGTCGAGCACGTCGTCCGCGATCTGAAACGCCAAACCTACGTGCCGGCCATACGCCGCCAGCGCCCGCACGGCCGCTTCATCCGCGCCCGCGCACAGTGCGCCCAGGCGACAGGCGGTTTCCAGCAGCGCGGCCGTCTTATGCTCGTGAATGTAGCGGACCAGCCCGGCGTCGGTCGCCTGCGCCATGCCGGCCAAATCGGCGGCCTGTCCGGCGATCATACGCTCGGTGCCATCCGCGAGAGTACGTGTCAGGGCCGCGGCCAGTTCGCCGTCGCCCAGTGCCGTGCCGACCAGCATGAACGCATGGGCCAATAACCAGTCGCCGGCCAGGATCGCCGGCCCTTCGCCAAAGACCCGGTGGTTCGTCGGCTGACCGCGGCGGAGGTCGTCGTCATCCATCGCCGGCAGGTCGTCGTGGATCAGCGAGAATGTGTGTACGAATTCCAACGCCAGTGCGCTGGGCATGGCACGCTCGGCGGCACCGCCGCAGACCTGAGAGCATTCGAGCACCAGAATCGGTCTGACGCGCTTCCCGCCCACGCGAAACGAGTACTCGACGGCGGCCGCAAGTTGGCTGTGCGGCCCCAACGCCGTCGCGCAATCGGTCAGGTGCGCGGCGAGCGCACTATCCACGTCACGGCGCACGGACTCGAGCCAGGCGTGGAAATCCGCCGGGGCCGGCGCGCACGCGTCGTCACGGACAGTCTGCGCCTGGTCGGACTGGACGCTGGGCATTGTGACAGGATAGATTCCCCACAGCCCGGAGGGAAGGCCACGACTCGTTTTCCGGACCTGGTTTAGTGGACCCGCCGCTGACCCCTGAGCTTGTGCTGACCGGCTACAGCGTCGGGCTGTTTCCCATGGCGGACGCGGACGGGGCGATCTCGTGGTTCAGCCCCGACCCCCGCTGCATCATCCCGCTGGACGCATTCCACACGCCACGCACCGTCCGGCAGCTTGTCCGGCGGGCGGTCTTCGAGATTCGGGTCAACGCGGCCTTTGAAAACGTCATCGCCGCGTGCGCCGACCGTGCGGAAGGAACGTGGATATCGGACGACATCCGGCGGGTATACACCGCGCTTCACCGGCAGGACGCCGCACACAGCGTCGAGTGTTGGCAGGACGGGAAACTGGCCGGCGGGCTCTACGGCGTCGCACTCGGCGGGGCGTTCTTCGGCGAATCCATGTTCACGCGCGTCAGTGGAGCCTCCAAGGTTGCGCTGGTCGCGCTCGTGGACCGTCTGCGAGAGCGTGGCTTTGCACTACTCGACACGCAGTGGCAGACGGCCCACCTGGCGCGTTTCGGTGCGCTGGAAATTTCCCGCGCGAAGTACCTGCGCCGGCTCCGCGCCGCCCTGGCTTGCTCCTGTCGTTTCGCCTCGTAGCGCCGCCGAGCCGCGACCGCAAGAGAGCGATTCAGAGCCGCGAAGCGTTAGCGAGCGTGGCGCATCGGCTACGACCGCCCGCGGCCCGATCAGCGCTTCGCTCTCACGGCCGACACGGCCGTGGCGCGCATTCGCGACGGCCGTGCGGAGCGCGGGCCGCTACTGCCGCCGAAAGCCGCGAATCCCCACCTCGTGCGTCAACGCTTCCTGCAACTTCTCAACACACCGCTCCGGCCCGACGACGATCAGGCGCCCGATGACCCCGTCGGGTGTGCGGCTGACGTTCCAGGACTTGCGACGGACGCCGGCGGCCTCGACGAGCCGCCCCACCGTCGCTTCAACATCATTGCCCGCTTGAAAATCCAGCTCAAACGTCGCGATCGTCCGCCAGTGGGCGATCAAGTCCTCGGTGGATTCCAGCGCAAAGAGCACGGCCGTGGCGAGCAGCGTCCCGCACGTCCCCAGGAAGAACTCGCCCGCGCCGAAGGCCATGCCGACGCTCGACACGACCCAGATGGTGGCCGCGGTCGTCAGGCCGATGACGTTGCCGCGATATTGGATGATCGCGCCGGCCCCCAGGAAGCCGACGCCGGTGACGATCTGGGCCGCGATGCGCGTGCGATCGACCATCCCCGTGTCGGCCATGCGGATCGAGAGCAGCGTGAACAGGGCCGCCCCCAGCGAGATCAGGATGTTCGTGCGGAAACCGGCCGGCTTGTCGTGCGTCTCACGCTCGAAGCCGATCAACGCGCCGGCGGCCACGGCGGCCAGCAGTCTCCCAAGATCGACCCAGTCATAAGTCATGCGGCGACTCCGTGGCCACCGATCTAATACTACAACGCTACGAAGGCTCGACAAACGCGGCGGCCGCGATCAAGATTCCTGTGGGTTGAGTGAGGACACAGGAGAACCTGGGCATGGATGCCGCGACGATTTTGGAGATCAAGCCCGCGTTGACCACGTTTCTGCACGAGTTTGACGGCTGCTTCGGCCGGCGGACCACCCGCCGGTACCTGGACGTCTACGTCGCCGGGCAGCTCTCGGACCTGGACCGCAAGAGCGTCGAACCGATGGCCGACGCGGCCGGCGTGCCGCCGCGCTCGCTGCAGGAGTTCCTGAGCTTGTTCAAGTGGGACGCGGCGGCCGTTCGCGACCGGCTGCAACGCCGGGTGGCGGCCCGACACGCCGACCCGAACAGTGTCGGCGTCATCGACGAGACCAGCTTTGCGAAGAAAGGCGACCAAACGGCCTGCGTCCAGCGGCAGCACTGTGGCTGCCTGGGCAAGCTGGAGAACTGCGTCGTCAGCGTACACCTGGGCTACGCGGCCGGCGATTTCCACACGCTGTTGGACGGCGCGCTGTTTCTGCCCGAGGAGACTTGGCACCCGAACCGGGTGCGGTGCCGGGCGGCCGGCATCCCGGACGACGTGGTCTACCGCCCGAAGTGGAAAATGGCGCTGGAGCAGGTCCGCCGGGCGTTGGGCAACGGCGTGCGGTTTGCGTGGCTGACGTTTGACGAAGGCTACGGCGGAAAGCCCGCTTTTCTGCGGGAATTGGCGGGCCTGGGGCAGAATTACGTCGCCGAAATCCCGGTCAGTTTCGTGGGCTGGACGGTGCCGCCGGCGGTGCTGTACCGCGACCACGCGCGGGACAAGGCGTTGGCGCGGGGCGAGACCGTGACGGGTCGCCCACGGCGTCTGCCGC
This sequence comes from uncultured Planctomycetales bacterium, assembly GCA_964394415.1. Lineage (GTDB taxonomy): Bacteria > Planctomycetota > Phycisphaerae > UBA1845 > Fen-1342 > JAGVEP01. Next base: position 3,427 of record CAYMXT010000286.1, read on the forward strand.
GCCTGAAGGTCAAGCACACGCCCGCCTGTGAGGTGCGCGACCTGCTGAAGCACTCCCCGCTCGTGCGGCGGCTTCCCTGGCAGACGTACCGGGTCAAAGACGGCACGCAGGGGCCGTTGGTGTGGGAAGCCAAGTGCGTGCCCCTGTGGATCAAAGGGGAGGACGGGCTGCCGGACGGACCTCACCCGTTGCTGATCGCCCGCAACGTGTTGAAGCCCGACGAGGTGAAGTTCTTCCTCAGCAACGCCCCGCTCGACACCCCGGTCGAGACGCTGCTGTTGGTGGCGTTCAGCCGCTGGCGGATCGAGCGGCTCTTCGAGGATACCAAGACGGAGCTGGGCTTGGATCACTTTGAGGTCCGGCGATACCCGGCGATCATGCGGCACCTGCTGCTGACGTGCGTGAGCCACCTGTTCCTGGCGGAGTTCGTGCAGCAGAGAAAAAAACGACCCAGAGCTGACGGTGTGCCAGGTGCGGAGCGCAACGCGGCGGCTGGTCCCGCTCTGGTTGCGCGGCGGACGCTGCTCGCGGCGGACAGCCGAAAGCGTCGCGGCGCAATCGGCGTTAACGCAGCAACGCAACGCGGCGGCCGCCCGCAGCCATCGCAAGCGAACGCTGCGGCGATTATGGGCGATCGGAATACGGCTACGCGACCTACGCATCTGTCAGTGGCCCAGAAAGTAGCGTTGTAGTACTA
>CAYMXT010000287.1:0-4077 GCA_964394415.1 uncultured Planctomycetales bacterium
GCCCTCGGACGACTACCCGAACCGAAACTCACCCACGAATTCTGCTGAGGAGGCGTAAATCAGTAGTGTCCCCTTTTTCATGCACTTCTTCACGACAGCCAGAAGAAGTCCACGGAGTCGCCGGGCGCTACTGAAGCGGTGGGGCGTCGAAGCTCCAGGCCGGGTCGCCGGTTGTTTCGGCTGCGGTTGAGCTGCCGAGTGTGCCGTCCTGGTTGTACGGGCCGCGGTCGCTTAGCACTTGGCCGCTGCCTTCATCGCAGGGCCAGTACGCCTGCAAGTTCGACTCCGTGCCGAGCAGCGCACGGTCTTTCGACGCGCTGATCGCCGCGGCGGTGCGGGCTTCGTTCCAGGCGCGCACCTCGCCGATGTTGCCGCGGAATGCACTGCCGATCGTCAGTGTGCTGTACGAAAGCGCGTCCGAAACGGTCGCGCTGCCGAGCGCGGCGCCGTTGAGATAGAGCACGCAGGTCTGCGCGGCGCCGCCATCGTAGACCACCGCGATGTGCCGCCAGGCGCCCGCGAGGCTGCTGGCGGTCATGTCGGTCGCGACGCCGTTGACGCTGAAACGGATGGAGTTCGTCGCCGGCTCCACGGCGATCGTCAGCGCGCCCGAGCCGAGGCTCAGGGCCGTGCCGCCGTCGGTTTCGGCCTTGAGCCAAGCTTCGACCGTCAGGGCGGTGCGTGACTGCGGGGTGACGAAGGGCAGGCGGGCGAAACTGCTGCCGTTGAACTGGAGCGAGGCATCCTGCGTGGCGACGGTGATGGTCACGGAGGCGTCGGACGTCAGGCCGCCGCCGGTCTCGATAGTGAGCGTGACGGTGTACGTGCCGCTGTACACGTACGTGTGCTGGGGTTTGTCGCTGCGCGCCGTGTAGCCGTCGCCGAAGTCCCAGAAATAGTCGCGAATCGTGTCGTCCGGCACCTGGCTGACGGTGCCGTCGAATTCGACCACGAGCGGGGGCGGACCACTCGTGGCGCTGGCGGAGATGGCGGCGGTCGCCCCCGTCCCCTCGGCGCGGATCGGCTGGGCCGCGGTGCTGGATTCGCCGGTTGAATCTGTCACCTTGAGCTTCACGAGGTAGTAGCCGGGGTCTTGAAAGACGTGCGTGACGATGGCCTGGTCGGAGCTTTGGCCGTCAGCGAAGTCCCACAGGTAGGTCAGGGCGCCGCCGTTAATCGAGGTCGAGGCGGCGGCGGAGAGGGTGGCGGACCAGGGGGCAGGGCCCTGGGCGGCCGACGCGGCGATGGTGGCGGTCACGGGCGACGCCTGCTGTTCCTGTGGGCAGCCGCCGATCAGCAGGCAGGTGGAGACAAGGGCTGCCAAGCCCACGCACGACAGTCGTGTCCAGCACATCGGGCACCTCTCTCGTCGGGCATTATAGAGGGGCCGCGAGTGTCCGGGGCGGGCTTCGCGGACGGGGCGGGCGGGACGCCCACCCCACTGGCACGCCTACGTCGGCTCGCCGGCCGGCAGTCCGTTGAAAAAGGGTACCGGCACCGCTGGAAGCCCCCTTGGCGCTGCCGCGAAAGCGGTCTGCGGCGGAGCCAGTCTTCTTTTTCAATGGACTGCCAGGGGAGTGTCGACGACGATCGAGTCTTGCCGCCGGCAAGCCGCGGTCTGCTACAATCTGGTCATGAACACCGATCTACTGTCCCGGATCACGGTCGAGCCTGGCAAGTGCGGCGGCAAGCCGTGTATTCGCGGCAAGCGCATGCGCGTGTCCGACGTGTTGGAGCTGCTGGGGGCCGGGGCGTCGATCGAGGAAGTTCTCCGCGACTATCCGTTTCTGGAGCGGGATGACATCCTCGCCGCCATCACCTACGCCGCCCACCAAACCGATCATGTTGTCTTGCGCGCCGGATGAAGCTGTTGATCGACAACCAGCTTCCGTTTCACCTGGCGGCGTTTCTGCGCCAGCACGGGCACGAGTGTACGCACGTCTGTGACGTCGGGCTCGATGAAGCCAGCGACTTGGAGGTTTGGACACGCGCCTGCGAGGACGGGTGCATCGTTGTCAGCAAGGACGAGGATTTCATGGCACTCGCCAACCGTCCGGGCGACAACGGCCGGCTCATCTGGGTGCGCCTGGGGAACTGCCGAAACGCCGCACTGCTGGAGGCGTTCGGCCGCGTGCAGGACGAATTGGTGCGGGCGCTCGAGAGTGGCCAACGGATCGTCGAGGTGCGCTGACGCGACCGGGGGGCCGTCAGTTCAGGCCGCGCGCTCGGCGGAACCCGGACGGGGCGGGCGGGACGCCCACCCCACTGGCACGTCTACGTCGGCTCGCCGGCCGTGGCCAGCTCGGTTGACGGGATGGTGGCCGTGATGTCGGCTGAGGCGCGCGTGATCGGCGTCGTCGCCGTCGGCGTGCCCGTAACGCCGGGAAGCGGCAGGTTGATCCGCGGGCCGGCGTCGAAGGCCCGGCGTTGGGCGCGGGCGCGGGTCTCGGTGAGCGCAACCCGCACTTCGCCGAACGCCTTCTTGATGCCCGCGAGGGCGGCCTCGGCAGTGCGGTTCTGATTTCGCAGGGCGGTGACCTCGCACTCGTAGAACTGCCGCTGATCGACGAGGCGCGTGTTCTCGCGCTCCAGATGGGTGATGCGGGCAAGCAGGCTGCGTTTCTCGTCGCGGAGGGCTTCGAGCTTCTCCTCGAGCGCGGCTTGCACCTGGCTCAGTTCGCGGACGTGGTCGTCCAGGCTGCGCTGCGTGATGACCGCCTGGTTGCGCTCTTCGGCGAGTTGGGCGAGCGTGGTCCGCAGCTCCTCGGTCTGCCCGCACAGGTTGGCTCGCTCGGTCGTCAGCTCGCGTTGCGTGCGTTCGAGTTCCTCGAGCCGCGTGGCGAGGGCCTTGTAGTCGGCCCGCAGCGTGTCGCGCTCCTTGCGCGTGGCCCAGAATTCGTCCACCTGCTTGTGGGCGGTTTTCAGCTCGGTCTGGAGGCGCGTGCGTTCCTGCTCCAGGCCGCTGATCTGCTCGCTCAGCCGCTGCGCGCGGGTGCGTTCGTCGTTCAGGGCCTCCTCAATCGCGGTGGCCTCCTCGCGCAGGTGCTCCAGCCCCTCGGTCCGCGTCCGCAGCGTGACGGACTGCCACTCCAGCTCTTGGATCCGCTGCTGAGCCGCCTGAAGCTGCTCGCCAGTCGTCGCGAGCTGCCGTTCCAGCGTCGCGCGCATTTCCTGCTGGCGGTCGAGCTGGTCCTCCAGCTCGTTGATGACGGCGAGCACGTCGTTGCGTTCGTCGAGAAACGCATCCTGCAAACTGCGCGGCGTGAACGCCGGCGTGGCGGGGCGGGCGTTCTCCAGTCGTTGACGTGCTTCCTGGGCTTTGTCGCTCAGCAGGGCGGTGGCGTTGGTAGGCGTGTTTGTCGCGGTGGTTTCCGGAATCGTCCGGCCTTTGCGAGGCGTGTTGCCGTCCATGGTTCGCGGTTCCTTCCGCCCGAGCCGGGCTGCGTGGCACAGGTCCGTTGCGTTCCTTCAAACGCCGCACGTGCGTTTCCGCCCTCCGTGGCGGAAACGCTGTGCGGGAGGTCAGTCGGCCTGCGAGCATCCGTTCCCGCAGGGCTCCGGCTGCACCAACCTTTATCGGCAAGGCGGCGTGGGTGCGTGGCGGCGGAAGCTGCGCGGGGCGCAAAAGCTGCGGGTCGCGGCGGTAAAGCCGGCGGTCCGATTGCTGAAACGCGAACCCGGCCGCAGCGTACGGGGAACCGGCCAGGGGTGCTGCTCGAACCCGGCGGCACGCTTTGTTGGCGGAGGGAGGGCCGGCAGGGTATTATTTGGGCGTCGTTCGGCTGCGGACACAACCGGGTCGCGGTTGATGGCCGACCGGCGAATGAGCGCAGGTGGCGTAGCTCAGCTGGTTCAGAGCGGCGGATTCATAACCCGCAGGTCATCGGTTCAAGTCCGATCGCCACCAGTCCCACGGGAGTTGCGAAAACCCGAAACGTTGGGTTCGCGCGATGACAGCACGCAGGCAGGTCGGCGTACGCGGGGGATGGGGCGGTGCGTTCGTCGCCGATAAATGGATAAATGGGCCGGGTCGCCGCGGGGATTGCTCCCCGCGGCTCCCACAGATCCGTACGTGCG
>CAYMXT010000288.1:0-4066 GCA_964394415.1 uncultured Planctomycetales bacterium
ATCGCACCCGCGGCAGTGAGCCCAGCGCCCGTGAGGTCGAACTGCCCCTGACCGAGCGAGCCCTGGATGTAGCCGCCGAGGGCTTGCTCGTGCGCCGCACCCTGCGAGCGGCCGAGCGCCTGGTTCATCGCGTACTGCGACACATCGCTGAACCCTGCGGTGCGGGGGTCGGTGTACGGCCCGGGAACTCCGCCAGCGAAAAGATCCATGGCCGCCTGATACCCAGGCTGGATGAATCCTTGCTGCCCGGCCCACGGCTGCGGCGTTTCTTCGTTAGCGATGTCGTTTCCCATGTGCTGTCACCTCGCGTTGGTCGCGCCGCGCCGTTTGCTGGCGGGAAGGACGTTGCCATCTTCGTCGTAGATTGGGTTGCCCCAGATGTCTCGGGCGTTCTCTTTGTCGCCGTCGATGATTCCGGTAGCGTCGGTGTACGTGCCGGTGTCTTTGTTGAACGTAAGCCCTGGCAGCGGAGCCCACTGCCCCATACCGCCGCCGTAGAGTTGGCCGCGCCGATTAGGGTCGTCGGCGCGAACCTCCAACGCCCGCGCCCCTGCGGACCCCACTGTGTGGCGGAAGTTCACGAACGGGTTTGGCGCGTTGGCCATCTCCGCCGCGTACCGAGCGCCCTGGCCTCCGACCTGGGAGCGCGCCATCTGGTTGAAATCGAGATTCGGCGCCGCGCCCATCATGCCGTTCGGGCCCGCCGTGTTCGGCGCGTTCTTGCGGTAGAGGTCGTTCTGGTTCACGCCCCCGAACGCTCCGCCGTAGGCCGCCCACGGGCTGGGCGCGGTGGGCCTGGCAGCTCCGGCCAGGCGCGGGTCCATCTGGCCCGCGTTTTGCAAGACACGCGGAGGGCCTCCGCCCCACGGCCCCATGCCAGCGCCGGGGTTCGGGACGCGGGCGGCGCCTTCGAGCGAGCGCAAGTCGAGCGCCGGTCCGCCGGTCGGCATGCCGAGCCCCGCCGCGCTCTGCGCGATGGCCGGGCTGCGCCAGGCGTCCAGCCCGGGCCCGCCGCCTGCTTTGAACGGGGTGCCTTGCTTGAGATCGTTGTAGACGCTGGCCATCTGCGGGACCGCGGCGGTCATGCCGCGAGCGTCTGGGCGAAATGGGCTGATAGCCATGGGTTACTCTACCTCTTTCCGCTCTGCCGCAGCAACATTTCCATGCCCTGCGCGCTGCCAAAGTCACCGTCGATGCGCACCGCCGGCCGCGCGTAGCGCGTATCCACGCGCACGCAGACCAGCCCCTCCGCGTTCGGCTCTCGCCACGTAGGCGTTGCGGGGTTTGCCCCGAAGCCGCTGCGCGTGTACAACCCAGCGAAAACACTAGCGTTCTCCGTGCCGTCCACCAGCGGGCGGAGGCCGCTGAAGAACAGCCGCTCCCCGCCCTCGCCGCCGTACTCGGAGCCGACGATAAGCGCGGTGCCTGGGGTGCCTTCAAACAGTTCAGCGGCCCCGGTGGCGTCGAAGCCCACCACGCTGATCTCCCCACCCTTCCAGATGTCGGAGTCCAAGCTGATGGTAAAAGCGTCCAAGTCCGTGCCGACGAGCGCGTCCAGATCCTCCATGGAGGCGGCCGGGTTCGACCACTCAGCAAGGGTCTCGTACCCGCGATCTGCGTAGCTCCAGCGGTTCGAGGCCCAGTTGTAGATGAGCATCTCGTTGTTTGAGTCCGAGCCGTTCGCCGGGTAGCTCCAGATGACGAGGCGCCGACGCCGGTCAATGGCAGCGGTCATCTTGGTTTGGAGTGAGGCCGCAGAGGCGCGCTTCCGGAACCAGTCATTCACCTTGCCGTCGCCGATGTTCGTGATGGACCCGCCGTCGTAGACGCAGAACCCGTCCCACCCGTAGAAGAACGTCACCGCGCCCGCGCGGATGACCGAGCCGCGAGCCGGCGTGCCCTTCGCCTGCGCGATCTCGCTGAAGCGAAACACGGTGCCCGGACCGTCGTAGTCCATGCGCCGGATGGAGTGCTCCTGGAAGATGAGGCCGTACTCGCCGCCGATGATCTTCTGGATGCGCCCGCCCTCGCCGTAGAAGTCCTGGTAGTCGGACTGGTTGGCCATGTCGCCAACGGTCCAGATTTCAGAGTTGAAGAACCCCGACCACTGCAAGCGGTACGGCGCCCCGTCAAGGTCGCCCATCACCACGAAGTCGCGCACGACCGCGATGCAACGTGCGGTTGGGGGGCTGCCAGGAAGGTTCGCGAACAGGGTGCTGGTGCCCATGTCGTAATACTGCGGCACGCTCTCGGGCGCCACCGCGATGATGCGCTCGCCGAATTTCGCAAACTCCCAGCTCGTGACAGCGGTGTAGTTGGCGGCGATGGACACGTCGTCCCACGCGAGGTCAGCGCCGAGCTTGAACAGTCGGTTCGAGGAGCCGGCGAACACGTGGATGTCGCGGTCTGCATCGTTCGCCCAGGTGTAGCCTTTGATGACGGGGTCTCCGACGCCGGCCGCCGCGACCGCAGCCGCCCCAGATGCCAGGGGATAGAACGCCTCCGGCGTAGGGCCAGGCAGCACGTTGCGCGCGACCAGCACGCCCGGAGCGCCGAGCGCCGGCATGTCCGGCGTCCACTGCCCGAACGATACGCGGAGGGGCTTCATCATACGCGGTAGCCGTCGTTGTCTCCGCCCTGGCGCTCGATGACCGAGCCGCCGGTGCGGGCCTGGTTCTCCACCTTCGCCAACTCAGCAACCGCTTCCTTGTACATGCCGAGGTACTGGCGCTGCCGGTCGAAGTCTTGGATTGTGCCACATGCTGCGGCGGCCAAGGAGTAGAGGTACACGTCGTAGTGGTTGGTGAGGAGCCAGTTGGTGGCGGTCGGGTCAGTCGTGTCCAAGCTGAACGCGACGAAGCCAGACACCGTGAGGTAGTCGGTGTCCGTCGCCGCGACGCCAGGCTCAAGGGAGATCGTGGGCGAGCCGCTCGTGCTGTAGCCGAGCGCGTAGCGCGTCGGCGTGCCGGACGGCAGGTCCTTGTCCGCATCCTCCAGGAGTTGCTCCAGCGACACGCGCGTAAGCTGCGACGGGTCGCTCAGAAGCCCGTAGGCCACGGTCGTGATGGCGAGGAGCGTGTGCGGGGAGAACTCCGCGCCCAGGTCGATCGCGGTGAGGCGGCCGGTGGTCACGCCCTGCTCGGACGGGCGGAAGACATACGTCTTCTCCATAGCGCGGCACCGGATGTCGCGGCTGATGCGCGCGTGCGCCAAGCGGAGGTGCATGGCAAAGTCGCCGGACAGGTCGTCGCGCGACAGGATGTTGGCGATGTCGCTCTGGAGTGATTCGACCGTGGTCATAGATTGTTCACCAGGCGCAGCCTGGAGTATTCACGGCTGGAGATTTTGAGCGTGAGGAACTGGCGCCACGTCATGTGGGCCTTGGGCGCGGAGCCGAGGCGCTGCCCCGGGTTCTTGCCCATGAACTCGTTGCGCCACTTCTGCCAGAGGGCAATCGGGATGCGCGCAGCCGGCTTCATGAAGTCCGACTTGCGCGCCCCGTCGCGCGAGATCTCGTGGACAGAGTCCATGATCCTGTTGCACACCGCGTCGCTCTGCACCGACTCCATGCGGATTCGGTGATCGCCGACGATGATGCGCTCGTGGACGCCGTTCGCGTCCACGCCCTTGTCCACGATGAGATCGCGCCCGCTCATGTCACTCTTCCTTTGCGGTCTGCGCCCGGGGGCGCGGCTTGTTGTCCTCAGCCCACTTCTGAAGGAACGCAGAGCCCTTCACGCACCAGTCGCGCTGCTCCTCCGTATTCTTGGGGGCGTTGGGGGACGAGAACTTGGCGATGTAGGCGTCCGGGAAGACCGTCGGGCGGGTGGCGGGCGAGGTCGTGACCTCGGCCACCTCAGCCACGCGCGGGTCAGCGGCGAACGCTGCGTCCACCTCGACCACCTCGCCAGGCTCCAGCTTGCGGGTGTGGCGCTTGTCGGCGCCCTTGGGAATGGGAAGGTAGAGCCCGTTGCTCATCACTTCCTTTCGGAACTGCTTGATCTTGATGTTTACTTTGCTCACTTGCGTTGCCTCCTGCTAGTGGAAGGGGGCGGGGCCCTAGGCC
>CAYMXT010000289.1:0-4035 GCA_964394415.1 uncultured Planctomycetales bacterium
CGGCGACCACCGAGATCTACACTCTTTCCCTACACGACGCTCTTCCGATCTATCAACCTCGCCTTCCAAACAGCCGCCGAATTCGGTTTCGCAGCGCGAGCACCCAGCGTTCGAACACGGCACTGAGCCAAAGTACGCCGCTGGCGAGCAGGCAGACCCCGGCAAACCAGTCGCCGGTACGGCCATAGAAGCTGCGGCGCGTGTCGAGCCAGACGTTTTCCAGGTCCACGCCAATGATGCCGGGGCCGTAGATGCGCCCGCGTTCGTCGCTGACGACGGAGTAGATGCGGCCGTTCGGGTCGATGAAGCCGCTCACGCCCGTGTTCACGGAGCGGGCGATGCCGACGCGATTCTCGACCGCCCGGAACGCACAAATCGCCAGGTGTTGCGGCAGCTCGATGCTGTGCTGAAACCACCCGTCGTTGCTGACGTTCACCAGAAAATCGACCCGCCGCTCGGACCCCGCCCACACGAACCGGCGAATCAGGTACGGGGTCGTATCCTCGTAGCAGATCGGCGTGCCGAAGCGATAGCGGGCCGTCGGCGTCTCCAGGTCAAATACCGTCAACTGCTCGCCCGAGGTCAGCGAGTATTCCTCTTTGCCGCCATTACTGAACGGGCTCAGGCTGTTGAGCCAACGATATAGCCAGTGCAAATCCACGCCCAGCCAGCGGGCCTGCCGGAACGGCACGAACTCTCCGAACGGCACCAGGTGGTTCTTATCGTAGCGCGCGCGGCGTTGTGTGCCGTCGGCGTCGTAGATCAGCACCGAATTGAACCGCTTCGTCTTAGGGTAGGTCGCACCCGGGTACGGCTCGACCGCCATCGCGCCCACCAGCGTCGTGACCGCGGGGCCGCGCTCCGGCAGGCGTGGCAGCGTGACGTGCGCACCGGCCTGCCGCCGGCGGTCCTGCTCCAAACGCCCGATGAGGGTGTTCACCGCGGCGTAGTCTCCGCGGGCAAACGCGGCGACCGCCTGGTGCGAGATCAGCCCCCATTCCCACCACGACGGACTGACATCGGGGACGGCGTCACGTTTCTCGACAAACTCCAGGTTCTGGGCGGCATTCCAGGCCGTTTCGGGAAACACGACCAAGTCCGGCTGCTGCGCCGCCGCCTCGGCCCCCAGCGCCAGGTACTTCGCCAGCACCGCGTGCGGATGTTCGCCGTAGGGCGGCGTGCTGACCAGCGGGAAATCATGCTGCACGACCGCAATCCGCGGGCCGCGGACTTTGTCGCCCGTGGCGTAGTCCGCTTGCCCCAGGCGATAGCGTCCATACGCGAGCGTCGCGACGACGACGGCGGCGGTGCTCGCGGTGCTCACCAACAGCGCACGCCGCGAGGACGCGGCCCACTGCGGCGAGTTCTGCTCCGCCCACGGCAACTGCGGGGCGAAGTGCGGCCGCCGCGGCGGCCAGCGCCACAGCGCCCATTCCGCGAGCAGGCCGTTCACCATCACCGCGACGAACGTCACGCCGTAGGCCCCGACGAGGTCACTGATCTGGATGAGCGGGAGTTGGCCGTACAACCCATGCGCAACGAACAGCCAGGGAAACCCGGTCATCACGATGGCGCGCAGGAATTCGCACGCGACCCAGGCGATCGGCAGCGACCACGTCGGTCCGACGCCGTGGCGGCGCGCGGTGCGAATCGCCCACGCCGCCAGCGGCCAATAGAGGGCCAGATAGAACGCCAAGGCGGCGTAGCCCGGCCCGGTGACGGGCATTAGCCAGCGTACGCAGACGAGAAAGAACCCCCAGCCGACGAGGAAGCTGAGCCAGTGGACGAGCCAGGCGCGTTGCGTCCGGCAGACCGCCACGGTCCAGGGCACGAGGCCGACGAACGCCAGCGACCAGACGCCGCCGGGCGGAAACACCCAGCTCAACGCCACGGCGGTCAGAACGAACAGTCCCAGCACCGGGCCGGCCTCGCGTTTGAAACTCATGGACGGCCGGATGCGCGGGTGCGGCGGGCGCGCGGCATCCGCGGCGGCTCCCGACGGCAGCTCGGCTTGAAGTGTGACGTGTCTCTTCATCCGTTAACGCACTGCGGTGGCGGGTGCGCGATGGGAATCTCGCACCCGCCCAGTCTTGGGGCTGCTTCGGAAACGCCGTACAATACCAGCGCGTCTGGCCGAGCGACATGCGGGCGGCCAGACGGGAGCTGGATCATGGTCTCGCTGATTGCCGAGCGCCGCAACGAGCTGGTGACGCTGTGTCAGCGGTTCCGCGTCCGACGGCTGGAGATCTTCGGCTCCGCCGCCGGCGGCGGGACATTCGATCCCCGCCGGAGCGACCTTGATTTCTTGGTTGCGTTTGCGGATCTGTCGCCCACGGAGCGGTTCGACACGTTCTTCGGTCTGCACGACGCCCTGGCGAGGCTCTTTCAACGCCCGATCGACCTGGTCGAAGACGGCGCCCCGCGCAATCCGTACTTCCTCCGGCGCCTGAACGAATCCCGGACCCTCGTTTATGCCGCATGACCCCGAGAAGTACCTGTACGACGTGCTCGGTGCGTGCGAGTTCCTGTTGTCGTTTACGGCGGGACGCGGCCCGGCGGACTACTCGGGCGAGCGCGGCTTCCGCTCCGCGGTTGAGCGACAACGCCGCGCCGACGTGCTTGCAGGCCGTCTCGCAGGTCGTGCAATTCCAGCGCAGATGCTGGTCGGCCTCGGCGAGCGAGGCGATCGTGACGACCGTGCCGTTCAGTCTCAGTCGAAACAGGTCGTACCCGAGGTACACGTCGTCCGCCACGTTAATCTCACGTTGGCCGCCCAGACGAATCAGGGCTTCGCCCTCGGCGCCCAGGAGCTTGCACGCCTGGTGATAGGTCAGGCGCGACAGACGGTCCTTGAGCGTCAGCTCTGGTTTGGGGTCCGTCATTGCGCTGGTCTTCATGGCGCCTCCTGCGGTTCCCATGTGTGTCGCGCCGTCAGCCGGCAACGCCCTGCGCGGCGGCGTTTGTCCTGACACCAGGACCCGCCAGACGATACTCCGTGATCAACCCCGCGCCCATGCCGGACGGACCGTGGCCACGTCCACGGCGTCGAGCGCTCCGCTGCCACGGTTTCCGGAAGCCGCTGGCGCACGCCACATGATGGTACTTCCGCAGCAGCACGCGACCGGCGCGCACCCTGAATGGTGTGGCTCGGTTGGCTACTTCTTCCGCTTCAAGTCGAACGTCTCGGTCTCGACCGACTTGCCGTCTTTGTAGAACGTCCACTGCTGGCGGATGTGGTCTGGGCCGACGAACGTGATCGTCACGTCGTGCATGTGCGCGTCTTTCGCCGGGTCCAGGTTCGTCCCGCCGGCGAACTTGAACACCAGCGTATTCGCGTCGGTGGACTTCTCCGCCCTCATCCGCGGCTGGTTGCCCGCCGCACAGTAGTGCGTGAGAACCAGGTCGTCGCCGTCGAGGTGATAGACGGTGACCATCTCATGCGGCGTGCCGACGAACATGGACTCGTGAACGACACTGCCGGCGGCGATGACCTTGTAGGTGGTCACGCGCGCGTCCGCGGCGGCTTTCTCAGCCGGCGCGGTTTTCTCCGCTTTCGCCGGTTTCGCAGCTTGCTCGTCGTCGGCGGACTTAGCGGCCTTGTCGTCGCTCTCCGCCGGTTCGCCCTCGTGAGTCACGACCCACTCGCCAGCCAGCGTGCGAAGCTGCTCGAAGCCGGCGTGTTTGGGCTTCGCGGCGGCCTTCTGCTCCTGGGCGCTGACCAACGCAGCGCCGAGCACGAGTATCGTCATCACGGCCAGATGTGTGCGCATTGGACATCTCCTGTGCTGAACACTGGTGGGATTGTAGGCCGAAGCCCGGCGCGCGCCATTCCGCGTGCGATTCAGAGCCGCGCAGCGTACACGCGCGGATCCGAGCCGCGACCGGCAGGGAGCGATTTGGCACGACTACGCGCCACAAAGCGCTCTGTAACCGTGGCAGCGTTCGCGTGGTCCCAGACGCCTCACACCATCTATCCAGGTGAAATAGGTGACTGTCCTTGCGCCACGGAAGCTTGGGAAAGGAGGAAGAGATGTA
>CAYMXT010000290.1:0-3996 GCA_964394415.1 uncultured Planctomycetales bacterium
GTGGAGCACAGACTATCAGTCTGTGCGTGGAGCACAGACTATCAGTCTGTGCGTGATGCACAGACTATTAGTCTGTGCGTGGAGCACAGACTATCAGTCTGTGCCGGGTGCCACGGCCGTGTCGGCCGTGCGTGCCAAGCGCTGCGGCCACGTGTGCGCGTGCGGCAGCACCACGTGTGGATTGGTGTCGTACCCACAGTTCCACTGAGGGGGGCGCGGCGGGACAGATCCAAAACGCGAGAGGCCGGGTCCGCCGGGGACCCGACCTCTCGATATAGTGCCTGGGGGATGCGGTCCGTCGGACGCGGAGGTCCGACGCAACGAGGCCGCTACCCGCTCAATTCGCCTTCCATCGCCGCCAGTTCGGGCGACTCACGCTTGGACTGCCAAACGGCCCAGGCGATCAGGACCAGTGACACGATGATCGCGCCGGCCCAGAAGCCGTCGATGGCCTTCGCCGCAAACGTCGCGGGCAGCTCAAACGCGAACTTCTTGGCGCCCTCGATGACCTTCGCCACGACCGCCTGGTCGTAGGACACCATCAGCGGCACGCCCAGCACCGCGACCATGTTCATGACCTTCAGCAGCGGATTAATCGCCGGGCCGGCGGTGTCCTTGAGCGGATCCCCGACCGTGTCGCCGGTGACGCTGGCCTTGTGCTTCTCGCTGCCCTTGCCCATGTTCCGGGCGTGGTCGCGCGGCTCGTCCTCGACCATCTTCTTGGCGTTGTCCCAGGCGCCGCCCGCGTTGCACATGAACGACGCAATGAGCTGCCCGGCGACGATCGCGCCCGCCAGGAAGCCGGCCAACCCGATCGGCCCCAGCCAGAAGCCGATCAGAATCGGCGTGAACACGCCCAGCACCGCGGGGCCGATCAGCTCGTGCTGCGCGGCGGCCGTGCAGATCGCGACGACCCGGCCGTAATCCGGCTTCTTCGTGCCTTCCCAGATCGACTTGTCGCGGAACTGCACGCGCACCTCGTTCACGATCAGGTACGCGGCCCGCCCGACCGCGCGAATCAACATGCCGGAGAACAGCATCGGCACCGCGCCGCCGATCAACATGCCGATCAGCAGCCGCGGGTTGGAAACCGTCAGCAGGCCGGCGACGTGGTTGAACAGCTCCGCCGGGAGCGGCTTCTCTTCGCTCTGGCCGCCCGAGCCGATGACCGTGATGTAGGACGCGAACAGCGACACGGCGGCGATGACCGCCGAACCGATGGCCACGCCCTTCGTCACGGCCTTGGTCGTGTTTCCGACCGCGTCCAGGTCCGCCAGAATCTGCCGCGCCTCCTTGTACTTGGCCGCGCCCATCTCCTTGGGGTCGAAGCCCATTTCGGCGATGCCGTTGGCGTTGTCGGCGACCGGACCGAACACGTCCATCGAGATCGTGTTGCCGGTCAGCGTCAACATGCCGATGCCGCACATGGCCACGCCGAAGGCGATGAAGATCGCGTTGGTGCCCTGGTAGATCCACACCGAGAAGAAGATCGCAACGCAGAGGATGATGGCGGTCCAAACCGACGACTCATACCCGACCGCGAAGCCCTCGATGATCGTCGTGCCGTGGCCGGTCGAGCAGTTCCGCTTGATGCCGCGGACGGGGCTGTACTCGGTGCCGGTGAAATACTCCGTGCAGCGGTTCAGCGCGATGCACAGCAGAATCCCGATGAAGCACGTCCAGGCCGGTCGCATGTCGAGGCCCTGGATGCCGAACGTACACCAATACGGCAGGGACTTGATGCTGTCCCAGGCGGTCTGGGAGAGCGTGCCGGCGGCGACCATGCTTTCGTCAAACCGCAGGTAGAACACGCCCAGCACGATGAAGCCGATGACCGAGATCAGCGACCCGATCATGAAGCCCTTGTTGATCGACTTCATGGCCTGGCCCACGTCGCCCTTGTCGCCGGCCCGCACGCTGTAGGTCGAGATGATCGAACCGATCACGCCGATCGCACGCACGAGGATCGGGAAGAGCACGCCCTTGTGGCCGAATGACGCCCACCCCAGGATCATCGCGGCGACGATCGTCACCTCGTAGGACTCGAAGATGTCGGCTGCCATACCGGCACAGTCGCCGACGTTATCGCCGACGTTGTCCGCGATGGTCGCTGCGTTCCGCGGGTCGTCCTCCGGGATGTCCTTCTCGACCTTGCCGACCAGGTCGGCGCCGACGTCGGCGGCCTTCGTATAAATGCCGCCGCCGACACGCATGAACAGGGCCAGCAGCGTCCCACCAAAGCCGAAGCCGAGCAGCGCTTCATACGCCCGCTCGCCGTAGGTCATGAAGATGATCGTGCCGCCCAGCAGGCCGAGGCCGTCGGTCAACATGCCCGTGATGGTGCCGGTGCGGTAGCCCAGCATGAGGGCCTTGCCGAAGCCGACCGGGGCGGCGGCGGCGACGCGCAGGTTGCCGGCGGTCGCGAGCCGCATCCCGACGAAGCCGACGGTCGCGGAGAAGATCGCGCCCATCGCGAAGGCCCAGGCGCGGCCGAAGGCGAACGGGCTGTCCCACGCCGGGCTGCCGCCGTGCCCGTCCTGAATTGCCTTGGTCACATAGAGCAGGCCGATCAGAACGATGATGAGGACGGCGACGGTGCCGAGCTGCTTCTTGAGGTAGGCGTTGGCACCCTCGCGGACGGCGGCGGCGATGTCCTGCATTCGCTTGGTGCCCGTGTCGGCCCGATAAACCTGCGCAACCAGGCTGAGAGCGTAGAGCAACGCCGCCCAGGCCGTGCCGAAGACCACCCACAGCAGAACCACCTCGTAGGGGGCGTAGTGCGTGCTGGTCATGAACGCGAAGTACTTGAATGCTTCGGCCTCGTGTCCGCCGGCGGCCGCCGCGGCGGGCGTATGCTGCGCGAGCAAGCCCTGCGGCGTGCCGAACACGTTGGCGTGGACGAACAGGCCGAGGAAGGTCACTACAATGCAGGCCAGACCCCAGGTGGGGATCTTGCGAC
This sequence comes from uncultured Planctomycetales bacterium, assembly GCA_964394415.1. Classification (GTDB taxonomy): domain Bacteria; phylum Planctomycetota; class Phycisphaerae; order UBA1845; family Fen-1342; genus JAGVEP01. The sequence continues at coordinate 2,960 of CAYMXT010000290.1, forward strand.
GGTTCTTCTTGGGTTTCACAATCGGCTCCTACCAGCTCTCAACGGGCCTTCGACTCGTCTTAATTGACCGGTCCACTCAGCGCCCCGAACGGGCGCGACCGGGCAATATAGCGACCTGCCCCCCGCCCGGCAACGCGAGCAGGGTGGCGTGGCCGCCGGCCCGGCCCCGGACGGCGAGCCAGGGCGCACCGCGTGCGGTGGAGCTCCATCCGGGCGACGGGTACAGTTCGGCCTGTGAGTTCGCGCGAGATTGAAACGGCGGCCCGGATGCTCATCGCCGCCCGGTCGGTGTGTGTCTCCACCGGCGCGGGGATGTCGGTCGAGTCGGGTCTGGATACCTTCCGGGGTGGCGACGGCCTCTGGTCGAAGGTCGATGTCAACGAAATGGCCACGCCGGAGGCGTTTCAGCGCGATCCGGTGAAGGTCTGGGCCTGGTACCGCCACCGCCGGCAGAGGCTGGCACAGGTCGAGCCGCACGACGGGCATCGGGTGCTGGCCGAGTGGGAAACGCGGCTCAAGGACTTCACGCTTGTGACGCAGAACATCGACGGCCTGCACCACCGGGCTGGTTCGCGCCACGTCATCGAACTGCACGGGCGGCTCGATTCGGCCCGCTGCATCCGCTGTGACTACCACGTTCGGACCTTGGACGACCTCGGTCCGGAGCCGGCCTGCCCGGAATGCCGGCAACGCCTGCGGCCCGATGTCGTCTGGTTCGGCGAGCTGTTGCCGCCCGGAGCCATCGAGGCGGCCTACGCCGCCGCCCAACGCTGTGACGTCTTCCTCGTGATTGGCACCAGCGGGGTGGTTCAGCCGGCGGCGTCGCTGATCGACGTCGCCAGGACGTACCACGCCGGGGTCGTCGAAATCAACCCCCACCCTTCCGATCTGTCTCACCTCGCGGACGTACGTATCGGGACCGGCTGTCGCGCGGCGTTGACGGCGATTGATGTTGAGTGGCGGAAACTCGCGTCGTAGTCAGTCAACAGAAACTGCGCACGATTCCGTCGTTCGCGTATTGCCGGCTGGCGTAATTC
>CAYMXT010000291.1:0-3995 GCA_964394415.1 uncultured Planctomycetales bacterium
GTGTTCGCGCACAGCAGGCCCCGCCGCGTCAGGCGGACGTGCGAATCCGTGAGTTCAAGGAGCCCGTCCGCACCCTGTCGCGCGACGGCATCCGCGAACAGCACCGCCGGATCGGCGCCGTAGCGCGCCGCGAACCGCCGCCGGTCGATCCCCTCCGTCAGACGCAGCTCGAGCACCGCCGTCTCGCGCGCCCGACGTTCCGGCGGCAGCCGCTCCTGCTCGCACCACGGCGAGCGGCCCGCCGCCACCGCCGCCACGTACGCCGCCGCGTCGGCGATGTTCTTGTAGCGCACTTCGTCGAGAAACCCCGCCGCGCTCGGCCCCAGGCCCAGGTACGGCTCGTTGTGCCAGTACCGCAGATTGTGGCGGCACCGCGCCCCGGGCCGCGCGAAGTTGCTGATCTCGTAATGCTCGAAGCCCGCGGCGGCGAGCGTCTCGATCGCGACCTCGTACATTTCGGCTTCCAGGTCTTCGTCGAGCGGCTGGACGATACCCGCGTCGCGGCGTTCGCGCAGGGGCGTGTCCGGCTCGTACGTCAGCCCATAGCACGACAGGTGGTCCGGTGCGAGCGTCAGGGCCGTGGCGAGCGTGTTGCGCCAGGACGCGAGCGTCTGGCCTGGAATGCCGAAGATCAGGTCCAGGCTGAGCTGTTGGATGCCGGCGGCGCGGCAAACCCGCACGGTGCGGGCCACGTCGTCCGGGGCGTGCGTGCGGTCGAGGGCGCGAAGTTCGGCGGGCTCGAACGACTGCGCCCCGAGCGACACGCGGTTGACGCCCGCGGCGACGAGCACGCGCGCCGTCTCCGCCGTCACCGTCGCCGGGTTGGCCTCGACGGTGAATTCGATGTCGCCCACGGACACCGCCTGTTGCCGCAGGGCACCAAGCAGCCGCCGCAACTCCGCCGGCGGCAGTACGGTCGGCGTCCCGCCGCCCACGAAGATCGTGTCGAACAGCGCGACGGTCCAGCGCGCCACGTAGGCGGCCAGTTCCTGCACGAGGGTCGCGACCAGCGGGCCGGTTTGCCCTGCGGCCGGCACGACGGAGCAAAAATCGCAATAGCCGCACAGCGTCCGACAGAACGGGACGTGGACGTAGAGGGCGCGGCACGGAGCGGGCGTTGTCACGGTTGGACCTTTGCCTTAGTGTAGTGCGTCAAAGGAACCCAAACAGCGGTGGAGCAGGCCCGCGGGCCTGCGCGGGCAGGCCGGGATGCCCGCCCCACTCTGACAGCGCGAGGGACGGCAGGCATGAACGTCGTCTTGGTCATGTTCAAGGATCAGGATCGCCGGGACTTCCCCCTGAAACAGGAGCGCACGATCATCGGACGGCGGCAGGATTGCGACCTGCGGATTCCGACCCGGGACGTTTCACGCCAGCACTGCGAGCTGCTGCTGAAGAAGAACGCCGTCGTGGCCAAAGACCTGGGCAGCTCGAACGGGACGTTCGTCAACGGCAAACGGATCGCCGAGGTCGAGCTGAAGCCGGGAGACCGCTTTCGCGTCGGGCCGGTGACGTTCATTGTGCAGATTGGCGGCAAACCGGCGACGATCAAGCCCGAGGACGCCGTTCCACCGTCGACGATGGAGCCGGCGACGCCCACCGCCGGGGGTGACGACGCGACGTTCGAGCTGAGCGAGGCTGACTTCGACCTGGACGCCGCCCGCGAGGAGCCGGACGACGAGCGCGACATGCCCTGAGGTTGGGTCGCGACCTGGGCGGAGCCGGTGGCGCACGGTCCGGCGGGTGGGGCTGGCGCTCGCGCTGCTGCTGCCGTGCGCGCTAGTGGGGATCGGCTTGGCGGTCACATGTCGCCCTGGCTGGTATGTACCCCCCGCCATTGATTATGAACGTCTGCACGCTGACAAGGCCGCGCTGGCCGCCTGGCAGGATGAGATCAGCACGGTCCTGAACGCCGGGGCGGAAATCCGCGTCCGGCTGGACCAGGCGCAGCTCAACCGCTGGCTCGCGGCCCGGGCGGAGCTTTGGCCGCCGGCGGGGCCGGCCGCCGAGCTTCTGGCGCAGCCGTTCGTCCTTCTGGATGCCGGAGAAATCCGCCTGGCCGCGATCGTGGGGACCGGTCAGTGGCGGGGCGTGCTAACCGTCAGTGGCGACGTGAAGGTGAATGACGATCAACTGGTGCTGCGTTGCACCGGCGCGCAGCTCGGCGTGCTTCCGCTGCCTGCACGCGCGGTTTGCGACGAGCTGCGGCAGCGTGCCCCTGCCGGGTGGCACTTGGTCCCCGGCACGGGGCCGGCGACGCTCGTGTGCCAGAACGAGTTCGTGTGGCCGAACGGCAAACGCCGCTGCCGTCTCCGCGAGCTGTCCGTGAACGCCGGGGTGATCGAGGTCGTGCTGCAACCTGTGCCGTGAAACCGAGGCTGGGCCCGAGAAGCGGAGCTTCACGGTCCCCGGTGCCCCCCGCGCTCCCGGTATACTGAGGGCGCCGTGCTGTGGCGCGCGACGCCCGGCACGTCCGCGAGATCCCGGCCCCGTGGAAACGCCCGCACAAGCCCTGACCCGCCGCCTCAAAGAGCTGCGCCGCAAGCACTTCGGGCCGCAAGGCGCCGCGGGTTTCGCGCAGCGCCTGGGTCTGTCCGTCGAGGAGTACCAGCGGTTCGAGCGCGGCACCGTTCCGTCCGGCGACGTGCTCGTCCGCATCTGCGAAGTCACGGGCGAGGATCTCCAGTGGCTCCTCACCGGCGTGGCCGGGCGGGGCACGGTCGTCATCGCGGGCACACGCACGCGGCACCAGGCCCTGCTCACACGCCTGGCCCACGCCCTCGACCAGCGCCCGGAACTGGCCGCCCCGGTCGAGGCGTTTTTCGACTTGCTCGTCTCCGGACCGCCCGCCCGGACGACCCCGCGGCGGCTCCCGGCCCCGCGCCTCGAGCACCTGATTCCGGTGTTCGAGGCGGACGAATTGCCGCCGGACTGGGACGGCCCCGGCGGCGGCCTCGGCCGGTTTGACCTGGCGTGCTATGCGGACGCGCTCGACGGAGCCGAATGCCTGCCCGCACTGTGCAGCGAGCCCGTGCTCGCGGCGGAGTCCGCGGTCGCCGCCGTGGCCCAGCTTGTGCAAGTGCGTCGCGCGGGCACACAAGAGCGGGCGTTCGTGCATAGCCCGCAAGTGCGGGCCTGTTTCCCGGACGCTTTCGGCGTGCGCCTGGCGGACGCCGCGATGCAGCCGATGTTCACGGCGGACGACGTGGTCGTGGTCAGCCCCGGCGTCGAGCCGCGGGTCGGACAACCCGCCGTCTGCCGCCTGCGCGACGAGCCGCGCGTGCGCTGCCGCATCTGGCTGGGTTACGAGAACGATGTGCTGAACCTGGGTCGCCTGGCGGACGAGGCCTGCGAGGAAATCCCGCGCGGGCAGGTGCTGTGGTCCGTACCCGTGCTCTACCGCGTCGCCCGCGCGGCCTGACCGAGAAGGCCCACCCCCATGATGATCGAACGCCGCGGCCCTGACGTTCACCTGCATCCGGCCGGCCCCCTCGTCGGAGAGGCCACGCCGCCGGGGTCGAAGAGTCTGACGAACCGCTACCTCGCGTGTGCAGCGCTCGCCGATGGTGCCAGCGTCCTGCACGGCGCATCGCTGTCCGATGACACGCACGCCATGCTCGGGGGGCTCGAACAACTGGGCGTGCAGGCGGAGATGCTCTCGGCGACGCGCGAGCTTCACATCCGCGGCAGCCGTGCCAACCTCATCGCCGACGAAGTCGATCTCAACGTCGGCCACGCCGGGACGGCCATGCGGTTTCTGACGGCGTTGGCGTGTCTGGGCTACGGCCGGCGGCGGCTCGACGGTTCGCCGCGCATGCGCCAGCGGCCGATTGGGCCGCTGGTGGACGGCCTCCGCGAGCTGGGGGCACAGATCGGCTACGAGCTGACCCCGGGCTGCCCACCGCTGACGGTCCTGGCGGGCGGGCTGGCGGGCGGCGAAGTGGTCTTCGACACGCCGCCGTCGAGCCAGTTTCTCAGAGATCGGAAGAGCGTCG
>CAYMXT010000292.1:0-3977 GCA_964394415.1 uncultured Planctomycetales bacterium
AGAACGCGCAGCGCAAGCAAGCGCGCCGTCAGAACGCGCAGCGCAAGCAAGCCCGGCGTTCGCGGCCATTCCGTCGCTCGCAACGTCCGACGCCGTGCGCAGCACACTGGCAGATTTCGCCCGGCGCTTTTCCGCGGCGCTGGACGAAGACTTCAACACGGCTGCCGCGATTGCCGTCACGTTTGACTACGCGAAGCAGACCGGTGCGTGGCTTCAGCAAGGCTTGTCCGGCGCGGACTTGCGGGCGGCAAATGCTCTGATGCAGGGTTTCGTTAGTGACGCACTGGGTTTGAAATGGCGTGACCCGGTCGGCGGCGCGCAAGCCGAAACGGAACGCAACGCGCTGATCCAGATCCTCGTGGACCTGCGTGCCGAGGCCCGCAAGTCCAAGAACTTCGCCCTCGGCGACCAGGACCGCCAGCGCCTCGCCGCCCTCGGCGTCGAGCTGAAGGACGGCCCGCAGGGGACGACGTGGTAGCGACTGCTGAATGCGGGAGACTGCCGATGCGCGCGGGCGATGCGACGCCGATTGTGTTGGGAGAGCGTGCTGGGTACGGCCGCTTCTCCTCCGAATGTCCCCTGACCACCAGGGCGTGAAAAGCGAGGACAGGCCGCCCACGTTGAACAAGCGAACGAACTGATACGCGACGTGACATCGGCAACAGGCAGCGCCGGAGGATGCCCCCACGATGGCTGATTCGACCATTGCGGATCCACTGGGACGCTTTGTCACTCTCCACGACCGGACTTGGTATGGTCACATTATCACCGGCCATCCCGAAGTCGCCGAGCATCGCGCACGCCTCGAGGCAGCGATCGCTTCGCCGAACGAGATACGAGCCAGCCGGTCGGACCCGAACTGCCGAATTTACTTCGCGCCCGGACCTCGGATCGGTGTTAGAATAATGGTGGTCGTTGATGTCGTGCTCGGGATCGTCAAGATGGCCCATCTGGCCGCGCGCCTGAGCGGAGGACCGGTTGAATGGTCAAAGTAGATGCCATCGAAGGCACGGTCGACGACGTGCTCTGGTACCACTACGACCTCGGCAGCGATGTGCTCTATCTGCGGCTCGCGGCGGAGCGCGAGACGGCGACCTGCGCTGAGGAAACGGACGATGGGTTTCTCTTGCTGCACCGGCAGGACGACAATCAGGTTGTGGGACTGACCGTCGTGAATTGGTGGCAGCGCTTCGGGAGCGGGACCTTGCCCGATTCGATCCGGGAACTGGAACGCCGCATCGAGCCGTGGGCACGCCGCCTGGCGGCGTAGCGCGCCGCTTTCGCGGTTACCGATGACCGACTATCACATCAACATCTTCTACAGCGACGAGGACGCCGGGTACATCGCCGACCTCCCCGACCTGGAAGCCTGTTCCGCGTTTAGCGCGTCCCCGGAACAAGCCCTGCGCGAAGTGCAGATGACCAAGGAAGCGTGGCTGAAAGCGGCCCGGGCCGCGGGCAAACCGATCCCCTCGCCGCGCTACCGCCCCATCCTCAATCAGGCCGCCGGGTAGCGCGCTGTGCGCTCGTTGGCCAATCCTCTCCCGTAGGCTGGGAAGCGTTTGATTTCCCACCGTTGGCGCCGGGGGCACAGGCGCATACGATCCGACCGACGGGCCGTTCGTGGTGCCTATTCGGAGCAGACAATGAAAAAACGCAGGAGACTTCTGGCCGTGCTCCTCGCCGCCGCGGTCGTCGCGGCCGCGTGGGCGGACAAGGAGTTCGACAAGCTGAAGGGGCAGTACGACGAGGCCCTGGCCCGGTGGTCAGAAGCGCGGAAGAGCCGCGCGGGGGCGGCCGAGCCGCCGGGTTCGACGAAGTTATCGCACCCGGACCGTGAGTTCTACCCGCGCTTCAAGGCCTACGCGGAGAAACGCGCGGGCAAGCCGGCGGCACTGCCGGCGCTCACCTGGCAGCTCGACAGCCTTGGTTGGATGACGGAGGACGAGCAACGGACCGAGGTACGCTGGATCGTCCAGCGCTTGCAGAAAGACCACGCCGCCGACCCGGCGATCAAGGATGCGCTGGATTCGCTGGGTTGGCTGAACGAGCTGGCCGGCCGCGACGTCGTGATTCCGCTGTGCGAGCGCGTCATCGCCAAGAACAAGGACAAAGACGTGCGGGCCACGGCGGCGCTGAACATCGGCCGGGCCCATTACACGCCGCCGCGCGGGTCGGACGCCGGTCCGGCGGATGACACCCGGCGGGCGCGCGAGCTGTTCGGGCAGGTGCTGCGCGACTACGCCGGGACGCAGGCCGCCGAGCGCGCCGCAGGGTACGTGTTCGAGATCGAGCATCTTCAACTCGGAATGAACGCCCCCGAGTTCACCGGCACGGACGCCAACGAGCAGGACATCAAGCTCGCGGACTTCCGCGGCCGCGTGGTGGTCGTCGATTTCTGGGGCTTTTGGTGAGGGCCGTGTCGCGCGATGCTCCCGCACGAGCGTGACCTCGTGCAGCGGCTGGCGGACCGGCCGTTCACGCTCCTGGGCATCAACAGCGACGAGAGCCGGTCGGCTCTGAAGAAGATCATCGCGAGCGAGAACCTCACCTGGCCGAACATCTTCGACGGCAAGCGCGGCGCAATCGCCAAGCGCTGGAACGTGTTTTCGTGGCCCACGATCTACGTGCTCGACCACGAGGGCGTCATCCGCTATCGCGATGTGCGCGACGAGGCGCTCGAAAAGGCGGTGCTGACCTTGTTGGACAAAGCGGAGAAGAAGTGAGCGGCGCGTGGGCGTGGCACCGGCAGCTTGCGGTAGAATAAGAGTATGGCCGCCGTTTACCTCGAAACGACCTTCGTCAGCGCGTTGGTGACGGACCGCACCGACGTCGCGAGCTTGTACCGCCGTGAAGTGAGCCGCATGTGGTGGAGCACGCAGCGACGACGGCATCGCGTGGTAGTGTCCGAAGAGGTCATCGCGGAGTTGTCCGATCCGTCCTACCCGCGTTCCGCCCTGGCCTTGGCGGAAGTCCAGAACGTGCCGCGCTTAGTGGTCACGGAGTCGGTGCTCGGCTTGGCGGCCATCCTGGTGCGTGAGAAGGTCATGCCCCGGCCGATCGCGGGAGACGCGCTCCATGTGGCGGCCGCGGCGCTGTATGGGGTCGACTTCGTTCTCACGTGGAATGTCCGGCATCTGGCCAACGCGAACAAGCTGCACCACTTGCACGTGGTCTGTACGCGCGCAGGCGTGCTCGCGCCGCGGCTCGTCACACCGGAGCTGTTGTGGGAGTGGCAAGATGAGTGAACCCCAGACGACGACATCGGATCCGCTCATCGATGAGATTCGCGCCATTCGCGAGCGGATGTCGGCGGAATGCAACAACGATGTGTACAAGCTCGGCGAGCGCCTGAGGTCGCTGGAACAGCTTGATCCAGGCCGCTTCTTAGACCCCGAGGAATTCGCCCGGCTCCGTGCAGCCGACGAAACTTCTCCGACCGTCGCGTGAAGGGTCGCTGGACGAAAGGCCCACGCCGTCCGACCATCTCGGGATAAGCATGGACACTATCGTCCGCACCCGCTTCGCCCCCTCGCCGACCGGCTACCTGCACATCGGCGGCGCGCGAACCGCCCTGTTCAACTACTTGCTCGCGCGACGCCTCGGCGGAAAGTTCGTCCTGCGCATCGAGGACACCGACCAGACCCGCAACATCGCGGCCGCCGACGCCAAGCTGCTCGCAGACCTCCGCTGGCTCGGGCTGCACTGGGACGAGGGCCCGGAGGTCGGCGGACCGCACGGGCCATACTACCAGTCGCAACGCCGGTCGCTCTATGACGAACATGCCCGCCGCCTGCTCGACGCGGGCCAGGCATACTACGCCTTCGAGACACGCGAAGAGCTGGAGGCGCTGCGCAAAGCCGCCCTGGCCCGCGGCGAGAAGGGCTTTCGCTATCCGCGGCCGACGCACTTCCCGTCGGAAACGGAAGCGCAACAGGCCCGCGACGCCGGCCGGCCGGTCGTCATCCGCTTCAAGA
>CAYMXT010000293.1:0-2282 GCA_964394415.1 uncultured Planctomycetales bacterium
GGCCCCCCACTTGCGTGGGGGGTTCGGATGGGCGCCCGCGGCGCTGAGGTTTGAGTTGTGCTGAAGATGAACCGCAAGGTGCTGTGCCTCGACTGGGACAAGCGGACCCTGCGCCTGGTCGTGGCGCGCGTCGGGGGCCTGCGCACGATTCTCGAAGACGCCCACTCGCACCGGTTGCCCGAAAACGCCGACGCCGACGAACCCGAAGCCCTGGGCGAGTTCATCCGCGCGATGCTGCGGCGGCACAAGTTGCACCACAAATCCGCGGTCGTCGATGTGCCGCGCGAGCGGGCGGTCATCAACCGGCTCACGCTGCCGCCCACGCCACTCAACGAAGTTGCCGCCGCGGTCCGCTTCCAGGCGATGAAGGAGTTGCCGTTTCCGCTGGACACAGCGGCGATGGACTACGTGGTCACGGTTCGTGACGAGAAGGGTCTGGCGTCGGAGGCCCTGATCGCGGCGGTGACGCTGGAGACGCTGGACCGCATCCGCCGGACGTGCAGCGCCGCGGGCCTGACCCCGGAGCGCATCGGTCTGCGGCCGTACGCAAACCTGGTCAGCGTGCGGCAGACGCGCGGCGTGAGCGAGCGGCGCGTGCTCCTGCTCGACGTGGGCCCCGTCGCGACCGAGATCGACGTGTTCCACGGCGAGCGGCTGGCGTTCGCACGCTCGGCCAACGTCACCGTCCCGCTCGTCATCGGCGAAGCCGGCGTACGGACCGACTCGGGCATCATCCCGATGGCCGAAGCGCGGGAGGCGGCGGCCACCGACGAAAACGTCAATGTCGCCGTCATGGAGCTCTTGGTCGAGGCGACGCGCACGGCGCAGGCGTATCGAGCCTCGGAGCCCGACGCCGCCGTGGACGAAATCGTCGTCGCGGGCGGGACCGGGGTCGAGTCGCAGCTCGCCCGGCGGCTCGCGGAGCGGCTGAATCTGCCGGTCCACCTGTTCGATCCGTGCGCGGCGTTGAACCTGGAGGCGAGCGAAGCGCCGAAGCTGCGGTCGTTCTCCGCGGCGTTGGGTTTGGCGTGGAGCCTCGGCCGCGAGGGCTTCCTGGCGATTGATTTTCTGAACCCCAAGCGGCCGGTCTCGCAGCGGGAGACGTTGCAGAAGCGTGCGCGGCTGGCGGTGCTGGGGGCGGCGGTGGTGCTGATCGCGGTGGGTGGGGTGCTGGCCAAGCAGTATCACGCCCTGCGGCAGCAGCGGGACGACCTGCGCACCAAGAACAAGCGGCTGCTCGGCGAGCTGGAAAAGAAGATCGCGGTGCTGAATCGCACGGAGGAAGTGCTGGAGTGGGCCGAAGATGCGGTTTGGCCGGATGAGCTGTTGAACATCGTGCAGCAAGTGCAGTTGGTCGGGGGACGGCCAGGCGAGAAGCTGGTGGCGCAGGAACTGACGCTGGACACCGTTTCACGCACGCCGGGGATCACGCTGCGGAACGTGCATGCGACGGAGTGGCAGGTGCTCAATGACGTGGTGAACCGGTTGAACGGCGTGGTGGCGGACGAGCAGCGGTTGTATGAAGCGACCTTGGGCGTGTCGAACGACGTGCGCCTGGCGACGAAGTACAAGACGAAGTCGGACATTCGCGTGCAGTTACATCAGCTTCAGAAGTTTCGCGACGACGCTGCCAAGCGCGCCAAGGCCCGCAAGGACCGTGTGAAAGAGTACAGCAAGTAGGCCGCGAGGCAGCCAGGCAACCAGGCAACGAGGCATTGGATACGAGCGTATGACGCGACGCGAAAAGATCATGGCAGTCGGCGTGGCCGGCACGGTGGGCGCGCTGGGCCTGGTCCTGGTGGCCCGCTGGGCCGTGCTGGAGCCGTTCCGCACGGTCCGCGATCAGATTACCGACGAGTCCAAGCGGGTGCAGCGCCTGCGCGCCAACCTCGAGAAACTGGACGTGGTGGAGGACAAGTGGCGCGGTCTGACGGGCCGGACGTTCTCCGAAGACCCCAAAGAGGCCCAGCAGCTTTTCCGCGAGGACATCCAGCAACTGCTGGTCGAACGACACGGGCTCAAGAACGCCAAGCTCAGCCCCGGTACGTTCGTGAAATACAAGGACGGCTCGACCGGCGTACCGCTGCGCATCGACGCGACCGGCACGCTCAATCAGATCACCGGCTTCCTCTGCGACTTCTATCGCCGCGATTGCCTCGCGCGGCTCGACAAGGTGCGCATCACGGCCGACCAGGCCGTCATCAGCTACGTGAACGCCCCGCCGCGCGGCGGCGCAGCTCGTGCGACGCCGCGGACGCGCGGCAAGGGCGACCGGGGCGAGC
>CAYMXT010000293.1:2292-3893 GCA_964394415.1 uncultured Planctomycetales bacterium
GGCGAGCGGACAGAAGCTGCGCCGCCGGCGCCGGCGGGGCTGGAGATTGGTCCGGACGGACCGGAGCTGAAGCTGAACGTCTCGGCGGTGACGCTGGTGCTGCCGAAGTTCAAGGACCTGGAGCACCCGGTGCTGGGGCGCGAGGTGACCGACCTGGAGCACGGCCGGCTGCTGCGCGACCTGCCCGAGTACAACGTCGTCTTTCAGCACAATCTGTTCGCGCCGTATCGCGAACGGCCGCCGGTGGTCGCCGCGCCCACTCCGACAACGCAGCCGAAGATCGAGGAGCCGCGCGCCGCAGCGCCGCCGGCGCCGGCGCCCCCCGCGCGTGTGGGAGCCGAGCAGCAGGTGGTCATCTGCACGACGACGCTCAATGGCCAGCCGCTGACCTACATCCTGGACAAGTCGGGTGGCGAGACCCCGGTCAGGAAGTTCTACCTGGACGAGGCCATCGACGACGGGACGCTGCTGCTGATCCTGCCGCGCGGGCTGGTGGTCGGCGTGCCGCAGTCAACCGGCGGCGAGCAGAACTTCTTCTATCCCCTCGGCAAGAGCTTCGCCGACCGCGAGGGTGTGACACCCGACAGCCACCCGGAGGTGGTGGAGGCCCTGGCGCGGGCGTTTGTGCAGTAGCCGGGCAAGCGCCTCAGAACGCGAAGCACCAGCACGGGCGTCGTCCACGGGAGTCGCCCGACACGTAACCCCGTTCCCGCTGGAGACTTGCGGCCAGAAGATTCCCCGGCGGAAGGGATTTCGGACCTGCGACCGCGGGGGTAATCTGTTGTATAAGTAGCGGACCTGTGGCGGGCCGGGCTGCGCGCGGCGGCAAGTGCCGCCGGTGTGAGCGGAGAACCGGGCCGGCCAGGTTTGGTCATGAAGGCAAACTCCGCGGGCAACACGAGCGGTTGTTCGCACAACAACTCGGGCCGCGGCGTGGCGGTCCGGGATACGACAGCGAGGTGTACGCATGAGGCGCACAACCCCACACGGATGGCTTGGGCTGGTAGTTGGTCTCACGTTGGTGTGGCCGATGGGCGTGGCGGTGGCCCAGGAGCCTCCGCCGGCGGACACGGCGACGACGCAGCCGGCCCAGCACCCGGAGTCGCAGCAGGCGCTTGAGAAGCTGCTGAAGATGCGCGACGAACTCAAGCGTCAGCAGGAAGAGAAAGACAAGGCTTCGCCGCCCGCGCCGGCCGGTGAGTACGAGAAAGACAGCACGCGTGGTCGCAGCGGTCGCCGGCAAGCGACGTCGCGTCCGGTTGTGCCGCAGAAAGAGTCCGACGCGGTCGGCGACAAGAACGCGAAGCTGCGTGAGTTGCAGCAGCGGGCGCGGGCTTCGACGCAGCGGTCGGGGAACGGCCAGGGCGCTGCGCAACCCGAGAGTGAGCCGCCGCCAGTCACTCCGCCGGTGACGCCGCCGGGTTCGACCCCGCCGGTCATCGCGCCGGGCTCGCCGCCGGTCTCGAAGCCCCCGGCCCCCGCGCCGCAGGGTGAGGAGTTGATCGGTCCGCCGCTGGAGTTGTCGAACAACGCGCCCGCGACGCCGCCTCCGGCGGCGCCGGCGCCGCCGGCGCAGACGACGCCCGCCGCGGCCGAGGAAC
>CAYMXT010000294.1:0-3809 GCA_964394415.1 uncultured Planctomycetales bacterium
ACGTGTAGTTCGCCAGCAACAGCCCCGTCGAGGCGTAGCCGGTCGCGGTGACCTGGGCGAACACCTGTCCGCCGTTGACCGTCAACCGCATGTTATCGATACTGCTGAGCAAGCCAGTCTCGAATACCCGGTCCGGCGAGAGCGTCAGGGAGCTTCCGCTGAAGTCCGTCAAGAGCGGCGCGTGGGCTGCACCGCCCGGAGTAATGCCCACGTTCACGTTCGTCAGGCTCTCCAACGCGCCCGCCGTCAGCACCGCACCGGCGCCGATCGTCCAAGTGCCCCCGGACTGACTGACCAACGCCGGTATGCCGAGCGACGCGCCAGGCGCAAGCTGAAACTGCGCGAAGCCGGCCGTTTGCAGCATGGGCAGCGCGAAGGTCGTCGCATTGACGGCGAAGCGCGTTGGCCCACTGCCGGCACTGGTGGTCGTCAGCAACCCAGTGAGATTCAGCGTCGCATCGTTGCTCACGATGATGTCGAGCCGATCCTCGCTGCGCGCCGGAGCGGTCATCGTCTGCACGCCCGACAGATCCAGCAGGCCCCCGGCCGTCGCAGTGATCGTGTGGACGTACGAGCCGGTGTTGACGTCGTTGAACCCGGCGTTGATGTTCTGTAACGACGACAAATCCAGCACCGTCCCCGCACCCTCCGCGGAAAACAACGTGTAGTTCGCCAGCAACAGGCCCGTCGAGGCGTAGCTGGTCGCGGTGACCCGGTCAAATAGCTGTCCGCCGCTGACCGCCAACCGCGCGTTATCGATACTGCTGAGCAAGCCAGTCTCAAACACCCGGTCCGGCGAGAGCGTCACCGAGCTTCTGCTGAACTCCGTCAAAAGCGGCGCGTGAGCTGCGCCGCCTGGAGTTATGGCCACGTTTGCGTCGGTCAGGCTTTCCAACGCGCCCGCCGTTAGCACCGCACCGGCGCCGATTGTCCAAGTGCCCCCGGACTGGCTGACCAACATCGGCAAGCCGAGCGACGTGCCCGGCGCAAGCTGGAATTGCGTGCCGCTCGCCGTTTGCAGCGCGGGCAACGCGAACGCCGCCGCGTTCACCGCGAAGCGCGTCGGCCCGCTGCCGGCGCTGGCGGTCGTTTGCAAACCGCTCAGGTTCAGCGTCGCATCGTTGCTGACGAGGATGTCGAGTCGGTCCTCGCTGCGAACCGGAGCGGTCATCGTCTGCACGCCCGACAGATCCAGCAGGCCCCCGGCCGTCGCCGTGATCGTGTGGACGTACGAGCCGGTGTTACTGTCGTTGAACCCGGCGTTAATGCTCTGTAACGACGACAAATCCAGCACCGTCCCCGCGCCGTCCGCGGAAAACAAGGTGTGATTCTGAAGGAACGGCAGGCCCGTGGAGGCGTAGGTAGTCGCGGCGATCGACACGTGCCCCCCGCCGAGCACAGAGACTTGTCCCCGGTTACCCGTGAACGCCGCGCCCGGGGCTTCGGCCAGAAACGTGGCGAAGTCGGCATGAACCACGCCGGCGATCTGCGCATCGTCGAGCACCGCGTAAGCATGTCCAGGGTTTACGTAGTAAGTGCTGGCAGCCCCCAGGGAGAAGTCCGTGACTGTGCCTGGGTTCAATGGCGAGCTGTCCACGTCAAACCGCACGATCACGCTGCCAGGAATCACCACGTTGTACGTGTCCGGCCCGTTGTTGAGCGGAACCAGGCCGATGCTCCAGTTGTTCGGATCGGAGTAGTTCTGCGTCCCCGCCCCGCCGGTCCATGTCGCGGTGATTTGTCCGCTGACCGGCCCTACCAGCGCACCGACTAACATACACCCGAGCCCGGCCAAAAGCCACGGCCGGGACCCCCGCGATCGTCGCGGCAACATCTCTCGTCCTCCATGAGAAACCCGCGGGCACCCGCACCGCTGTGATGCGGAGAGCGAGCGCGTTGATGTTACCGGAAACACCGCTCTGGGACAAACTTGTTCACCGCGAAATCCGGATCTGTGGTCACCGAAAGGTAGCTTGCACGGACGTGACGGTATCTCCGAGCTGCCTCCGGTCGATATACCTGGTGAGTGTGGCTGTGCAAGTCGCGCGGTAAAGTACGCACAATAGGTTATCGCCCCTCAGACAATCGAGCTTGGAGATGCCCGTGGCAGCACCGAAAGTAGCACGCATCGGAATCCTCACGGGCGGCGGCGACTGTCCGGGCCTCAACGCGGTGATCCGCGTCGTCACGCGCGCGGCGATCAACCACCTCGGACTCGAAGTCATCGGCATCGAGGATGGCTTCCTCGGACTCATCCGCAACCGGATGCGACACCTCACCAACGACGACGTGTCCAACATCCTGACGGTAGGGGGGACCATCCTCGGCACCAGCAACCGGGCCGACCCTGCCCGCTTCGCCGTCGGCCACGACGACCAGGGCCGGCCGCTCTTCGAGGATGTCACGCCGCGCGTCATCGAGCATGTTCACGAACGCGGCCTCGACGGCGTAGTGTGCATCGGCGGCGACGGGACGATGACCGGGGCGGCGAAGCTGATCGAGCGCGGCGTGCGCTGCATCGGCGTACCCAAGACCATCGATAACGACCTGCTGCACACGGAAATCACGTTCGGTTTCACGACCGCCGTGCAGACGGCGACGGAGTGCCTCGACCGCATTCACTCGACGGCGTCGAGCCATCACCGCGTGATGCTGGTCGAGCTGATGGGCCGCAACGCCGGGTGGTTGACGCTGCACGCCGGGCTGGCGAGCGGCTGCGACATCATTCTGATCCCGGAGATTCCGTACGACATCGACGCGGTGTGCGAGGCGTGCGACCGCCGCAGTCGCAAGGGCAAGCGCTTCACGTTGATTGCGGTGTCGGAAGGGGCGCGGCCGGCAGGGGGGGAGCAGACGGTGGACAAGATCGTCCACGACAGCCCGGACCCCGTGCGGCTGGGCGGCGTGAGTGCGGTGCTGGCGGAGGAGATTTCCAAACGTACACACCTGGAAACACGGGCTACGATCCTCGGGCACGTGCAGCGGGGGGGTACGCCCGTCGCGTTCGACCGCGTGCTCGCGACGCGGTTCGGGTACGGAGCCGTGCAGCTCCTGGCGGAGGGTATCTGGAATCAGCTTGTTGTCCAGCAAAACGGCCAGACGCGCACCGTGCCGATCGCCGCGGTCGCCGGCCAACAGCGGACGGTGCCCGCGGATGATCCGCTCGTTCGCATGGCCGAGGCCGTGGGGACAAGTCTCGGCGGCGCGGCTATAGTCCGGGGCGGCGGCGCATCCGCAGCGGGTGGACCGCCGAAAGCCAAGGTCCCCGAGCACGCGTATGCCCAGCATTCTCTGTGAGCATTGCACCGCGATCTGTTGTCACTATATCGCCTTGCCGCTCGACACGCCCGAAACGCGGGCCGACCTCGACGACATCCGTTGGTTTCTGATGCACACGCACGTCTCCGTGTTCGTCGAGGGCGGCGACTGGTACATCGCGTTTCACACGCCGTGCCGACACCTGCGCGCGGACAAGCGCTGCGGCGTGTACGCGACGCGGCCGAAGGTCTGTCGGACGTACTCGACCGACGATTGCGACTATCACTCCGGCGACTACCACTGGGAGCAGCATTTCACGGCGCCGGAGCATTTGGACGAGTACGTCCGCGCGCATCCTGCACGGTGCGGCAAGCGTTCGCGACGAAACGGAAAGACCAGCCGGAAGCGGACGCAGCTTGCGGCAATGGGCAACGGGCATGATCGGCGCGGGGTCGCGCTGCCGGTGTTGGGGGATCGAGAGTAACGGGCTTGGAGCGGGAGGGGGTGTACTTGGTGAGGAGGCTGGCATGAACGGGTGCGTGACACTATAG
>CAYMXT010000295.1:0-3807 GCA_964394415.1 uncultured Planctomycetales bacterium
CATCCGAACCCCGGACGCAAGTCCGGGGCCGGCGGCTGTGTGCCCGGCGGCCCACCACTGGCGTGGTGGGTTCGGATAGGGATGCATCCGCGCGACGGGAAGTTCGTATAAACTACGCGACCGCCCCGGCTTGTGACTGGGTGCGAGCCTGCGGCGGCACTGCTTGCAGAGCAGTGGTACGCCGCTGCACTGCTCAAGAGCAGTGGCACAGGCACAGGCGCACTGCTCAAGAGCAGTGGCACAGGCACAGGCGCACTGCTCAAGAGCAGTGGCACACGCACGAGAACGATGCCGACGTTTCAGTACAAAGCGCGCAACGCTGGCGGCGAGCAGGTCGCGGGGACTCTGCTGGCCGAAAGTGCCCTCGCCGTTGCGCGCATTCTCGATGAGCGCTCGCTTTTGCCGGTGGCCATCGAGGAGCAACGGCCAACCGAACGGTCGCTGTTCACCGGCCGGGCCCGGCGGGTGCCGCTGACCAAGGTCGGCCAGATGTACGAGCAACTCGCCGACCTGCTGCGGGCCGGCGTGCCGATCCTGCGGGCGCTGGATGTCCTGGGCCAGCAGTCGTCGTCCGCGGCGCTGGGGCGGGTGCTGCGCGAGGTGAAGGACGACGTGGCGGGCGGCGACGCCGTCGCCGACGCGATGAAGAAGCACCCGTACGCGTTTCCGGAGTTGCACGCCTCGATGGTGCGGGCCGGCGAGAAAGGTGGGTTCCTAGAAGACGTGCTGACGCGCCTGTCGGATTTCGTCTCGCGGCAGGACGCACTTAAGAACAAATTCATCGGGGCGCTGATCTACCCGTGCGTGCTGTTGGTGGGGGCGCTCAGTGCCGTGACGTTCATCATGGCGTATGTCGTCCCGAAAATCCGCACGGTGCTTCAAGGGCAGGATCTGCCGCTGCCGACACAGATTGTCTTCGGGCTGAGCGACCTGATCCGCGACCACGGGCTGTATTTGGCGCTGGGCATCGTGCTGGTGTTCATCGTCGTGCTGGGCTACTTCCGCAGCACGGCGGGGCAAGCGCTGTGGTCGCGCGTGCAGCTTCGCGTGGTCGGGTTCGGCAAGATTTACACGATGATCGCAATTTGCCGCTTCTGCCGCGTCTTCGGCACGATGCTGGCGAACGGCATCCCCATCCTTCAGTCGCTCAAGATTTCGAAGGATTCGACCGGCAACGCGGTGCTCGCGGACGCGATTGACGAAGCGGCCGAGAGCGTGCGGGCGGGCGAGTCGCTGGCCAAGCCGCTGGCGGCGGCGGGCGTGTTTCCGCCTGCGATTGTGGATATGATCGCGGTCGCCGAGGAGAGCAACAGCCTGGACAAGGTTCTGGTCGAGATTGCGAATACCCAGGAAGAGCGGACGGCCCGGCAGATTGACTTCGTGATGCGGATGGTCGAGCCGCTGCTGCTGATGTTCATGGGCGGCATGATCGCGTTCATCGCGATCGCGCTGCTGGTGCCGATCCTCCAGATGTCGAGCGGCGGGCTGCGACGGTGAGGAAGGTAATCAGGCAACAAGGCAACAAGGCAACAAGGCAACAAGGCAACAAGGCAACGAGGCAACGAGGCACGAACACCTGGGATGTGGATTGAACCGGTCGAGATTGCGACGGAGATCGTTATGAGCAGGCATGGACGACGGATGTGGAAACAGGTGCGGGCTTTCACGCTGCTCGAGCTGCTGATGGTGATCGTCATCATCGGCCTGCTGGCGGCGTTCGTGGCGCCCAACTTCTTCGGGGCCGAGGGCAAGGCCAAGAAGGATCTGACCCAGGCCAAGATCGACTCGGGCCTCGGGGGGGCGCTGAAGATGTACCGCGCGCACGTCGGGCACTATCCGACCGAGGAAGAGGGCGGCCTGAAAGCGCTCACGCAGAAGCCGGACAACGAAGACGTCGCCAAGAAGTGGGCCGGCCCGTACGTCGACAAGGTGACCGACCTCCAGGACGCATGGGGCAACGAGTTGATTTATCGCTCGCCAGGGCAATACAACGAGACCAGCTTCGACCTGGCCAGCCCCGGCGAGGACGGTCAGGAAGGCACGGACGACGACCTGGTGAACTGGGAGAAGACGTAGCCCGGTTGCCAAGGCGCGGCCCCGGCTCTGCGGAGCACCGGTTGTTTGCCGGCGCGAACACAGACGGATCGTCTGTGCTCCACACTGATGAGGAGCGCTGCCATGAGGCGAACGATGCGCCGCGGGTTCACGCTCCTCGAAGTGTTGATGGTCACCGCGCTGCTGGCGCTGCTGGCGGCGCTGGCGTGGCCGGACTTTCACACGGCCGCCCGCGGGGAACAACTGCGCGAGTCGGGCCAGCGGTTCCGCGCCCTCGTCGCGATGGGCCGGGCGGAGGCCATGAACGAGACCGTGCGCTACCGCCTCAAGATTCGCCCGGACGGCAGTCTCCGCGTGCAGCGCCAGGCGGACCCGCTGCTCGCGCCGCACCTGTACATCACGCCGCGCGTGGATTGGGCTCGCACGGCGGTTTTGCTGGAAGACGTCTGGATCGAGGGCGTGCAGCTTCTGCCGGAAGGTCCGCCGCCGATTCGGATCATTGACGAGCGGCTTCAGTTCCCGGAGAGCGAGATTCTGCCAACGCCGGTGCAGGAGTTGGAGCAGGCGCTTCTGATCGACCTGGATCCGGACGGCACGTTTCCGTCGCTGCGCCTGGTGTTGCGAGACGCGCAGGGGCGCGGGCTGCTGCTGACGCTGGACGGCCGCGTGGGGCGGGTGCTGGTGGATGATTGGCCGGCGATTCCCGCTGACGAGGCGCTGCGCCCCGAGCCGTTGGAGCCGGAGGAGGAGCCGGAGTTTAAGCGGGAGGACTACGAGTGGTAGGCGCGTGGAAACCGCTCCTGAGCCGTGGCGTCGGCAGCGTCCCGAAGGGACGCCGGGCTGTAGCCACGGGTGCCGTTCGCCGCGGCGAACGGTACCCGTGGTTACCTCCCACCTTTCGGGCTGCACCCCGCAGGGGTGCCGGAGGCGTCGTCGACGTCCGCCGCCCCTTCGGGGCGGGTGGCCCATCGCGCGGGTCTTCCACGGGCGGCTCCGGCCTGCGGCCTGCGCCGCCCGTGGCTACAGCCCGGCACCCCTTCGGGGTGCAAGCCCGGCGCCGCGGGGCGCTTCTCCTGGAAGTTGTAATCGCCCTCGCCGTGCTCGTTGGCGCAATGGGGTTGCTGGGCGCGCAGCTCGCCGGCGGGCTGGAAATGACACGCTATGCGGAGGCGGAGCTGCGCGGCACGCTCCTGGCTGACCGCGTGCTCGCCCTCGTGCAGGGCGACCCCAACACCCAGCAGCGGCTCGCGGAATACGAAGAGTTGGAAGAGAAATTCGGCGACGACCAGCCCGGCTACTTCTACTACGTGAAGGCCGAGCCGGTCGATCGTGAAACGCAGGACATCAAGGTCATCACGGTTCGCGTGCTGTACCAGCCCGACCCCGAACGGCCGGACAGTATCGATGGGGCGGTCGTCGTCCGGCAACTTGGCTTCCTGAAGGCGGACCCGCCCAAGATCGACCTGATCGAGCAAGCCGGCATGAGCGAGGACATGGCTGAGCAGCTTCGGCAGCTTGTGCCGATCGCGGGCTTCGACCCGCGGTCGGTTGATTTGCAGCAGCTCATGTCGCTGCTCGACGAGGGCACGCTTGAGCAACTTATGCCGATGCTCATGCCGCTCCTTCAGCAGCTTGCGGCGGGCGGCATTCCGCCGGAGTGGGCGGGCCTGGCGGAAAGCCTGCTGGGCGGCACGACGGGTCTGCCGGGCGGTACGTCGGCGGGCGACCTGGCCGAAGCGATTCGGCAGGCGG
>CAYMXT010000296.1:0-3783 GCA_964394415.1 uncultured Planctomycetales bacterium
CGAGCGCGTGCTGGTGATTCTGAACGCTTCCAACACGGCCCAGGCCGTGCGCGTCCCCCTGCCGGCAGGCAGTCCGCAACGGTGGCAGCCGGTCCTCGGCGCGCCGGCGGAGACCGCCGCCGGGCAGGACGAGCTCACCGTGCAGGTGCCGCCGATCTCCGGCGTGGTGCTGCTGGGGTCGTAGCGCCCGGCCACACAGAAACATGGGCGGCGTTGGACTGGATGTCTCAACCGCCGCTCAAGATGGCGACGAACGGATTGATGTCGTCGAAATCGACGTCTCCATCGCCGTCGCAATCAGCGTTCAGCAGGTTGCAACTCGGATACTGCTGCTGATACGCCACCGGGTCGGACAAGGCCAGCACAAACGGGTTGATGTCGTCGAAATCGACATCGCCGTCGCAGTCCATGTCGCCGAGCGTATACGCCACCGTCAAGACCACGTTCGTGGGGTTGTACGCGACTGTGTACATGCCGGGACCCACGACCGTAGTGAACTGCCCGGTGACCGAGCTGGCCGTCAGGATCGTGAACTGCTGCCCGGGTTGCGGCTCAAAGCCGTCAATCAGCGCAATCTGAAGCGTGCCGGCGAGCGCGGCGGCACCCGAAACCGCGAGCAGGTCAGCGGGTCCGCCGGGGGGCGGGCCGGCCAGCTCGATTTCCAACATGCCCCCCGCCGACTGCGTGTACGCGCCCGAGATCGTGAGCGTGCCGGCCGAGGCACCGGGGTCGACCGTGGCGCTGGTGTTCTGGACACTGCCAGAGACCGTGCCGCTGCCGGTGAGCACGCCGCCCTGGAGGTTGAGCGCGGCGCCGCTGACCTGAAGCGTGCCGTTGACGACCGTCTGGCCGCCGGTCTGGGCGAACAGCCCCGCGCTGTTGAGCAGCATCGTGCAGCCGGTATTGACCTGCATTGTGCCGGTGTTGGTGATGCCCGGTGCCTGCGGGTTCACCGACAACGTGCTGACGTCGGAGACGAGCGCGCCCTCGTTCACCAGCGCGGCGTGGATGTGCCCCTGCCCGCGGATGGTGTGCCCGGTGCCGTTGGTCAGGGTCACGCCGGCGGCGGTGTCGAGGTTGGCGACTTCGCTGCTGTGATACCTATCCAGGATGATCGCGCCCGAACCCGAGATAGTGACATCGCTGTTGGCCAGCACATAACACCCGCCGGTTTCGCTGGGGTCGGCCACGCGGATCGTCCCCTCGTTGACCAGGCTTGTCCCAGTCAGGTACAGACGGCTGTCGGTGGTCGAGTTATGCGCCTCGATGTAGACGTAGCCGCCCACGTCAACGGTCACATCCTGGAACGTGTTACCCCCGTCACCGGAGTACCAGACCTCCATCACGCCGCCGTTGGCGCCGTCGACGTGCCCGCCCGCGATGGTGGCGTTGCCCCGCAGGCTCACCGTCCCGCCGTCGGCCAGGACCCGCCCGGCGGGAGCTTGCGCGAGCGTGAACCCCCCCAGGTAGAGCCGGCCGCCGTTGCGGGCCTCCATGGTCCCGGCGTTTGACTTGTTGTTGTCGAGCAGGTGCAGCACTGAGCCGGTCACGTCGGCGCTGACCAGCCCCTCGTTGCCCAGCGCCGCCCGCACGTGCCCGCGCCCGCGGATGGTGTGATCGGCGGCGTTCGTGAGGGTCACGCCGTCAGCGGTGTCGAGGTTGGCGATTTCGCTGCTGTGATACTTGTCGAGGATGATCGCGCCCGCGCCCGAGATCGTGACATCACTGTTGGCCTGCACATAACACCTGCCGGTTTCGTCGGGGTCGGCCACGCGGATCGTTCCGTCGTTGACCAGGCTCGTCCCGGTCAGGTAGAGGTAGCTGCTGGAGGGGTAGGCAAACGCGACGACGTAGACGTAGCCGCCGGGATTGACGGTCACGTCCTGAAGCGTGTTGCCCCCTCCAACTGCGTTCCCCATTTCTATCTGGCCGCCGTTGGCGCCGTCGACGCGCCCGCCCGCGATGGTGGCGTTGCCCCGCAGGCTCACCGTCCCGGCATCGCCGAGCAACGTACCCGCCGGCGATTGGGTGAGCGTGAAGTCCTGCATGTAAAGCAGGCCGCCGTCGCGCGCTTCCATGATGCCCGAGTTTGACTTGTTTTCACCAAGCAGGTGCAGGACGGAGCCGCTTACGTCCGCGGAAACAAGCCCTTCGTTGTTCAGTGCCGCGCGGACGTGGCCTTTCCCGCGGATCGTGTGACCAAGCCCGTTCGTGAGCGTCACGCCGGCGACCGTGTCGAGATTGGCCAGCTCGTATTGGTGGTACCGCTGGAGGACAACCTGTCCGCTCCCGGATATCGTCGTGTCCGCGAACGCTCGGAGGTGCGCAAAACCGGTGCTGCTTTCGCTGCTGACGGTGATGGTCCCGTTGTTGACCTGCGCCGGCCCATCGAGATCCAGGTAGCGGTTCACGTTATAGGGAGCATCGATGTCGACTGTGCCGCCCGGGCCGAGGTCGAGCGACCCAACCAACACGTACTGATCGTAAACCCGCGCGTACCCCGATGGAATGTGCGCGGTGTCCCCCGACCAGGGCACCGGCGGAGTGTTGCCGCACAACTGACCGCTCCAGTTGTTATAGGTCCAGTATTGCGTCTCGCTGCATTGACTGCCCAGACACCAAGTGTGCCACATGTTGCCGCAGGTGCCCGACCAGTAATAGTCGCTGGCCGTTGCGACGCCGCCAGTGAGGCAGCCTGTTACAACCAGCCCCGCGAGGCCCCGGGTTGCCATTGCGCGTGGCATGTTTCTACCTCCGAATCGCCCTTATCCGCTCCTTGTGCCCTCGCTCCGCTGCACGCAGCGCTCGCCGGCCAACTCCAGTTCCCATGCGGGGCGGCGAGTCGCCTGAGAATCGCCTGCGCGGGCGACTACCCAACATGCTATCGTCGCCGCCCCCCCGGGTGCAAGACAATTCTGGCTCGGCCGCGTGGCGGGCTCTTAGGCGTGCGCTCAGGGTGCGACGCAGGCGCGCAGGACGACTCCGCTCACCGCGGGCACATGCAGCGCCAGGCGGTGCTCCGCCACCTCGAACGCGGCCTCCGTGCCGTACACGCCGCGCCACTGCGCCGGGGCCGACGCCGGTATGGGGATGGTCACCTCGGCCTCGCGGTCGGAGGCGTTTACGGCAACGAGCAAGGCCTCGGTTTCGTCGCGGCGCAGGAACGCCCACACATCCGCAGCGTCGTCCGTCAGCAAGGTCTGGAGCGTGCCGGTCCGCAGGGCGGGGTGGGCGGCGCGCAGCGCGATGATCCGGCGGTAGTACGCCAAGTGCTCCTTCATGACGGAGTTTTCTTCGGGCTGCTCGTAGGGTTGCAGGTCCTCCCAGAGCATCGGTTTGCGGCAGGTGGGGTCGTCCGCGCCCCACATCCCCACCTCATCGCCGTAGTAGACCATCGGGGCGCCGAGGTACGTCATCTGGAGCAGGGCGGCCAGCCGCGCGCGGGCGTAGGCGGCGGGGGTGGGCTTGCCGTTGTCGTAGTTCGGGCCGTTGTCCTGGACGCGGTTCTGATCGTCGTAGCGGCGGTCGGGATTGTGGGCCATCGACGCGAGCCGGTCAGTGTCGTGACTGTTCATCAGGTTCTGGAGCACGAGCGTCGCCTCGCGCGGGTACGCCAGCCGCAGCTCGCGCAGCCGGCGGTCGAAGTCGCTCGCGCTAAGCTTGAGCTTGCGGTCGAGCACCCAGCCGACGACCGCACGGGCGAATTCGTAGTTCATGACGGCGTCGAAGTGATGGCCGTCGAGCCACTGGCCGGCCCGGTCCCAGATCTCGCCGACGATGTAG
>CAYMXT010000297.1:0-1397 GCA_964394415.1 uncultured Planctomycetales bacterium
GACTGCTCAGCGATGGCCTTGACCATGAAGTTCGGCCCGTTGCCAATGTACGTGTTGGCCCCCATGAACACCGCGCCGCAACTCACGGCCTGCAAGAGCGGAATCGGAATGCCGCCGGTGGCGGTGTCGACGCCCTGCATGAGCGTCATGCCCGCGGGGGCAAGCGTCCCGGCGGTCTGGAAAAAGACGACATATGTTGGGGCGTTGTCGAGAAAACTGCTGAGGATGCCGGTGGCCCAGAAGAACTGGTACGCATGCGCCAGGCCCAGCGCCGGCCCGCGGGTGTGTAGGATTTCGATCGGCACCTGCATCGTCACAAAGATCCCGATGAACAGACACGCCACCTCGCCGATCGCGACGTAGTTGAACCGGTTCTCCCGCCGCAGCCAGCCTGCCGTGGTCAGCAGCGACAGCCCCGCCATCGCGAGCTGCACAGCTTCGCGCAGGTGCGCGGGGGCCTGCCAAGCCGTGCCGGGAAACGCCTTCCCGGGGTCGAGCGTCGCCACGGCCCCGACGACGCCGAGCAGCCAGATCACATTGACCAGCCCGGCCACATGGAGCGGCGTGCGCAGGGCGGCGTCCTGCCGCAGCGCCTCCGGGGGTTCGTGCCGAAAGGCCCGCGTGTCCCAGACGTAGTACACCACGAGCAGAATGCCGAACAGAAACGCCCATTCCTTCCACAGCCCCAGCGTCCAGAAGAAATCGACGCCCTTCAGGTAACCCAGAAACAGCGGGGGATCCCCGATCGGCAGCAGGCTCCCCCCGATGTTCGCGACAATGAAGATGAAGAACACGACCGTGTGGACGACGTGCTTGCGCTCGGAATTCGTCTTGAGCAGAAAGCGAATCAGCACCATCGCGGCCCCGGTCGTGCCGATCAGGCTCGCCAGCAGGCCGCCCACCGCGAGGATGCCGGTATTAACGGCCGGCGTGGCCCGCACGTCGCCGCGCACGACGATCCCCCCCGCGATCACATACAAGCTGAACAGCAGGACCATGAACGGCACGTACTCGCCGACGACGGCGTGCGTGAGCACGGCCCGCACCGTCGCGCCGCCGGGCGCGCTCGCGCCGCCGTCATGCGTGTGGACGCCCGCGCCGCGCAGACCGTAGTACGCCAGCGTGATCCCCCCCAACACCGCGGCCACAAGCAGCTTGTTGCGATTGTGTTCCCACCAGTGCGCCAGCGCCGGCAGCAGCGGAAATACCGCGATCGCCAGCAACAGCGCGACGAATGGCCACACCCACGCGACATGCGGGACGTACGTATCCGCGGCGGCGAGCAGCGGCGTCATGTGGTCGCGACCGTACCAGGTTCGAGGGCGTTGGCCAGCGCGACGATCTCGAATTCCTGCTCAACCCCGAGATCTGGATTGCCTTTTTCACGTTGACGGCTC
>CAYMXT010000297.1:1407-3700 GCA_964394415.1 uncultured Planctomycetales bacterium
GCCGACCGCCTTGCCCATGAGTCACTGGGCGGCCGGCGCGACGTAGCTGTAAATGCCGTGCTCGACATCCGTGTCGAAGGCCCCCAGCAAGGTCATCACCCGCGCGGCCCCGCCCGCGACGGCCCGCAACGTGACGCGCGACCCGATACTCACGTGGTCGTTGGGCACGTCTTGCGGCATCAACACACGTACCCGCGACAGCTCATCGTTGACCTTCGCCAGCCGGGCACGCAGCAGATCACGCTCCTCCAGGGCGAACTTGTATTCCGAGTTCTCGCTCAAATCGCCGTGCGTCGCCGCCTCGCCGATCCTCTTGGCGTTGGCGGGCATTTGCACGTTGAGAATATCGTCCCGCTCGGTGGTGCGTTTGTTCACGCCCGCGGGCGTGCTCCAGAGCGTTTCGGCGTCCTCCCACGGGGCGACCTGCCGCGGACGGACGACCCAGAGCTGCGGATGCGCGTCGCGCAGCAGATCGAGCATCTTGGCGGGGGCGTTGTCGCCCAGCCCCTCGAGCCGCAGCATTTGCTGCCGAATCGTGATGGCCGCCTCGGCGCTGCACTGCCGCAACACCTGCCCGAGCTTCGCATAATCGCGCAGTCCCAGCGCGGCCTTGATGCGGTGACGAAACTCCTTCACCACCTCCGGCTCCGCGGCCACGGTCCGCCCCAGCGCGCTCAGCGTGTCGAGAATCAGCTTGAAAAGCTCCCCGTCCGACGGCAGCCGCAGCGCGGCCGCCTGGCTCGGCCCTTTCCACAGCCAGAAGACCAGCTCCGGGTACGCGGCGGCGTCCGCCAGTCCGACGTCGACGAAGCCCTGCACGTCCCCGGCGCGTTCCGCGCCGCACAATGCGGTCGCCAACTTGTCGAGCAGGGGGGCCGGGGCCGTGGGCAGCCAGTTCGCCGCGTGCGCGGCCCAGTCCGCGGGCCGTGCCGCGCGGAGCAGCTCAAATCCACGCTCCCGCAGACCTTCGTGAGCCACGCCCTTCAGCAGCACCACCGGGTCATCGGCGTCGCGCAACATCGCGATGATGCGCGGCACCGGATCAGCAGTGGCCGGCACACCCTTGCCCGCCAGGCGCTCGAGCACCAGGGCCAACGCCAAAGCCTCCCCGGGCCGCCGGGCCTGCGCCGCGGCGATGTGGCGGTCAACCAACTCGACGAACCGCACCAGCAGGTCCGCGTCCGGGGTCTCCTTGTGCGAGGTCTTTTCGCGCAGGTAACTCTCAAGCGTGGCCAGCCACTCCGCCGGTTCCTTCTGGATCTCCAGCGCCGCCCAGGTCTCGTCCTCGACGGTCCGACCGGCGGCACAGTAACTCAGTACGATCGGCGAACGCCCTTCCATGAGCACGTTCGGCGAACGCTTCAGCAAGGCCCGCGCGCGGGTCCACCACGCCGACCATTCCTTGGCCGGAATGTGCTGCGGCACGAGGTCGCGTTTGAGCAGGTCCGCGTCGATGTGCTCGCCGTGGGCGTGGATCAGGCCGATCACGACCGCGACCGGATCGTCGGCGATCAGTCGCGCGAGCTGCTCGGGCCGGGCCTGCCGCAGCACGCGAAAGTCGTCGGCGGCGATGCGCTCGTACTCGCGGGCCACCTCGGCGACGGGCAAGGTCGTGACGCGCCCGGCGTGCTTCAGCGTGAACAGGCCGTTGGCGCGGTCGATGTGTGTGACCTCAACCACGCGGTCTTCCATGCGGCTGACGAGCATGTCGCCGGGCGCCAGCGCTAGGCACAGATCGAGGACGCGCAACGCGCTGCGGACCGCCCGCCCGCTCAGCAACCCCGAGCCGTCAAGCACCGCCTGGAAGTTCGGCGTCTGGCCGTAGACCTGCCGGTAGAGGTCCACTACGAGGCTGCGGAGGTTCGCGTTCTGTGGCGCCGCGACGAGTGCGACCCGCGCCAGCCCCAGCGCCGCCGCCGGGTCTTTGCTCGGCGGCACGTTGTCGAAGACCATCTGCGTCAGCGTGACCAGCCGCTCGGCCTGGCCGTCGCGTTCGATCTGCTCGCAGGGTCCCACGAGCTGCGCGAGCGACAGCACGCCGCGTTCCAGCAGCTCCAGGCAGCGCGACTCAAACGCGTCATAGTTCTTGGCTCGGGCCAGTTCGAGCAGTTCTGCAACCGGCATACGTCCCTCGCGTCCCAGTCTCGGTGCCCGCCACCGCGGCCACGGGCAGAATTTTACAATGATACCCGAAATCGACGCACTTGTCACAGACCGACCTGCGACATCGTCGCCGCAATCCGAACCCCGGACGCAATCCCGGCGCGCCGGGACGGGGCACGTCGGCTAACCA
>CAYMXT010000298.1:0-3683 GCA_964394415.1 uncultured Planctomycetales bacterium
TCCGGCCCGTGTCCCGGCGCGCCGGGATTCGCACGGGCCGGAGGCCCATGCTCCCGGCCCAGATCCAATGCGGCAATTCTGAGTCAGTACACCAGCGGGGAACACGGGCCGGAGGCCCATGCTCCCCGCGGACGAATGCGCGACGCGTTATTAGTCGCCGCTCAGCAAGGCGACGAAGCAGTTGATGTCCTCAAAATCCACGGCGCCGTTCGGGTTGCAGTCGCCGTTGAGGATGTTGCAGTTGGGGTACGCGGCCTGGTAGGCAGCCGGATTAGACAGCGCCAGGACGAAGGCGTTGATGTCCTCGAAATTGACGACGCCGTCGCAGTTCATATCGCCAAGCGTCTGGCCGGAGAGCGTCGCCAGGGACGCCGACGCGCCGAACGCGGTCTGGACGTTTTCCTGGTTTTTGGCCTTGACCGCGAAAGTGTACGTCGTGGACGGCTGCATGCCCGTCAGCGTGAGCAGGCCCCACGCCGCATCCGTCTGCCAGACTTCCGCGGCGACCGGCTGACCGGCGGCATTGACGTACTTCCCGCTCCAGTTCGCGTCGGCGGGAACAGTGGCCGTACAGCGAATCGCAAACGTCGTGATCGCGGGGTTGCCGCCCGTGCCGACGTCGATCTGCATCGAGTTCGACGCCGCGTTGCTGAGCGTCGGGGCACCGGGCACCAGGGCCAGCGTGGCTTTGTTTGCCGACGGGCCGAAGCCGGTTTCGACCTGGTTCTGGTTGCGGGCCTTCGCCTGGAAACTGTAGAGCGTGTCCGGGCTGAGACCGGTCGCGGTGTCGGTCGTGACCTGGACCCAGGCGTTGATACCGCCGTCGCCGCCGGACGTGGTTGAGTCGAACCAGAGGCCCGAGCCGCCGACCGCGAGGTTCGTGAACGTGCCGGCCGCGTTCAGCACAATCGAGTTACTCGTGACCGTGCCGAAGGTTACGCCGGTCGGCGTCTCGATGTGCGTGATCGCCGCGGCCTCGCCGGAGTAGCCGGTATTGTTCTGCGTGGACGCACTATCGCGGGCGCGGCAGCGGTAGCTGTAGGACGTGTTCGGCGTGAGACCGCCATCCACGTAGGTCGTGCTGGCGATCCAGCCGCTGTCGGTGCCGCCGGCGCCGCCGGTCGTGAAGTCGAATTCGTAATTGACCGGCGGGGAGCGGCCGTCCGTGGCGGTCGTCGCGGTCATGTTGATCGACGTGCTGTCCACCGGCGCGGGGGCGACGCTGAACGTCATGGGGTTGGGCGTCGGGGCCGTGGTGTCCGGGCAGACCGAGTTGCGGGCGCTGGCAAAGGCGGACACGTCGTGGCGCGTGGCGTAATTCGGGCAGTTCGTCGAGCAGTGCGTCACGATGCCGATGATCTGGTCATTCAGCATCAGGGCGGAGCCGGAGTTGCCGTAGGTGATGTCAACCGTGAACGTGTAGTAAGTCGACTGACGGGAGTTGATGGTCCCGGTCGCGGTTTGCTGGGTCTGGCTGCGGGTGGGCTGGTCATCGTCCACGCCGTAGCCCCAGTTCGCGACGGCGTTGCCCGAGTTGCCGAGCGTGGTGGAAATCCGGCGGAGTTGGCCATAGCGCTGGTAGCACTTCTGGCTCAGGTTGTTCGTGCCGGTCGTCATCACGAACCAGTCGGCCCCCACACCGCCGTTTTGGTACTGATAGGTCCCCACCGGGAACTGATCCGCCACCGGCGGGTTGTTCGTCGAGCAGTTCGAGCTTGAGTTCGGGACGTTGAACTGCATCACCAGGCCGCTTTGTGCGCAGTGGCCCGCGGACACGAGGCAGCTTTCCTCCGACCACACCGATGCGCTGCACCCCACCGGCATCAGCCGGCCCGCCCACAGCTCCGTCGAAGGCGTCCGATTGTCCGCCCCGCAGATGCCGCAGTCGGCCCCGCACTGGCGGTACTCCGCGATTTCCGTGCCGATCCGGTCGATGCTGATACGGTTACCCTCCGTCGCCGGGGCCGCGATGAGATCGACGTACACCCGGTCGCCGTTGAAATACGCCGTGGAATTGCTCCACATCCGCATCGTGTCGGCGTCCAAATCCTGGCTCTCGCCATCGTACGGTGCGGTGACGCGGACAAAGCTGCCCCGCGGCAGGTCCGCCGCGTCGAAGTACAGCCGCAGCCAGTTGGCGTACTCGACGTACACCACCGTCGAGTAAACCACGTTGAAGCCCGCCGCGCGATTGGCGAGCGCACCGCTGTCATCGCGGTACTCGCGAATCTCGCCGATGGGCTTCATGGGGTGGTTCAGATCACCCGACGAGGCGGCGGGTTCGTCGTCGGCCGCACTCACGGTCGGGGTGGGCAGCGCGATCGCGCCAAGCGCCAGGGCCAGCGCACAGAAAGAGGTAGTTCTGAGTTGCCATGTCATGCTCGTCAATCTCCTGGATGTGTAAGCTTCGATCCAATCGCCAGTATACCAAGGACGCGTGTCCGGGCAGCAGCCGGCGGGCACACGTCCGTTCGCTCGCAGTCTCGCGTCCGCACGACCCTGTGAGCCGAAGCCCTCGGGTTATCGGACAAACCTGGCATTGCGTTGGCGTGACCGCGCAGCATGCCGCCTCGATTCAAGCATAGCGCGCCGATCGAGCGTCTTCAGACGCCGCGCTGGGAAGCGTACATCCGAACCCGCCGCGCAAGTGGCAAAGCGGCCCCACACTTGTGTGCGGGGTTCGGATGGTCGCGTAGGCTGGGCCTCAGTCCGGTGCGGACCGCGAAGCTCCGTTTCGCGCGGAGGGCACGTTCGAGCGCCGGTCATCGCGTGAGAAGGGCAATGAACGAATCAATGTCGCTGAAATCCACAACGCCGTCCTGATTGCAGTCCGCGTTCAGCCAGTTGCACGCCGGATACACGTCGTGATACGCGACGAAGCCGGACAACGACAGCACGAACGGGTTGATGTCATCGAAATCGACGGCGTAGTCGCAATTCAGATCGCCGAGGACGGTCGAGCCGTGAAACGCCTCGGCGGTTACCGTGCCCGCGATGCGGACCTTCTTGACCTGCATCGTGATGCCCTCGTAGACGACGGTGCCGAGCACCACGTTAGTCATGTTCATGTAGCCGTGGCCGGTCGCGTTCAGACCCAGCTCGAGGTCGCATTCAAATCCGACCGGGTCCGGCGGCGGCGGATACCGCACGTGATCCTGGAACACGATGATCGGCGCGGGGCCGAGCGCCGTGTCGATCCCCACGCGATCCTCCGGCGGAATCTGGTTCGTGATGTCCACGGTGAACTGCGGGAAGAACGGCGGCTTGAGCGTCACTTCCAGAAGCGTGATTTCCCAACTGGCGACATACCAATCCGCCGTCGGATCGACCGCGGTCGGCGACGTCCAATACGCCGGCTGGCCGGTCGTGTAGATGTCGAAGTTCCAGGTCTCCGGCGTGGCGACAGCCGTGGGCACAAGCGCAAGGCAAGTGAACCAGAGTACGACGGCGAACCGTTTGGGTGCAACGATGGTCATGTCATTCTCATCTTCGGCGCACGGGGCGCGTCCCCAAGGTGCTTGGGGAGCGCTCTACACATCACCATACCGCATCCCATCACTAAATCCAAGCCGGAGCCGAGAGCGACTATCCGAACCCCGGACGCAAGTCCGGGGCCATCCGAACCCCGGACGCAAGTCCGGGGCACGCCGACCAGCCACGCCACACGCGCATACGGACTGCAA
>CAYMXT010000299.1:0-3680 GCA_964394415.1 uncultured Planctomycetales bacterium
TTCGTCCGCGTCTACAACTACCCCAAGACCAACCAGGGGCAGCAGACGCTGTGGTCGGCGGACGAGCCGATCTACATCAACGCCGGCGACGAGGTCTCGCTAGTCGTCGAGTATCAGTACAACAACCGCCCGGTGGCGGCCGTGAACGTGGTGACGCCGGTGAGCGGCACCGACTATGCCGCCAACTCCTCCCCCGACGGCAGCGGCACGAGCTACACCGGCAGCCTGACGGTGAGCTTCACCGACTACGGGACCAAGGCCTTCATTTCGCTCACCAACGGCGCCGCCGCCGGCGTCTATGTGTACCTTTTGCAAGTCCGCGGCGATGCCATCGACACGCAGAACCCATTCTCGATCGAGCGCGAGAACGCCTCCAGCCAGACCGAGTACGGGCCGCGGATGCTGACGATCGACGTGCCCTGGCAGCAGAACCGCTACCTGTCCCAGGACATGGCCGCGTATCTTCTCGACGCCCTTGACGCCGCCGGGCCGTTCCCGGTCATCCGGATGGAGGACAAGCCCACGCTCCAATTCGCCCACGATCTCTTCGCCCGTATCACCCTGGACGTCTCCGCCATCGGCTTCAACCAGGACTTCTACGTCGCCGGGATCGAGCACGAGTGGATCACCCCCAACGGCCAGGGGGTGCTGACGACCTGGCACCTGGAGCCGGTGATGGAAGCGGTGACCAGCTTCTGGCAGTTCACGACCAACCTCGGCACCACCAGCGTCTTCGCGTATTGAGAGGCAGTCATGGCCTATACCCCCGTTCCCTCCGTCTCCACTGGCGACACCTGGAGCGCGTCGCAGCACAACACCTACGTCCGCGACAACTTCGCTGCTGGCGTCCCGGACATCTTCACTACTAAGGGCGACCTGGCCGTCGCCACCGCCGCCGACACCGCAGCGCGCCTGGCGGTGGGCTCCAATGGCGCGGTGCTGGTGGCCGACAGCGCGGCCGCCTCCGGCGTGCGCTGGTCGAGCACTGGCAAAACAGCCTCGGCCGGTGTTGTGGCCGGGCTCAATCTCTCCGCCACCCTGACGGCGGCGGCCAACGGCGACAGCCTGAATAACTACTACGACGCGCCGACCTTTGCCGCCGGAACGTTTACCGGCCTCATTGCCCGCATGATGTGGCTCAACGCCAGCAGCGCGGTAAAAACGGGCACGGGCACGATTGACATCGCTTATGCCCTGTACATCGACGCGCCCACGATCGGGGCCAGCAACGTCGCGGTCTATGTGAGCAGCGGCAAGGTGATGATCGGCGACACGACCAACGCCGGGATGACCACTGGCCTCACCATCAATCAGGGCGCCGCCGACAACGAGATCCTGGCGCTGAAGTCCTCCGACGTCGGCCATTCGATCACGTCCATCACCGAGGCCGACACCTACGGCGTGTTCTGGAAGGAGAGCGCCCTGCTGGGGGGGCTCCTCATCACCGGCCTGAGCGAAGCCAGCGGCAACCCGGTGGAGATCGAGGGCCTTTACGACGGCACGCTCTCGACGACCAAGTCCACCGCCGGCAAGGGCGCCGTCACCCTCACCGGCTACAACTCTAGCGCCGGCAGTTTGCTGGTGCCGGCGGCGAATGAGAACATCGTCGTCGTCACCGCCGGCGGCACCACCCGCTTCATCCTCGACGCCGACGGCGACAGCCATCAGGACGTTGGCACCAGCTGGACCAACTACTCAACCCACGACGACCCGGCCCTGCTCACGGCTCTATCGGTGCTGGTGAGCAAGCCCGATGATCCTATTCGCGGAATGTTTGGCGGGTTCCTTCAGGAGCACCGAAAAGAACTAGAGGCGCTCAAGTTGGTGGCGTTCAATGAGGATGGGCACCACTTCGTGAATATGTCGAAGCTACTCATGCTGACGGTCGGCGCCGCCATGCAGACCGCCCGGCAGGTGGCGCACATGAAGACCGAGATCGAAACGCTTAACAACCGACTCATCTCTGCCGGCGCGTAGGCGGCACGCCGGCTTCTCACTCACACAAAGACAAACCCAATGAGCGACAAGATCGCCGAATTGCAGGCCGAGATCGAACGCGAACGCAAGCAGCGCGCCGAGGCCTGCCTGGCCGAGGTCCAGGCCGCGCTCGACCGGCACCGCTGCCGGCTGGTCGGGGAGGTGCTGATCGTCGGCGACCAGGTCCAGTCGCGCGTCAAAGTGGTGCCGGCGGAGTAGGGTCATGCTCGAGCGCATCCTCGCCGGAATCGTCGCCGCGGCCGCGCTGTTCCTAGCCCTGGCCGCGCCCGCCGGCATTCCCTCCGGCTACCCGGCGCCGACGACGTCCCCGACCGCCATGTCCACGGATATGCCAGTGCCGGCGACGTCGACGCCGGCGGTGTTCGACGACACCTATCCCAACTGCGACGCCTGGGTCGACGCCGGCGGCCTGATCCGCTGCTCCGCGACGCCCGGCCCCTATCCATGACCGAGATCCGCGTCACCTGGCCGCCGGGGACGACGCTCGTCATCGAGAGCGAGCCGCCGGTGACCTACACCGCCAGCCTGCGCGTCGTGCCGCCGGTAACGCCGGGGGCGCTGCTGCGGGTCGAGTGCCTGGTCGCGCGCGAGTTTCAGTGGGTCGACGTCACCGCCGGCCGGCCCGGGCGGACGTTCACGCGCCCCGCCGGCTTCGAGTTCGACATCTTCGAGCAGTGGGACGGCGGCAAGTGGGTCGTCGTCTACCGAGCCAAACCGGTCGCCGGGATCAACCAGCTGGTGATCGTGACGCGGGGCGTGTACCTGGCGGACTGGCCGGCGGAGCCTATGTCCGCGGACATAGGCTCGCTATAGGAGCTTCGGCTGGGCCAGCAGCAGGCCGGCCCGGAAGCTCAGGGCCGACTTACACTCCGGGCAGGCCTTGGGCGGCCGCCGGAGCCATTTGACCTGGTTGGCGCAGACGGGGCAGGCGACGACGGTGACGTTCTGCCCCCCCCGTTTTTTATGGTCTGTCTTGACACGTTGCTTCATGGCGGATCCCTTCTAGCGGACAATAAACCCCTTCTCAAAACTGTGCGCTCTGTGCGTTCTGTGCGCTCTGTGCGTCTGTGCTTCGGCCAGTGGAGCGCACAGCCGGCGCAACCCCTTCCGGGAAGGGGCGCGGGAACGCCGCCCGCACCTGCTCCTTGAAGGCATCGTAATTCATGCCGTCGGCCCAGCGCGTCCGACTGGCCGGACGCTTGTCAATAAAGCCACAGTCGCGGAGGTAGTCGGTCAGGCGCTCCCAGGCCGGGCGGCTGACCACGCCGGCGCCGTCGGGGCCGAGGACGTCGTAGGTCCAACTGTGGAACTCCTCGGCGTACATGGCGATGCGCAGGCAGGCGGCGCGCCAGTCGCCGGCGCGCTGGGCGGCGCGGATCTGCTCGTCGCTGGGGGCGGCCGGCGTCACCGGCAGGACCGCGTCCAGGGCGCGGACGATGCGGGCTCGCTCGGCCTCGACCCCGGCGCGCTTGAGATCGAGCTCGATCTCTTTCTCCTCGTAGGTCTGGCGCTTCAGCACGATCCAACCCACCATCCGCATCAGCCCGAAGAACAGCAGCACGAATGCCCCCACCATCACGGTCGCCTGGAGCATCGTGACGATGGCGCCAAGGCGCTGCGCGGTCTGGGCCTCGGCTCGGGCCTGCTCCACCGTGAACCGGTGGCCCATGGCCGCGGCCCGC
>CAYMXT010000300.1:0-3675 GCA_964394415.1 uncultured Planctomycetales bacterium
TGAGAAATCGGAGTCCCGCCAGACGCCCATTTACAGACAAACTGGAGCGCGACCGCTGCTCGGCAGCTCAGACAACGGAATTGTGCTGGTTGTGAGTCATACGGACCGTGGGAAGCATATCCGTATAATCAGTGCGCGGCGCGCGACTTCGAGCGAAAGACGCCGGTATGAAGAAGGCAGTTAGCAGAACGAAAGGCGCACGGCAAGCCGATCCGGACATGCTCCCGGAGTACGCGTTTCGGGACGCAGTGCGGGGCAAGTACTTCGTGCGCTACGGCGATCGTGACACCGCTCTTGTCGAGCGGGTGATCAGAGCCAGCCTTCTACCCGCG
The DNA here is from genome assembly GCA_964394415.1 of uncultured Planctomycetales bacterium. Classification (GTDB taxonomy): domain Bacteria; phylum Planctomycetota; class Phycisphaerae; order UBA1845; family Fen-1342; genus JAGVEP01. The sequence goes on from CAYMXT010000300.1 coordinate 333, forward strand.
ACCGCGCGTCGAGCTTGGCTAGCCGACTTCCGGTACGCGTATCGAAACGATCCCAGACAACAGACGCTGATCTCCGCGGTTGAGGACCTTTGGCGCGCCGGAGCTCGACTACGGCGCGCGCGGGTCGGTGAAGCGCAGGCCGGCGAACAACTTGAAGCGCTGTTGAACTCGCAATGGGAAGCTCTGCTGCGGGGATCCACGGAACTGCCCAGGAATCGGTGTGCAAAATACGAGGTCCTTGCACGCCTGGCACTTTTCGGCCACATCCTCCCACGCTTGCGCGAGAGGTTCGCGGCGCCGGATTCTCAGGAGCTTCTGAACCGCCTGGTGACGACTGTCGAGCCAGTCCGGGCAAGGCGCAGACAATAATCGCCGCCGGCGCGGCGATTGACCGCTACGTGCGAGAGAAGCGCGGCCCGCCGCCGTTGTAACCACGTCGGACCTCACAGTCCGACGGCCGGGTGCCGGGTGCCACTGCTCTGTGAGCAGTGCGACACGCAACGCGTCTCTCCGAAAAGCACTGCTGACACGGCAGTGGCACCCCGGCCCAACGGAGTAGCGTCGGACCTCCGAGTCCGACGGCTCACCCGCGAATCAGCTTCACCCCCGTGACCGCAAGCAGCGCCAGAAAGATGTAGCGCAGCCACCGCACCGGCAGGCGATGCGTGAGCCCGGCACCGATCCAGCCGCCGACGAGCGCGCCGGGGGCCAGCCACGCCGCCAGCCACCAGCCCACGCGGTGCAGCGGCGGGTCGTTCCCCAGTCGTGCGAGGTCGATGCTCTGACCGATCGAGGTCGCGAGCGCGACGCCGATGATCGCCAGCGTCGAGGTGGCGATCGCAAAGCGTAGTCGCAGGCCCAAGAGCAGGTTCATCGCCGGTACGGCCCAAGTGCCGCCGCCCAAGCCGAGCAACCCCGCGATACAACCGGTGGGCAGCCCGACCAGCAGGCCGATGAAACGGCGCCTGTGCGGCAGAGGGCACGTGTCGCGCAAATGAGGCTCGCCGAGGCGCGCCCGCCATTCCTGAAACGCGCTGATGAGAACGACGAGTTCGAGGAACCCGCCGAAAACCTGTTTGAGGGTGCGCGTGTATGGCCCCGTCAGTTGTCCGGCGAGCAGCACGCCGCCGACCACGCCCACCAGGGCCGCGGGCAGGATCGCCGGCAGAAGGCCGAAGACGACCGCCTTCTGCCGGGCATGCCGCACCGCCGCCGGGATCGACAGGACGATCGCGGTCGTGATGGAAGCCAGATTGAAGGCGTGGAATGAGTCCACGCCGTAGGCGTCGCCCAGTGTGAGTGTTAGAGCGGGGATCATGACGATGCCCCCGCCGACGCCGAGCAGTCCGCCCGCGACGCCCGCGAGCAGTCCGATCGCGAGCAGGGCGAGTTCCTGCGACCAGCCCAGTGTGGCCAGGGTGTCCATGCGGAGCGTGCTCCGGTTGGCAACGGTCGGCGGCATCCTAGTGCGGAAGGCCCGCGCGCGACAAACGACGTTTCGGTCGGACGCTCTCCGCGGGTCCATGACGTTTCGGGCGGGGCTTGCAAGCCCTGGAAGGGCGTGAGAATAGAGCCCACGGCGCGAGCCGTGGGACACCGGCCAGCGTGAGCGCCAGAGCCCCGGAGGGGGCGCAAGAAAACCAGGCCTCACAACTAGGTGGGCGCTTCTGTCGCCCCGCCGGGGCTCATGCGCCTCCGTGGCGCTGTCCCACGGCTCGCGCCGTGGGCTTTAGTCTTGCGCCCCGTCCGGGGCTCTCGAACAGCCCGCCGAGTCGATCACGGACCCGCCCTCGACCTACTATACTCTGCTGCACCGAAAGGACTCGATGCCGCGAACTTTCCCACGACGTGTCCTACTCGCTATCCTGACGGTCGTCGTCGCGGCGGCCGTCGGCGGGGGGTACTGGTACCACCAGCGCCTGCCGCGGCGGTTCGCGGCGGTGGTGGACGGCCGGCTGTATCGCAGCGGTACCGTCACGCCGGCACAGCTCGAACGAGCCCGCGACGGGTACGGCATTCGCCGGGTGGTTTCGCTGCTCAATCCAAGCGCGGACGTGACCGTTGCGGAGCGGGAGGCCGCAGCGCGCCTCAATATCGACTGGCAGAATGTCCCGCTTACGGGGGACGGGGCCAGCACGCCAGCCGACCGGGCGCGCATCCTCGCACTGCTAAGCGAGCCGAACGCGCCGCCGACGCTCGTCCACTGCGCGGCGGGGGTGAACCGGACGGGCCTGGCGGTTGGTCTCTATCGGCTGCACTGCGAGCACTGGACGCTCGCGCAAGTGCTCACGGAACTGAAAGTGTTCGGTTTCGAGGACGAGCCGCAGCACGAGAACCTGCGCGCTGCGCTGGCCGAGGCGGCAGGCGAAGCATCCGCAGGTCACTCAGAGACGCGTAGCCCATTTTAGATTTTGGATTTTAGATTTTGGATTGGGTGCCAGACGACACCAATCCAAAATCCAAAATCTAGAATCCAAGATCCGCAACGCGTGCCGGGACCGGCTTCAAAGCTCGAACTGGCTCCGCTCCTCGTCGCTGATCACGTCGGACAGGCGCATCCGCACATAGTCCACGTCGATGAGGACTTCCTTGTTCGCCGCGTCGGAGGCGTTGAAGGCGATTTCCTCGACGACCTTCTCGACGATGGTGTACAGCCGGCGGGCGCCGATGTTTTCGAGCATCTGGTTCGCCCGATAGGCCATCTGGGCCATCTCGACGACCGCGTCATCCGTGAAGGTCAGCGCAACGCCCTCGGTCGCCATCAAGGCGACCTGCTGCTTGATGAGGGCGTTCTCCGGCTCGGTCAAAATGCGGTGGTAATCCTCGGCGCTCAGGTCGTTCAACTCGACCCGCAGCGGGAACCGGCCCTGTAGCTCGGGCATCAGGTCCGCCGGCCGCGATTGGGTGAAGGCCCCGGCCGCGATGAACAGGATGTGGTCGGTCCGCATCAGCCCGTAGCGCGTGCTGACCGTCGTGCCTTCGACCAGCGGCAGCAGGTCACGCTGCACGCCGCTGCGCGAGACCTCCGGGCCGTGTCCCTCCACCAGCGCACCGCCGCAGATCTTGTCCAGCTCGTCCAGGAAGACGATGCCCCCTTCCTCGCATTGGCGAATCGCGGCCTGGTGCAAGGCGTCCTGGTCCACCAGCCGATCGACCTCCTGCTGCGTCATCAATTCCAACGCCTCGGGCACGGGCAAGCGGCGGCGACGGTTCCGCGCCGGCATCACCCGTTCGAGGAACTGCTCGAATTCCGGCCCCATCTGGTCCAAACCCATGTTCGCCATGACGTGCGCGGGCACCTCCAGTCCATGGAAGCGCGTGGTGGCTCGCAGGTCATCAACTC
>CAYMXT010000301.1:0-3577 GCA_964394415.1 uncultured Planctomycetales bacterium
GTGGATCGGCACCAGCCGCAGCCGAACGAACGCAGACAGGTCAACGAGCGGTGCGTCGGGGTCAAACGACCGGCCGGTCCAGGTGAAGAAGCGCGCGGCGGCATACGCCTCGATCCCGCTGCCATTGCTGAACAGCGAGTCGAACGCCTCGCCGTAGCCGATGGCATGCACGCCCGACTGACTCGGGCTTGTTTCAACGTAGCCCGGCAGGGCTCCCGCCAGTTCGCCGCGACCGTGGTCGAGCACGTCGTCGAGGTCAATACCCTGCCAGCAACCCCCCGCCCCGTCCGGCCCCAGCGCGAAGCCGAGGCCAGCGTATGCAGGCTTCAGCTTCAGGAACGCCTCGGAGGCCTCTTGAATCGTTGCCAGCTTGGCAACGTCCTCGGGCGTGTCTAGGCCGATGTCTTCTCCGCGCCTCCCGCCGCTCACGTAGTACGGCACCTTCTTCGGCTTGGCGTCCGGCCGCTTGGCGTCCCGCTCCTCCCGCCACAGCAGCCAGCGCCGCGCGCCCAGCAGCCAGCCCGGCGCGGGTGGCCTTGGCGGGGCCGTAGGGGGTCGCTGGGGCGTTGATTCCGGCGCGGCAGGGGTGTAGGTGCTGCCGTTGTGCTGCGGGCCACCTGCGGGGCCGCCTGCGGCAGCGGTGTTATCAAACGAGTTCATTGATTTCGGCGCACACTTGCGCGGTTAGGGTTTCACACGTCAATTGCGGCTCGCCGGTCCCCACCGTCGGGCCGTTTCTTTTGCCCGCTGCATGCCCGCCGGCTCGTGGGCCGCGCGTGGCATAGGTGGAGAGAACGACAGCCGGTCGTTCATACCGTCCGACGCTCACGCTGCGGCGAGGGCGAGCGCGGGGTCGCTGTGGGGCTGCGCCGTGTGCCGGCGCCGGCCGGCGAGCATCCACAGGAGCACGTCGCGCTCGCTGTAGCGGACCAGACCGTTCTTGCACTCCTGCATGTAGGGCGGCCCCTTGCCCTCGCTACGCTCGATCTCCAGCGTGTTCGGCTTGCGGCCCCGCAGCGCGGCGGCTTCCCGCGTGTCAAGCGGTCGGCCGCGCAGCGTGTAGCCGACGAGGCGGGCCAGCTCCTCGGTGGAGAGCCCCTTCAGGTAATCCAGGTCCATCGCAGTTCCTTGCGAACTGCTCACCCGCAAATGGCAAAGCGGGTGAGCGATCGTCCAATGCCGACTTGCGTCGGCGCTGGCGGTCGTCACCCGCTTCGGTGTCCGGTGTCCTGGGGGGCTCGCACCCTTGCTCTACCGGCTTTCGTTTAAGCCCTCCCGGGCTCGCTTGCCGCTACTTTACCCGTAATCAACCCACCTGCGCGGCTTGATCAACGATCCACTGCGCCACAGCCTCCACCGCATCGGCCAGCACCTCGGGGTCCGGGTTGTTGGCGTAGCTTTGCCCGTGCACGTCGGACGCTAGGTGATTCAGTAGCTGCCGGCGCTTGTCGCCGTCAACCATGCAAGCGCCCGCCACGTCGTCCAGCGTGCGCCGTAAGTCGTGCCGCACGATGCGCTTCCCAGCCACCTCGGACACGGCCGCCATGACGCCATCCGCGTCCATGATGTGCCCGGTCTTGCCCCAGCTCGCGAACACGTAGGGGCTCGCCTCGCGCGCGTCCTGGCTGGCCCGGCGCCGCGCCACGTGCTCCGGCGCTGCCGCTGCGTCGCGGCGCTCTTGCAGGATGCCGCGCAGCACCGACGACATGGGCAGCTTCACCTCGTTGTGGTTTTTCGCGTCGTCTTCGGGGATGCGGAACCAGCCTTCATCCAGGTTGACGTTCTCCCACAGCAGCCGCCGACACTCGTTGGCACGCATGCCGGTCAGCATGAGCGTGCACACGTAGTCCGCAGCCGTGCGGTCGTCCACCGTGCGCGCCTCGGCCCGGCGCTTCTGCAGCATGGCCCACACAGCGCCAATCTTGCCGGCAGGGATGCGAACCTTGCGGGCCTTGATCTTGTGCAGCCGGGCGGGCTTGTACTTGCCGAACGCCAGCGTGACGGGGTTGTATTCGAGAATTGTCGGCTTGCCGGTCTTCTGGTCCGAGTGCTTGCCCCGCGCGTAGTTGCAGAGCGCCCGCAGCGTGACCATGCATTGATTGGCCTGCCCGGTCAGCCCGGCTTCGGTCATCGCCCGAAAGCGTTCGAGGCAGTCGTCCCGCGTAAGGCTGGCGATGGGCTCGTCGGCAAGGTCGGCAAGGTTCTGTTCAACGTGCCGGCGCATGTCCGCCTGCGTGCTGGCGCGTAGCGGCTTGCTGTGCGCGGTCCGATGGTTCTGCAGGTAGTCCTCAAGCGTGGCCCGCAGCGTGACCTCCTCGGCCTCGCTCTTGGTGCGGACGGCGCGTGGGTCGGTGCCTTCCTCCATCTGCCGAATCACCTCCTTCGCCTTGCGCCGCGCGTCGTCGAGCGAGTAGCGCTCATCGCCATAGGTGCAGACGGTGTATCGAACGTTCTTCCCGTGGAGCCTGCCCTGCGCGACCAGCGAGCGGGCGCCGTTGCGCGTGACGACGAGGCCGAAGCCCGGCAGCGCCGAGTCCCAGTAGACCTCCTTGAGCTTGGGCTTGCCCGACTTGGTCAGCCCGGTCGGTGGCGCAGCGGTGGCGCAGAAGTTCAGCGTTAGCTTTGGCATGGTGTTGATCCCTTCGTAGCGCGGGCCGCACAGCGGCGGCCCGCTGTGCACGTGCTAGCGCACGCCTTCCCACTCGAACGACCCGTCAGCCGTGCGGCCGGGGGTCAGCTGCGCCAGCGTGTTGAGCACGCGGTCCGCCTGCCGGCCGTGCAGCTCCGTCACCTCCCCCTGCACGTGCGCGCCGGGGTGCACCTGGGACGCTGCGGCTTGGGCCTTGAGCAGCTTGCGAGCGACGACGCTGAACAGCGTGCCGGCATTCATGCCCGACTGCCACAACAGGTCTGCCGGCTCCTCGATGCCGTCCGTGTGCTGCCGGATGAGAAAGTCGAAGCGGCTCTGCCCGTGCCGGTCCAGCACGGCCGGCAGCCGCGCCCACAGTGCTTCGAGTGCCGAGAACAGCACGGGCGCGACGTGTGCGCCGGGTGGAACCATGTAGCCCTCTGTGATGAGCGTGTCCCCCGTGACGGTGCCGACAACGCAAAGCCCTGTGACCCCGGGTGCGGGTTTGTGATGCAATGCCACTCGTGAATCTCCAGTGAAGTTGGAGGTTTGCCACGTGCCCCGACGCTGTTGACGCAGCGTGCGGGGCACACCTACATGCGAGAAGCCGAACTGCCTCAGGCATGCGCCGGGCATGCCGGCGGGCTAAAGCATAGCAAAGCCCGGCCGTATGTAGGCAAAGCGTAAGTCGTTGTCGCGCAACGATTTACCGTGCATGCCCCAGCAGGGTAAAGGGCAGCAAAGGCGCACCCGCTCTTACTGTTAATCCGTAGGTCCCTGGTTCGAGCCCAGGTCGGGGAGCCAAAGAAAACCGGGTGCAGCACAAGGCCCTGGCGGTCGATCGCCGCCGAGGCCTTCGTGTTCCGGAAGGCCCGAACGACGCGACCTCAGGCCGGCATCGGCATCGGCATCGGCACGTTCGTCAAGACGACGCCCGGTTGAAACTGC
>CAYMXT010000302.1:0-3570 GCA_964394415.1 uncultured Planctomycetales bacterium
CACACGTAAGCGCGCCGGGGAGCATCGGCGTCCCGCCGGTGCGACCGGCGTTCGGGGGCGCCTCTCGCGGTTTCGCGCACCGGCGGGACACCGATGCTCCCCATGAATACGGCGCGTTTATTGCGAGACACTACACTAGCTTTCGTGGGCGCGGCACCGGAGCGTGTCATGCGGTGGGTGAAGGGCGCGGGCGAACGGCCCTGCCGGGCTCCGCCCGGAGGGCGCGTCCCGGCGCGCCCTCCGGGCGCGCGGCACGACGTGCCGACCTACTCCAGGTTACGGACGAGCACTTTCGCCGGGCGGCGGGTCTCACGCCGAGCGCGGCGGTGCGGAATCCGGTGCAGCAAGTGCAGGCAGGCGCGAGCACTGGCGAGCAGCCGTCAGGAGGCCAAACGGAAAACCCCGCGAAAGTACGCGATATGCACGTACATGCCACTGTGTGCCGATTGCTTGAAGCGGTTGGAATGGGCGCGGTTGGATTCGAACCAACGTAGGCATAAGCCAACGGGTTTACAGCCCGTCTCCTTTGGCCACTCGGACACACGCCCAAATGCGAGGCACTACTCGACGCCTGTCGGCAAGCCACGAGCCGCACCACAAGTCGATGCAAAACCGCTTCGTGCGGGCCGACGAAAGCTGGCCGCACGCCCGATATCCGGGCCACAGCCACTCTGCGTAAGCCTCCGTCCAGGACGTGGATTCTACGGCGAACGCCGGACACTGACAACCCCCGCATCGTCGGTCCGTTAACGCTTCCGCCCGGCAGGCCTCCGAGCTACACTGGCGATGAGGCAACGGCCGGTGCGCGAGGTACGCGGCGGTCGGCAAACAGAGTTGCTCCACGCCACTAGGATTCGGAAATGCGCTCAGCGATGCTCGCCCTGACATGGCTCCTGCTTTTCGGCTGCGCGGAGCGCGCCGCCGGCCCCTCCCCGTCGATACCGACGAATGAAAGCAAACGGAGCGGTCCCACGAACCCGGACAAAGCGTTCCGCTGGCGGCGGCTGGCGTGGGTTGACGCGGACGGACACATTCCGGCGGGTGCGCTCCAGCGGGCGCTGACGCAGAAGGCGGAGAATGCCGCGTACTGGGCGGCGAACGGCCGCGGCGGACGATCCACCCTCGACCCGACGCAGTGGGTCGAGCGCGGACCGGTCAACGTCGCGGGTCGCACGCGGGCCTTGCTCGTTGACCCGGACGACCCGAACCGGCTGCTGGCGGGGTCGGTCAGCGGCGGGCTATGGAACAGCATCGACGCCGGCGCGACCTGGACGGTCGTCGATGATTTCCTGCCCAACCTCGCGATCTGTTGCCTGACGCGCGACCCGGCGAATCCCGACATCATCTACGCCGGGACGGGCGAGGGGTTTTTCAACGGCGACGCGATCGGCGGCCTCGGCATCTACAAGAGCTGGGACCGCGGGGCGACCTGGGGCATCCTCCCGAGCACCGAGGGCTGGGACAACGTCTGCCGGATCGCGATTTCGCCCGCCGACAGCAACGTCTTGCTCGCGGCCAAGCGCTACGGCGGCGTCCAGCGCAGCACCGACGCCGGCGAGACCTGGGTGAACGTGCGTTGGGCGCAAGGCTCGTTCTGCGTCGCCTTTCATCCGACCGACGGCAGCCGGGCCGTCGCGCAGGTGATCGACTACGACTGGGGCATCGGCGACTGGTTTCACGCGGCGTTGTATTCCACGGACGGCGGCGCGACCTGGTCGACCGCCAGCGGACTCGCGCAGCTCTGGGGTTTCGGGTCACGCATCGAGCTGGCCTACGCGCGCAGCACTCCTGACTATGTATATGCCTCCGTCGCCGTCGATGGTGGCGTCATCTACCGCTCGACCGACGGCGGGCAGTCGTACACACGCCGGACGACGAATGGCAATACAGGTGTTAGCTGGTACGCCAACCCCCTATGGGTGGACCCGACGAATGCCAACCTGCTGGTGACGGGGGGATACAATATCTACAAGAGCACCAACGGCGGCACGTCGCTGACGCAGATCAGCGACGGCTACATCATGACCGTTCAGCCGCACGTCGATATCCACAACTTCACCAACAATGCCGGATTCAACGGCACAACCGATCGGGCGCTGTACGTCGTCAACGACGGCGGCGTCTGGAAGACCAACAACATCTACACGGCCTCCACCGCCAGCGGCTGGTTCAAACGCGAGCAGACCTATCGTACCACCCAGTTCTACGGCGCCGCGGGCGACGGCACGAGCGGCCGCATCGTCGGCGGGACACAGGACAACGGCACGCTGCGCCTCAACGCCGGCTCCGACCAGGCCCACCTCACCTTCGGCGGCGACGGCGGTTTCTGTGCCATCGATCCCACCAATCCGCTCTATTGCTACGGCGAATACATCACCCTGCAAATCCACAGATCTACGGACGGCGGGCAGTCCGCCGCGTATATCTACAACGGCATCGGTGACGCCGGCACCAACGCCAATTTCATCGCGCCGTTTATCCTCGACCCAACGAACCCCAACCGAATGCTGGCGGGCGGAGCCAGTCTCTGGCGTTCGAACAATGTCAAGGCGGCCACGCCAACGTGGACGGCGATTCGCCCGGCCGGCAGCGACCACATCAGCGCGATCGCCGTTGCACCGACCAATGCGAACGTCGTCTGGATTGGACAAAACAACGGCGAGGTCCACCGCACGAGCAACGGCACGGCGGGGAATCCGCTGTGGTTCGTCGTGGATGACAACAGCGGTACGGACCCGCTGCCCGACCGCTACGTGACGCGCATTCTGATCGACCCGGCCGACCCCAATACCGTCTTTGTCAGCGTCGGCGGCTTCTCGCCGGATAACCTGTGGAGAACCACGGATGGCGGCACGACGTGGACGGATATCACCGGCACCGGCGTGACCGGCCTGCCGTACGCCCCCATCCGTGGCATCGCCCGGCATCCGCAGCAGACCAACTGGCTCTACGTGGGCACCGAGATCGGCATTTTCGAGAGTGTCGCCGGCGGCGGAACGTGGTACTCCACCAACCACGGACCCGCCAACGTCAGTGTTGATGAACTGGTGTTCATGCACAACTCGAACACGCTGCTGGCGGCGACGCACGGACGCGGCCTCTGGAGCGCGGACATTGCCAGCCCAACGTTGGGCGACCTCAATTGCGATGGACAGGTGGATTTCGACGACATCAGCCCCTTTGTCCTCGCGCTCTCCGATCCACAAGGATACGCGAGCGCGTTTCCGTTCTGCAACCGCCTGCTGGCAGACTGCAATGGTGACGGCGCGGTCGATTTCAGCGATATCAATGCATTCGTGGCCCAATTGGGCGCCTGACCGGCGAAAGCCGCCATCCCCCTAATCGGACACCCGCCGGCGGGGGGACTCTGACCCGCGGCCGGCTGCTCATCGGTCACTCGCACAGACTAATAGTCTGTGCTCCACACACAGTCGGATCGTCTGGGCTGCACTCAGCCGCCCAACAGCGCCACGAAGCCGTTGATGTCGTCAAAGTCAACGTCGCCATCGCCGTCCGTGTCGCCGTTCAGCCAGTTGCAGTTCGGATACGCGGCCTGATAGCCCGCGGGAT
>CAYMXT010000303.1:0-658 GCA_964394415.1 uncultured Planctomycetales bacterium
AAAGGGGACATTCTGCTTTTACGCCTCTTTCCTCGGCCGGCCGCGCGGGCGCAGGACGTAAAGGGGACATTCTGCTTTTACGCCTCTTTCCTCGGCCGGCCGCGCGGGCGCAGGGTTGACTCCAGCCCCAGCCGCGCGGCGGCGCGCAGCGCCCAGGACTGTTCGCCGATCGGTGTGCCGCGCTGCACGCACCGCCGCACGTCCGCCAGCTCCGCCGCCGTTTCCGCCGCGTTCACCCGGCGCAGCCACTGCCGGGGCCGGTCGAGCGGCCACGCCGTCAGCGGCACGGGCCGGTCGGGGCGGGTGGCCAGACTGGACCACGGCCAGCGCTCCGCCTGCCGCACCAGCCTGGCCCGCAGCGGGTTGCGCTCGACGTAGCGCAGCACGGTGAGCAGGTGCTCGTCCTGCTGGATCGGGCAGGCCCGGAAGCGCCCCTGCCAGACGTGTCCGCTGGTGGCGTGTCGGCGGTGGTGGCGGCGGACGTGGGCGGTCAGCAGCCATTGCATCCAACGGCTGAGGTCGCCATCGGCCCGCGGCCAGACGACCAGGTGAAAGTGGTTGGGCATCAGGCAGTAGGCCAGCAGGCGCATGGGCACGCGGGCCTGGGCGTCGGCGAGCAACTGCTCGAAGGCGGCGTAATCGTCGGCAGCGTGAAAGA
>CAYMXT010000303.1:758-3384 GCA_964394415.1 uncultured Planctomycetales bacterium
CAAGATAGCGCCGGCGACGCGGGCCGTCAAATCAGAATGTCCCCCTTTTGAGTTGGGCGTCGGCGAGCAACTGCTCGAAGGCGGCGTAATCGTCGGCAGCGTGAAAGACTGTCATCTGTGCGTTGCCGCGGTTGAGGACGTGATAGGCGATGTCGCCCACGGAAGCTCGGGCTGTGCGAGGCATGGCCAGCAAGATAGCGCCGGCGACGCGGGCCGTCAAATCAGAATGTCCCCCTTTTGAGTTGTATGAGAAAAGCAGAATGTCCCCCTTTTGTAGAATGTCCCCCTTTTTGTGTGTCCCCCTCTTGTTGAGAAAAGCAGAATGTCCCCCTTTTTAGACGGCGGCGGCGGGTTTCGACGCGGCGGCCATCATGCCGGTACCTTGCCTGGACGGCGTGGAGCGGGCCAATCGCGACATCTTCCGACAACTTCGCGCGACGTGCCCAGACGTGCTACACTGTCGGGACGCGCGCGTGGCGACCGCGTGCGAATGAAGTCAGCGGCCGACGGGGGCTGGGCCGCACGGCAACTAGGAGTGTGGGCGCATGAGGGTCTTTGAGAAGACGCCGGTTGGATTGATCGTGCTGTGCCTGGGTTGGCCATTCGCGCCCGCGCACGCGGGTGATGACATCAAGGCCAAGATCGCCGCCGCGGGCGACGCGGCGAAGCACAACGCCGACGCGGTCGTTGTCCTGGAACACACGGACGTGCGCGTGCGGCCAAACGGAATCGGTACCGCCCGCTCGCACGTGGTCACGAAGGTCCTGCGGGACGCCGCGATCCGCAGCCAGGCGGTGCAGGTCTTCCCCTTTGACCCGCACACGAATCGGCTGGAGGTAGTTGCGGTGCGCGTGTACCGCAAGGACGGCGACGTGGAAGACGTGCCGTTCGATCCGAAGGTCGAGCAGCCGCAACCGTCGTGGGGGGTCTATTGGGGCACGCGCCAGTATCTGGTGTCGGTTCCGCGGCTGAACATCGGCGACGCGGTCGAGACGATCAGCGAGATGACCGGTTTCAACGTGGCGTATCTCGCGGCGGGAGAGGCATCCGCCGGCGCGGATGATGTGCAACTGAACGCGTACGGCCGGCCGCTTGAGCCCCCCGTGGCCGGGCACTGGCACGATGAGGTGCATTTCTGGTCCGGTTTGCCGATCATCGAGAAGCGCTACACCGTGCGCGCGCCGAAAGACAAGCCCATTCAATATGAGGTCTACGGGGGCGAGCTGCGCACCGCAATGATGGCGGACGGCGACGAGCTGGTGTACACGTTCGAGAAGAAGGACATTACGCCGTTCAAGGAGGAGCCGGCGATGGAGCCGGCCCCGAACGTGGCCACCAAGCTGATCCTGGCCACGCTGCCGACCTGGGAGGACAAAGCGCGCTGGCTGTTCGGCGTGAGCGAGCCGCAGTTTGAGGCCGACGACGCGATCCGCAAGACGGTGGCCGCGGTTATCGAGAATTGCAAGACAGACGAGGAAAAATACACCGCCTTGAATCACTGGGTCGCCGAGAACATCCGCTACGCCGGCACGAGCCGCGGAATGTGCGAGGGCTACACGATCCACGACGTCAAGGAGACGTTTCACGACCGGGCCGGCGTGTGCAAGGACAAGGCGGGGATGCTGGTCGGCATGTTGCGGGTCGCGGGGTTCGAGTCGTACCTGGTGATGACGATGGCCCGCCAGCGCGTGGACCGCGTGCCCGCCGATCAGTTCAACCACGCCGTCACGTGCCTGCGCAAGCCGGACGGATCGCTGGTCCTGCTCGATCCGACCTGGATGCCGAAGAGCCGCGACAACTGGTCTACGCTGGAGCCGCTTCAGCACGTCGTCTATGGCCTGCCGGAAGGCAAGGAGCTCTCGCAATCGCCGGACTTCCCGCCGGAGGACAACCTGGCGGAGTACCAGGCCACCTCGCGACTGACCGCGGACGGCCGGCTGGAAACGGCCCTGAAGTTCACGGCCACCGGCGCCCCGGAAACGCGGCTGCGACGCGCAATGGCGGGCCATGCGCCGGGCGAGCGCGGGCGCGTGTTCGACGAGACGCTGCCGCGGGTCAGCCCGAACGCCCGCTGGCTCGAAACGCAGGCGATGGAACCGGCGGACTTCTCCGGCCCCGTGACGATGAGTGGGAAGTTCGTCGCGGACGCTTTCGTCGTCGGCACGAACGAGCACCGGTTGTTGCGGCTGCCGCTGCTGCAAACGCCGCTGGGCGACCGCGTGCTCGTCGACCTGTTCGACAAGACTGGCCCCAAAGAGCGCAAGTACGGATTGCGGCTCTGGGCGACGCGGCTGGCGAAGTTCGATGAGACACTGGAGCTGCCGGCCGGGTGGGAAGTAACGAAGAAGCCGGACGACGTAACCCTGGACGGCCCGTCCGCGGGGCTGCGCTTCCAGATCGAAGTCGACGGCGGCAGACTGCATTACACCTGCGAACTGACGATCAAGCGTTGGATCATTCCCCCGCATGAATACGCCAATTTCAAGGAAGTTATGGACAAGTTCACCGAACTCACCGGCCGCGTGGTCGCGTGCAAAGCGGAGGGCAACCATGCTGCGCGGTAAAGGCCCCCATCCGAACCCCGGACGCAAGTCCGGGGACACGGTCGTCGAAGCGCCCCGCACGT
>CAYMXT010000303.1:3484-3563 GCA_964394415.1 uncultured Planctomycetales bacterium
GGTTCGGATAGGACGCCGCCTGCGCATCCGAACCCCGGACGCAAGTCCGGGGACACGGTCGTCGAAGCGCCCCGCACGT
>CAYMXT010000304.1:0-3553 GCA_964394415.1 uncultured Planctomycetales bacterium
GATTCGATAAGCTCGGAGCCTTGATAAGCGTGCCAGTAATCGCGCGGCGAGTTATTCAGCAATTTTCTGCTGTGGCAGATCAGCTACGCCGAGTTGCACGTCACGCCGGTGCTTTGGCCGGAGTTTCGGGCGGCGCACCTGTACGAGGCGTTGCGGGATTACGCCGGGCGGGTGCGCCGGTTTGGGGCGCTGGTGGAGCCGCCCGCGGCGTGACCGTAGGATGCGCGGCGTGTTAGCGCAATCATCAGAACCCCGCACGCAAGTGCGGGGCCCGGCAGGTAACCGCCGTCGCGACGGGTCTTGTTGGTGGTCGGTAGGCGCGGGTTGCGATGCGTAAGCGGCTGTTGGTCGGGATTCCGCTGGCCCTGCTGATCATCGGGCTGTTGCTGGTCGACGCCCGGCTGTCGGCGCGGCCCGCGCCGGAGTGGCGCGTCCCGGTGCTGGGTCACAACCTCGCGTCGTGGCTGACGAACGGGGCCATCTGTGCCGCGATTGTCCTGGTCCTGACCGTCGCGGCCACGCACGAGCTGGTGCAGCTTGCCCGCGTGCGCGGCTATCGCCCGTTCGGGCGCACAGCCCAGGTCTTTGCCATCGTGCTGGTGCTCGGGCCGTATATCTCATTCAACCTCAAGGACGTGACCGGCGGGTATGACGAATCATGGGGGCTTTTGTGGTTGGCGTTCGCGGTCGGGTTTGTCTTTCTCCAGCAGGCCTGGCAGCACCGCACCACGAACGTGATGGAGAACCTCGCGATCACGCTGTTCATCATCTTCTACGCTGGTGGCCTGGCCGGTTTCATGACCAAGCTGCGGATGGAGGTGGGGGGAACCGCGGGCGTCGCCGTGCTGCTGTTCTCGAATTTCCTCGTCAAGATCACGGACACCGGGGCGTACTTCACCGGGCGCGTGTTCGGCCGGCGCAAGATGATCGCATGGCTCAGCCCCAAGAAGACGTGGGAGGGCTTCACCGGCGGCCTGGTGACTACAATCGTCTGCGCCCTGGCGATTGGGCATTGGCTGCACACGGCCGGCGTGGCGCGACTGGAGGAACGTTACGTGCCGCACCTGGTCGCACTCGGCCTGCTGGGCGTGCTCCTGGGCCTGTTCTCCACCGCAGGCGACCTGTGCGCGTCGCTGCTCAAGCGCGACGCGGCGGTCAAGGACTCGGGCCAGGCCCTGCCCGGCCTCGGCGGCGTGCTGGACGTGCTGGATTCGCCGCTGCTGGCCGCGCCCGTCGCCTGGTTGTTCTGGACACGGCTCTTCCACCTGCAACCCTAGCGGAGCCATCCGTGCCTCAGCATGATCTGGTCGTCATCGGCGCCGGACCCGGCGGGTACGTCGCCGCGCTGCGGGCCGCGCAACTCGGCCTCCACGTGGCGGTCGTCGAACGCGAGCCGGCCCTGGGCGGCACGTGCCTGCGCGTGGGCTGCATCCCCAGCAAAGCCCTGCTCGAGTCCAGCGAGCACTATCACGCCGCACGCCACGCACTCGCGCAGCATGGCGTGAAGTTGGGCGCCGTAGAACTCGATCTTGCGGCCATGCTGAAGCGTAAGGAGCAGGTCGTGAGTGGCCTGACGAAGGGCATCGAGGCGCTGTTCAAGAAGAACAAGGTCACGCGATACGCGGGTCACGGCCGACTCGTCGGCGCGGGGCGGGTCACGGTGCAAGCGAAATCAGCGCAGGTGGAGCTGGAAGCAAAGCACGTCCTGATCGCGACGGGGAGCCAATCCGCCGCGCTCAAGGGCGTCGAGTTGGACGGCGACCGCATCGGCACGAGTACCGAAGCGCTGTCATACCCGGATGTTCCGCAACACCTGGTCGTCATCGGGGCCGGCTACATCGGCCTCGAACTGGGCACCGTCTGGCATCGACTCGGCGCGAAAGTGACCGTGCTGGAATACCTCGACCGCATCCTGCCCGGCACCGACGCAGACATCGCCGCGGAAGCCCTCAAGCTGTTCAAACGCGCCGGGCTGGAGTTTCGGCTCGGAGCGCGCGTGACCGCGGCGCGCGTCGGGGAGCAACGGCCTCCGGCCGGTGCGGCCGCTGCCCCAGGGCCGTGCGTCGTCGAGTGCGCGGACGCCGAGCCGCTGCACTGCGACCGCGTGCTGCTCGCCGTCGGGCGCATGCCTTGCACCGATGGGCTGGGCCTCGACGCCGTGGGGATCACACTCGACCAGCGCGGCCGCATCCCCGTCGACGACCACTTCGCGACCGCCGCGCCCGGCGTTTACGCGATCGGCGACGTGATCCGCGGGCCGATGCTGGCGCACAAGGCCGAGGAGGAGGGGGTCGCGTGCGTCGAACGCCTGGTCACGGGCTACGGACATGTGAACTACGACGCGATTCCCGGTGTGTGCTACACCGACCCCGAAGTCGCGGGCGTGGGGCAGACCGAAGAGCAGCTCAAGGCCGCAGGCCGTGCGTATCGCAGCGGGGTGTTCCAGTTTCGCGGCAATGGCCGGGCCCGCGCGCTCGGCCAGATCGAAGGCCAGGTGAAAGTCCTTGCGGACGCTCAGACGGATCGCATTCTCGGCGTCCACATCATCGGCCCACGGGCCGGCGACCTGATCGCGGAGGCCGCCGTCGCGATCGAGTTCGGCGCGAGCAGCGAAGACCTGGCGCGGTGCGTCCACGCACACCCCACGCTCGCGGAGGTGGTCAAGGAAGCGGCCCTCGCCGTGGACGGGCGCGCCCTGCACGCCTGAGCGCCGCCGCGACGTATAATGGCCGGCGCCGCTGTCAGAACCCGCCACGTCCCGGCGCGCCGGGAGCGGGCCGGCCTCGCACTCGCGTGCGGGGTTCGGGTTTGTGCTACTTACGCCCGGTCAAGGCGTTTAGGTCGGAGTTATCGGCATGAGTGCCAATGCACGCCGCGCGCTGGCTCTGATCGCCAGCTTATCGTTGCCGCTGCTGGCCGGGTGTCATGGCGCTGTCGTCGGCGATTGGCACCTCGTCGAAGCCATTCCGAATCGCCAGACGTTCGCGCTCGACAAGGTCACCTTCCGCTCGAACAGCACGTTCACGGCGACGACGACGATCGAGGGGGTCACCAACGTTGAGGAGGGCACGTACGAATTCGACGGCGTCAAGCTCAAACTCCAACCCAAGTCTGGCGGCCTGCGGAGCTACACCGCCGCGCTGAAGCTCAACCGCCTCGAGCTGAGCAGCGGGAAGCGCAAGGTTGCACTCGAAAAGGGCAAGCGGTGACGGGCATGGCCGACGAAGCGGGTGCAGCGCACGTTCGCCGTCACGTGATCTACCACGGGCAAGTGCAGGGCGTGTTCTTCCGCGCTACCACCTGCGAGTTGGCCCGGCGGCATCCGATCGTCGGGTGGGTCCGCAACTTGCGCGACGGCACGGTGGAGCTGGAGGCCGAGGGTCCGGCGGCCGGCGTCGAAGCGCTCCTGCGCGACATCGCCGCCCAATACGAGGGGAGCATCACCCGGGCGGACCGCACGACCATCCCGCCGCGCGGCGACGAACACTCGTTTGAAATCCGATACACATAGGGCAAGCTCAAGCTGGATGTAGCGGCCCGCGCCCTCGCGCGG
>CAYMXT010000305.1:0-3502 GCA_964394415.1 uncultured Planctomycetales bacterium
GGCGCGGGTTGCGGCCGCGCGGAGGCGCGGGTTGCGGCCGCGCGGAGGCGCGGGTTGCGGCCGCGCGGAGGCGCGGGCCGCTACAGGCCGCTCAGCAGCGCCACGAACGCATTGATGTCGTCGAAATCCACCGCGCCGTCGCCGTCGCCGTCGGCGCCGAGCAGCTCGCAGTCGGGGTACGCCGCTTGGTACGCGGTCGGATCGCTCAGGGCCAACACGAACGGGCTGATATCGTCAAAATCGACGCTGCCGTCACAGTTCAGGTCACCCAATCGCCGCTCGACGATCGTCAGGTGTCGGTTGACGGTCACGCCGCGCAGGGTCTGAACCAGCGCACTGCCGGCGCTGCCGGGCCAGCGCACAACGACATCCACCGCGCTGTCCAGCGGCACTCCAAAGGTCACGTCCATCGCATTCTGGGCGCTGAACCCGCCCTTGGCTTCCACCTGCTGAAACCCGCGTCGATACTCCGGCTCGCCGGCGTGCCCCACCGCGTAGACGGCCACCGCGGCGCCGATCCCATCACGGTTGGAATACCCCGCGCCGCGGGCGTGGAACTGACCCACCAATGAGACCCGCAGGTAGTGCGGCGCGGACAGGTTGTTCACCCAGAGCTGATTCTGCGGCGGCGAATGCTCGTTGCCGACGGCCAGGTCCAGGTCGCCGTCGTTGTCGAAATCGCCCCACGCGACGCCATCGGTGCTGCCCAGGCCGAACTGCTCCTCCTCCGTGAAGCTCGCGGTGCCGTCGTTGTGATAGAGGTAGTTCTGACCGGCGGACGTGAAATCGCCGTTGCCGACGGCGACGTCGAGGTCGCCGTCGAGGTCCCAATCACCCCAGTTGAGCGTGTTCGTATCGGCGGCGCCAAGCGCCTCCAGCTCCATGAACGTCCCGTCGCCGACGTTGATGTAGATGTAGCTCTGGCCGCCGGCCCAGTTGCCGACGGCCAGGTCGAGCCAGCCATCGTTGTTGGCGTCGGCCCACGCGACCGCGGCGGTGTCGCCGGTCCCGAACTCGGCTCGCTCCTCGAACAGATTGCCGCCGAGGTTGACATACAGCGAGTTCTGCCCGCCATAGCCGAAGCCGCCGTTACCCACCGCCAAGTCGGGGTCGCCGTCGTTGTCGAAGTCGGCCCAGGCCAGCGTGCAGGTCTGGCCGACCCCAAACCGCGCCAGCGCCGTGAATGTGCCGTCCCCGTTGTTGACGTACAGGTAGTTCTGCTGCGGAAGGCCGAGAATGCCGCGCCCCACGGCCAGGTCCAGATCGCCGTCCAGGTCGGCGTCCGCCCAAGCGAACGCAATCGTGCGGCCACTGCCGAACTGGTTCTGCGGCGTGAACGTCCCCGTCCCGGAGTTGACCAGCAGCAGGTTCTGCGCGTTGTACGCGGCGACGGCCAGGTCCAGATCACCATCATTGTCGCAGTCGGCCCACACCACGGCGAACGAGTCCACCTCTCCGAACGGCGTCTGCCGCACAAAGCTCCCGGCCTGGTTCAGGAACAGCTCGTCGGGTACCGCGCCGACGTTCCCCACGGCGAGGTCGAGGTCGCCGTCGCGGTCACAGTCGCCCCAGGCCTCGGTCAGCGTCGCGCCCGCGCCGAATTCATCCCGCGGCGTAAAGTCCGAGCGCGGCTGCGCTGCCACCGGCAGCGCCGGCGTCATCAGGATGGCGGCGGTGAAAACGGCGGCATGATTACGACGACCCACGTTCACCATATGAACCTCCTGACCGCATCCTGCTTCGTCGGAGCGCTCTTCTTTCCACCGACCCGATGCGGGAACATTCTCGGAACCGGCGGGGCACGTCCCAGACTCCATCCTCGCAATTTCGTGGCCCTGAAGCAAGCGTATTTTGCGGTCGCCGGGCACCGCGATCGGATTTCAGGCCCCCCGCGCCACAGGATGCGCGCCCCACGCGCCGCCAGACCGAACCGTCCTGGCCGCCCCAGCGGGCGTAGCCGGCCACCCCGCCGCCGCGTTGATAACGCGCCCCGGCCAACGCCGTAACTTCTTGTTGCAGCAGCTCGTTCACCGCTTCCAGTCCCAGGGGAACGAGGGCTTGGATCAGCTCCACGCGGGCGTCCAAGCCGTTCAACTCCGCCACGACGCCACCGCCCGCGGTTCCGCTTCGCTTGCCCTTCCGACCGACTCGAACGATACTTCTCATCGCACGGCTCCTTGTTTGATGGTCCTTTGAACAGCCATCATTCATGGAGCCGTTCGCCTGAAATTTCAACTAAGAGTAGCACTCACCCTCACGGCGCGACCGATGATTGATCCTGAACAATTTGTCAGGAATCGGTCAGTTTCGCTGGCCGGCGCGGACGCTACATTCGGTCGTCAGGTGACACGTGCGAGTACTAGTTGTCGAGGACGAGAAAAAGGTCGCCCGAGCGCTACGTGAGGGCCTCGAAGCGGAGCACTACGAGGTCGCCGTCGCGCACACCGGCGAGGAGGGATTCTTCCTCGTCAACGAGCAGGTGTTCGACCTGATCGTGCTCGATCTCATGCTGCCGGGTCGCGATGGACTCGACGTACTCAGGAACGTCCGCAAGCGCGGGCTCCAGACGCCGGTGCTGATCCTCACGGCGCGCGATGCGGTCGACGACCGCGTCCACGGCCTCGATTCCGGCGCGGATGACTACCTGGTGAAGCCGTTCGCCTTCGCCGAGTTACTCGCGCGAATCCGCGCGCTCGTCCGCCGCGGTCGGACTGACCAGGTGCTGCGTTTGAAGATGGCCGACCTGGAGCTGGACCTCGTGTCGCGGCATGTACAGCGCGGCGGCCATGCGCTCAGCCTCACGGCGCGCGAGTTTGAATTGCTGGAGTACCTGCTCCGGCACGCCGGGCACAGCGTCTCGCGCGAGATGCTGGCCCGCGACGTGTGGAAGGAGCCGCTGCGCGATGCGACGACCGACAACCTGATCGACGTGCATATCGCCCGGCTGCGAAAGAAGGTGGACGACCCGTTCGGCCGTCCGTTGCTCAAAACCATCCGCGGCGTGGGGTTCGCGCTCACGGAGAGCGAAACATGAGGCTTCGGCCGCGCAGCGTCCGTCTTCGGCTCACGCTCTGGTACGCGGGCGCGCTGGCGGTGATCCTTCTGGCGTTCGCCGTCGCGATATACGCCTACGCCTACCGCAGCCTGAACGCCCAGGTCAAAGCGCAACTGGCACGCGACTTCGGGTCGATTGAGAAATTGGCCCGCACCGACCCCGGTGAGCTTGGCGAGCTCGACGAGCACGGTGTCACGACGCTTTTCCGCGTGGATCGCGACGGCGAGCTGCTCTTCGCCGCGAGCGCCTGGCAGCGGCTTGGTTTCGACGAAGCCGTGTCGCGCATGCCGTCTGGCAAGGACCACGCCCACGTTGTGGTTGCAGATCGACGCTACCGTATCGAGCTCAGGACACTCGTCGAAGGGAGACATGCGTATCGCCTGGCCGCCGCGACGGACGAAGAAGCCGCGCAGCACGCCCTGGACGACCTGGCGAAGATTCTCGCGA
>CAYMXT010000306.1:0-3502 GCA_964394415.1 uncultured Planctomycetales bacterium
CGCCCCAGTTCACCACGAACACGCCGTAATCGATGATGTCCACGAACTCATCGTCGTACAGATCGCCGCCCAACAGGCCGCTCGCGCCGGTGAACGCGGCGACGTATTGCTTGTTGCTGACATTCAAGCCCGCGTTGCGGTCGAGCCGGCTGGCCAGCGTGTGCAGCTCATCCTGCGCCAGAATGCAGTCGTAGTCGCCGCAATCCACCAGCAGGCCGACGCCGGTCGCAACGCCGCCGGTGAACGTGATGAGGGCGTCCACGATCTTCGTCGCGCCGCCGCAGTCGTAGAGCGTGAACGTGACGCAGCGGTCGAGCGGGCTGACGACGCCGCCGGCGAGCGCGACATCGACGACGAGCTGGTTCTGGTTGACGACGGTGACCTGCTGCGTCGTGTTGTCGATCGTGGCGTTGCCGCAGGCGTCGGTCGCGGTCCACTTGATCTGATAAACCCCCGGCGACCACTGCGTCGGCAGCGGGCTGCCGTCGGAGAGCGTGGCGGCAACGGTCGTGGGGTTGTTGTCGGCATCCGTGGCGGTCGCAGCGCCAACGTCTACACCCGTGGCATAGCAATACCCGGCGTCGCAATACGCCTGCACGTCCGGCGGGATATAGGTGAACGCCGGCCCGGTGGTGTCCACGCTGACAGTAACGCTGGCGCAGTCACCGGTGCAGTTCGTCGTCGTGTTGCGGCCCCGCGCGTAGTAGGTGGTCGTTGCGGTTGGGTTGACGACGATCGACGCGCCAGATCCGACGAGCGATCCGCCGCAACTGCCGGTGTACCAGTCGATCGTCTCGCCGCCGCCGACGGCGCCGGAGAGGGTGCTTGCGGCGCCGCTGCAAACGGTCGCCGGGGACGCGTTGAGGCCGCTGGGCGTGCTGACCGGCGTCAGCGTGAGCGTGAGGGTGCCCGCACCCGTGTAAGCCGAGAACCCGCCCACGCGAACCGTATAGGTCACTCCGCTCGCCACGCACACGTCCGCGGACGATTGCAGGCCCCCGCAAGCCGGACCATTGTCGTCGTTGCACGCGAGCAGGAAGTTCGTATCCGGCGGGCAACTCGCCGACTGGTACACGGCGAGGTAGGTGTCATACGAGCTGCCGCACAGACTCACACGCAACGTGCCGCTGGCGGCGGCCGTATAGCGATACCAGACATCCTGGTTCGCGGAGCAGCCGCCGGGACCGTCCGTCGTCGCACATGTCGTGCTGTACGCGTATGAACCGTCGGCGACGCTGACGTAACTCGCACAGGCGTTGTTCGCCGGAGCGGGGTCGACCGTCACCGTGACGCTGGCGCAAGCGGTGGTGTTGCAGTCGCCCTCGGCGCGTACGTAGTAGCTCGTGCTGGCGCCCGGCGAAACGCTGATCGAGCTGCCGGAAGCGACATAGGTCCCGCCGCACGAACTGCTGTACCACTGCCACGACGCACCCGTGCCGAGTGCGCCGCCCTGGACCGTCAGCGTCGAGGACTGCCCGGCACAGATTGTCGCCGGGTTTGCCGTCGCGCCGGACGGAGCGGTGGAGAGCGTCTTCACGTCGAGCGTAACACTCGCGCACGAGGAGGTTGTTCCGCACGCATACTCCCAGCGGGCGTAGTAGGTCGTCGCCGAACTCGGCGCGGTGATCGGCAGCGACGTGCCGCTCCCGACAAATGTCCCGCCGCAGCTTCCGGAGTACCACTTCAGCGTCTCGCCGGACCCGCCGCTGGCCGAGAGCGTCACGCTGGCGCCAGGGCAGGCGGGGTTCGGGGTGGCGGAAGCAGCCGACGGCGCAGCGGGCGTCGGGCAGGAGCTCTTGTACGCCAGGGTGTACGTCCCCCCAGAGCTCCCCGTGCAACACGAGTTCACCTCCAGGTAGTAGTCCCCCGAACTTCCCGGCGTGTAGTCGAGCTGCGAGGACAGCCCGCAGGAGTCGTCGTTCGTCGCCTGGGACGCACAGGCTGAGCTCCGCAGAATGAAATAAGTGTCGTAGTCCGCGGAACCGCCGCCTTCGCAAAACGTGAAGCGATACGCCGTCCCGCCAGTCAACGTGAACTTGTACTGCTTGCAGCCGCCCTTGTAGACCGCGCCCGCGTGGGTCGCGTACGTCGTGGTCGGCGTGAACGGCCCGTAATCAAAGCTGGTGCAAGCCGTACAACTGCCCGGAATCCACCGGTAGGCCAGTGTGTAGCTCATGGCCCCGTTGTTGCCGTACTCGCCGACGCGCAAGTAGTGCGTCCCCGCAGTGGTGGGCGTGTAATCAAGCTGCGAGCCCACGCCGCAAAAGTCGTCCTGGTACGCCACCTGCGCGCAGGCGCTGCTGTAGAGCGTGAGGGTCGAATCGGTGCCGTTCGCGGTCCCGCCGCCCTCGCAAAACGTGAAACGGTAGTTCGTGTAGCGCTCGAGATACACGGAATAGAGCCGGCACTCCCCGGCGGTAAAGGACGCCGTGTGCGTTTGGTAACTTAAAGACGGGGAAACCGAATAGTCGTACGTCGGACACGTGTAGCAGTGCCCCGAACTGACGCACGAAATCGTCGCCGCCCAGCCCGAGGAAACGATCGAGTAGTCGGACGTGAAGTTGAACGTCAAGCTGCCGTCGGCGGCCGTCGAGGTCACCGTGCCGGGGCCGCTGGTGCCGGAGTACGTGCCGATCAACGGTGCCCCGGTGCTGTTGCCGTTGTAGATCCGTAGGAAATCGCAGCACGACTCGGTCGAGAACGACGTGAACGTGAAACGCAGCACGTACCCGCCGTTCGGATAGAACGTCTTGGTGTAGTTCTCATTGTTGGCATAGTCGCCCCCCGACCCGCCGGAGTCGTAGAAATACCCGTCGCAGGTCGTCACGCTGCCGGGCTCGCTGATCCGGTAGTCCGCGTCGCCCTCGACCCACACCGCCGCGCCGTCCGTGAAGGGCGAACCGGCCTGGGACGACACGCTCCGATCGTCGAGCGTGGCAGGAACACCCGGGTCACCCGTCTGCGCCGGACACCAACGAGAGAGGATCCCGCAAGACACCACGGCAATCATGACGCATTGGAACTTCATCTCGACCCTCCTGACCCCGGTTGAGCACCGTCCCCGGCGTACCGCCGCCCCGGCGCGGACCCATTCCGAGCACCCCGTGCCGGGCCTCGCGCATGGTGCGGCCCCAACATGGTGAGTTCCTTCAGAGGCACCCCGCCCGGCGGTCGGCTTTCTGGGGAACGCGCCGCACCGCCCGACGTGCCTCAACCTCTCTCGCACACTCAAGCATCGCACAACGGCACGGACGCCCCGTCCCCTTGACGGTCACAGCCGCAGCACGAAACTCACACCCGCCGCTCGCCGACGATCACAGCCGCTGCCACGATCCCACAAGCGGCACCAGACAGAGCCTCCTCTCCACAGAGCCCTATCTAACCACGCACCCGGCGGGACAACCGCGTCCCACCAACGTCAAACGCGAGCGAATCAGAGTTGCTACGTCTATGACTACCAAATTCGGGACGCGAAGTCAATGCGCGGCCACCCGCGGCTCGC
>CAYMXT010000307.1:0-3447 GCA_964394415.1 uncultured Planctomycetales bacterium
GGGCGCTACGGCCGCGCGGGGGGCGGGCCGCTACGGCTGCGCGGGGCGCGGGGCGCTACCGCGTACGACGTTGGCAGGCCGCGGCCGGTCGTTTACGCTGCGCGCGCCGCCCCGGAGTGCGGCCAGCCGCAGCGAGTAAACCGGCATGTCCCACGCGATCGCGCAAAAAGTCGCCGCCGACCTGGGGTCCGCCTCGTGGATCCGCGAGATGTTCGAGCAGGGGCGCCGGCTGAAGGCCCAACTCGGGGCGGACAACGTGTTCGATTTTTCGCTGGGCAACCCGAATGCCCCGCCGCCGGCGGCGTTCTTCGACGCGCTGGCCGCGGTCGCCGCGGAGCGCACCGCGGCGCTGCACCGCTACATGCCGAACGCGGGCTTTGACGAAACCCGGGCCGCGGTGGCCCACTTCGCCAGCCGCGAGTATCGCGTCGAGTTCCACGCCAGCGCGGTCCTGCTCACGACCGGGGCCGCCGGCGGGTTGAACGTCGTCCTGCGCACGATCTGCAATCCCGACGATGAGGTCATCGTCCTCGCGCCGTTCTTCCCGGAGTACCGCTTCTACGTTGAGCAGGCCGGCGGCCGCATGGTCCTGGTGCAAACCGACCATGATTTCCAGCCGGACCTCGCCGCGCTCGCGGCGGCCCTGACGCCGCGCACCCGGGCTGTCATCCTCAATACGCCCAACAACCCCAGCGGGGCGGTGTACACCGAGGCGAACTGCCGCGCGCTTGGGGCGCTGCTGGCGCAGCACGACCGCGCCGACCGGCCGCTGTACCTGGTGTGCGACGACCCGTATCGGCGGATCATCTACGATCTGGATTGGTGTCCGACGCCCCTGCACCACTATCCGCGCACGATCGTGGTGTCGAGCTACTCGAAAGACCTGAGCATCGCGGGCGAACGGGCCGGGTACATCGCGGTCCCGCCCGGTGTGCCTGACCACGCGCTGGTGCTGGCGGCTTTGACGATGCTCAATCGCACGCTGGGCTTCGTCAACGCACCGGCCCTGATCCAGCGCGTCATCACACGCTGTGCTGAGGCGTTGTGCGACGTCAGCTTCTACCGTGCGAATCGCGATCTGTTATGCAACGCGCTGCGCGATTTCGGCTACGAGCTGACCATGCCGCAAGGCGCGCTGTACGCCTTCCCGCGCACGCCGCTCGAAGATGATGCCGCGTTTGTGGAGCTGCTGTTGAAGGAGCGTGTCCTGGCGGTGCCGGGCCGCGGCTTCGGCCGGCCGGGGCACATGCGGCTGAGCTTCTGCGTGGACCGCCGGACGATCGAGCGCGGCCTGCCGGGGTTGAAGGCGGCGATGGAGGCGACGCGCTGAGGTGAGCAGGGTTGCGAACCGCGCCCGCTCCCGGGACGCCGGGACGTAGCGGATCCCGTCAGTGGCTTACACCCGCCCGCCATCCTGAAGGACCGCGTCCGGCAGCTCCCCGAGCGTGACGAGCGCTACTTGCGCCGCTTTCTGCTCGGCTTCTTTCTTATTCGGGCCCCACGCGCTGGGGAACTGTCGGCCGCCGATCGTGACGGCGATCTCGAAGCACTTCGAGTGGTCCGGCCCCTTCTCGTCCAGCAACTCGTACAACGGCGTGGCGTTGAGCACGCGCTGGGCATATTGCTGCAACTGGGATTTGTGATTGAACTGGTGCTGTGACTGCGTGGCGTGGTTCAGCTCGTCGCCCATGTGCCGCAGAATGAATT
This sequence comes from uncultured Planctomycetales bacterium, assembly GCA_964394415.1. Taxonomy (GTDB): domain Bacteria; phylum Planctomycetota; class Phycisphaerae; order UBA1845; family Fen-1342; genus JAGVEP01. The sequence goes on from CAYMXT010000307.1 coordinate 1,708, forward strand.
CGCGCGCCGGCTCAAACCCGCCATCCAAATACACCGCCGCGATCACCGCCTCCAGCGTTCCCGCGGCCAGCGACGTCGGCAGGTTCTCGCCGTGGTCCATCCCCTGTCCCAGGATCAACCCCGCGGTGAGGTTGAGCGTGCGGGCAACGTGGGCACACGTGCGGCGGGAAACGACGGCGGACTTGATCTTCGTCATCTCCCCCTCCAGCGCATCGGGCAGCCGGGCGTAGAGCGCCTCGCAGATCACCAGCCCCAGCACCGCATCGCCGAGGAACTCCATGCGTTCGTTGCTGTCGCGGCGATGGGCGGCGGAGGAGGCGTGGTGCAGCGCCTTCCGCAGGTGATCGATGTCGTTGAATTGGTACCCGATCCGGTCCTGGCACTCGGCCAGCAAGGTCTGACTCGGCATCGCATTCCTTGTCCATGCGACAAGCCGGCGACGCAAAGCGTCCCCACCCGGAGGCGCTTTGCGTCGGCGGCCGGTCATTCGACGCGCCGCAGCGGGCCGACCCCAGCGGTCGGCACACCCGCCAGTATAACATGGAATCGGCCCCCGTGCCCGCGCACGATTCGCAAAAAACGGCCCGCGCAGCTTGGTCCGAAAGCCGGTTGCCACGGCCGGCGGCGGTAGGTATACTACGCGGCTCGGAACTGATCGAGGACCACAATGCCAAAGGTGAAGGGCAAGCCCCACAAGGGCCTGAAGAAACGCGTGCGGCTCTCCTCCAAAGGGAAACCGCTGTTCAAGAAGGCGTACTCCGGCCACCTGATGAGCGGCAAATCCGGCCGCCGGTGCCAGAAGCTACGCCGCACTGGCTCGGTCGGCGGCAAACTCGCCGCCAACCTGCGCCGTGCGTTATGCGAAGACTAAGTTCAGTATCCGCAAGGAGTTAGCGACATGCCTCGTGTGTTACCCGGTAGCGCCACCCGGCGGCGACACAAGCGGGTGCTGAAGGCGATGAGCGGCGCGGTCGCGTCGCGCAGCACGCTTTTCCGTCCGGCCAAGCAAACCCTGCTCAAAGCCTGGGCCTACGCGTTTCGCGATCGGCGCAACCGCAAGCGCGAGTTTCGCGCCCTGTGGGTCGTCCGCGTCACCGCGGCGTGCGAGGCCCGCGGAATGTCGTACAGCAAGTTCATGGGCGGGCTCAAGAAAGCGTGCGTCGGCCTGAATCGCAAAATGTTGAGCGAGGTGGCCATCGCCGACCCGGCGGCGTTCGACCAACTGGTCGAGTTGGCCAGGTCGCACGCGGTGGCGACCGCGTAGGGGCCTGGGTCGTGGTCGCCGAGCCGGACACGTCCGCCGCCACGCCCATCGTCCACGTTCCCACCACCGACGGGGCCCGTATCGCGGTCAAGCGTCGCCCGTGCGCCGGCGGGGTGCCGGTGATCTTCCTGCACGGGCTGGCGGTCAATGCCGATTTGTGGGACTTGCCCGCGGTGCAGGGACCGGGGTTTCACTACCGCAGCCTGGCGGCGCTGCTCCAGGACGCCGGCTTTGACATCTGGCTGGTGAACCTCCGCGGGCACGGCGCGCCGCGGATGCTGAGCACGCCGGCCCCGGGGCAGACCGACTGGAGCGTCGATCATTTCATCCTTTTTGACCTGCCCGCGGTCGTGGAGCATGTTTGTACTGAGACCGAACAACGACCGTTTGTCATCGGCGCGAGCATGGGGGCGATGACCTTGGCGGGCTATGTGCAAGGCGCGCGGCTGGTCGAAGAGCAGGGGCCGCCACGCATC
>CAYMXT010000308.1:0-3416 GCA_964394415.1 uncultured Planctomycetales bacterium
GCCCGCGCGGCCGGCCGAGGAAAGAGGCGTAAAAGCAGAATGTCCCCTTTACGTCTAAAAGCAGAATGTCCCCTTTACGCGCTTTACGTCCGTCTAAAAGCAGAATGTCCCCTTTACGCCGCGTCTAAAAGCAGAATGTCCCCTTTACGCCGTCTAAAAGCAGAATGTCCCCTTTACGCTGCGTGTTTGGGTGGGCCGGAAGCCGGCCACGCCGGACCGTCCGACGCGGCGGCGGTCCGAACGGACTCTGAAACGAGCGTGCTGAAGGGAGCGCGACAGGCGCACGAGACCGGTTCGCGACCAACACGCCCAACACCTCCAGGGCGAGTAATTCGACAGGCTCGCCAGCTCGCGGACACACTCACGACCGCTCGCGCGGTCGGCTCGGACCTGCGCTGCCGAATCGCGCACGGTGATTTAGCACGGACGGGCGGACCGCGGGAGAATGTCGGCAGATGTCGCGATTGACCCGCTCCACGCCGTCCGGGTAGGGTACCGGCATGATGGCCACTGCGTCGAAATCCGCCGCCGCCGCGTCAAAGTGGATCGAGCGGATCGTGTTCGTGCTGACGACGGCGGGAACGTGGTCGGCGTTGCACTATCTGGCCGGCGCATTCCTCAAGCGCGGGCTGGACCGGCCGCTCGTGCTTGCAACGTCGCCGGTCGCGGGGCTTCTTACGGTTGGCATCCTCGTTGTGTCCGGAATGCTGACCCATAAGCTGTATGGAGGCCTGAACCTCCGTAAACCGTTGATGATACTAGGTTTGTCACTCGGCCTGTGGGCGGCTGAGGGCGGCCGGGCGGGCGGGACGATGGACGCCTGGCTCATCAGCCGGCACGCCACGCCGGGTCCAGCGACCGGCGGGCCATACTGGCTACTGTTGGTGGATTACGTCTATCTGCTGGCAGGCATCGGCGGCACAGTGTTCTTGATGCGTCTGCAAAGCGCGCGTGTTGCGGGGCGCGCGGCGACGACCAGCGCTGGACCGCATTGGCTGTACCTGGGGAACTACATCGATCTTGGGGCGGGCACGGGAGGCGTGGTGGCCCTGCCGGGCGACCGCAGTCTGCGTGAAGTGCCCGTGGAGACGTCGCCGACCAAAGGCCTGCGGGCCACGCTCGTAATCGTCGTGGCCGCGGGCCTCGCGATGTCCATCCTGACCGGCCGGGTGCTGGGTCAAACGCTCCGCGGGCAGGTGTACTTCGCGGCGGGCGTCGGGCTGCTTTTCGGCGCGTACGTCGCGCTGCACGTCATCAAGACGCACGATGTGCGTTGGTATTGGCCGGCGCCGTTCGTGCTCGGCATCGTCGGGTTGCTCGTGGCCGCCCTGCGGCCGGACCTGCTGCTACCGGCAGATTACCGGCACCTCAACACGATCCCCGCGTGGGGACTGGTGCGGGCCTTGCCGATCGAAATGGTCGGCGCTGGGCTGGTCGGCGTGCTCTGGCTGGTGCCCGCTTCGCCGCCGGCGGACGAGGAGCCGGTCTGAGCGCAGCCACGCCATGGACTTCCGCCTCCCAGACGACCGGTTTGAATCGTGGGACGAAATGCGCCGGCGGCTGGTGGCTGAGACCGAGCTGTTCCTGTCCGAAGCGCTCCGGCACCCGGAGTTGGCAATCCGCATCCCGATGATCCCGGCCGAAACGGGCCGCTTTCCACCGTCGCTGACGCGCGCGTTCTGGGAGCCGATCCTGTTCGGCGATTGACGCACCGGGGCTGGTTCAGCCGTCGTATAATACGGAAGCTGACGGCGCGCCGCTCGGAACGCGCAGCGCTAGCAAGCGCCTTTGGTAGCATGGCGCTTGCTAGCGCTGCGCGTTCTGAGCGATGCCCGGCTCGGCGACTGGTCTTGGAATTCGGAGTGCCGCCCCTGCGGTTACTATGCATATGAAAGTCGCTCTCTGCACACTTGCCCAGGCGCTCATCCTCGTCGTACTCGCGTCCGGGACGGCGTTGGGCGTGAACGCGGCCCGCGACAACGGTCAGATAAAACTGGGCCGCAACTACTTTCCGGTGATCCCGCCGCCCCCCCCAACGCCGGCGGACGACGACACGACGCCTGATCGTCACGCGGCCGGGTCGCCAGCCACTGTGGAAACGCAGCCCCCACCGCCGGCGTCGCCCTTCGAAATCGTGAACCTCGACGCGGCCTTGGCGTTGTTCGAACACCCCAATGCCTCGATGGGCCTGCACGTGTTCATCGATGCCCGCGACGATGAGCATTACGAGGCCGGCCACATCCCCGGCGCGCTCCAATGCGACCACTACCGGATCGACCAATTCCTGCCGACGGTCGTGTCCATTGCCGCCGCGTCCGAAAAGGTCATCGTGTACTGCAACGGCGGCGAGTGCGAGGACAGCCTCGCGGTGTGCGGCGATTTGCTCCAGGCCGACATTCCGCGGGCCAAGATTCTGCTGTTCAAGGAGGGTTGGCAAGCCTGGATTCAGGCGGGCCTGCCCCAGGCCGCGGGGCGGGAGCCGGCCCCATGAACGACCGTCCGGGCCTCCTGCGTCGTCTGGACGACACCGGCATCCCGCTGCTGCTGGCGCGGCTCGCGGTCGGCGGCTTGTTCGCTTACCTGGCCATCCTGAAGCTGCGTGACCCGATCGAGTTTCTGAAACTCACGAAGCAGTACGGGGTTTTGCCGCTGGACCCGCCGATCTTCCTGAATCTGACCGTCGTGGTCATGCCGTGGCTCGAGTTGCTGTGTGCCGCGGCGCTGCTGTTGGGCGTGGCGCGGCGTGGGGCGGCGTTGGTGCTGGCGGGGTTGCTGCTGTTCTTCACGCCGATGCTGGCGCTGCACGCGAACACGCTGCTGCTGACGACCGGCAAGTTCGCTTCGTACTGTGCGGTGAAGTTCGATTGCGGTTGCGGGACCGGCGAGGTGTTCATCTGCCGCAAGCTCGCGGAGAACGCCGTCTTGCTGCTGGCCACGCTCGCCGCGCTGTTTTCGGCCTCCCGGCGTTATTGCCTCGCCAGCTTGTTCCGCCGGACGGCCAGCTCGCCGGGGCCCGGCTGGCAGGCGGTGCCGCAGCCGCAAGGGAGCGTTGAATCATGAACGTGATCGCGGACCTCTGCGTCGTGCCGCTGGGGGTCGGGGTGTCCGTGTCGCCCTACGTCGCGGCCTGCGAGCGCGTGTTGCAGCAGGCCGGACTCAAGACGCACCTGCACGCATATGGCACCAACATCGAGGGGGAGTGGGACGCCGTCTTCGCCGCGGTAAAGCGTTGCCACGAAGTCGTGCATCAAATGGGTGCGCCGCGGGTGTCGAGCGCGCTACGGATCGGCACGCGCACCGACCGTCCGCAGACGATGGCGGACAAGGTCCGCAGTGTCGAGGAGAAGCTCCGCAACGGTTAGGAGCGGCCCGCGCCCCGTCGGCCGCGCGGGGCGCGGGCCGCTACCAGGCTGCTG
>CAYMXT010000309.1:0-1820 GCA_964394415.1 uncultured Planctomycetales bacterium
CGGGATGGCGACGCACGTATTCGTCCATCGCCTTGTTCAGTGCGACCAGCCGCCGAGGATCTTTCTCGACCTCGACGTAGGTCGACGGCTGCACAGTGGTCTCGCGCACGATGATCGGATCGGCCGCCGCCGGCTCCGGTACGATCGTCGCCGGCACACTGGCAGCCGGCCGGCTCTGGCGGATCTCCTCCACGGTGCGCGCCAGCACCTGCAGGCGGCCGCTCACGTCGCGGTGATTCGCTTCGCAGACCTGGTGCACGGCCGACACGCGGCCCTTGAGCTGGGCCAGTTCATCGCATGAAGTCTGACAAGTCGGACCTGTCGGACCTGTCTGACAAGTCGGACCTGGACTCGCTGGGCAATCCGGCTCTGGTTTCTGGACTCTCGGCCCTCGTCTCCTCAGGTACCAGCCCAGCGCGGTCAGTCCGATCGCCAGTCCACCGCCGATCGGCCCGCCGCCGGCCAGGTACGGCGCCCATGTCGGGGCCGCCTGCAAAGCGACAATGGCCGCATCGATCGCCGCAAACTTCTGCCCTTGCCGGCCCGCCAGGTCCTGCGTGCGCTGGTCCAGTGCCTGCAAATCCGTACGAATCGGCTGCAAATCCGGCACGCGGATCGCCGCCACACCGGCCGCCAGCGCCTTTTGCTGCGCCTCGGCCGCGTCCAACCGCTGGTACACCGGCTCGACGTTCGGCACGCGGATCGCGGCCGGCAGATCCTTGGCCAACGCCGCGTAGAGTGGCGTGTACAGTCGCCGGTAGGTCTCGTTGACGCACGCGTCGAGTTGCTCTTGCGAGACCTGCCCCGGCGGCCCCGGCGGCCCCGGCGGGCCTTGGACGATCTGCTGCTGTTGCGGCCGCTGAATCGGCTGGCAGTAACCATAGCCCTGCGCCTCCCGCAAACCATCGCGGGGCAATCGGTCCGACGTGTCCGACGTGTCTGACCTGAAGTACGGCACCGGCACTAATTCTGCCGCGCGGCTTTCGACCGCCGCAGCCCAGCAGGCCAATGCGGCGCCGATCGCCGCCGCCGCGAACCACACGGCCGCCGCCCGCCAGAACTGCCGATCGTACTCCCGCAACGGATCTTTCACGCTCCCTCCGGCTCTCGGCTCTCGGCTCTCGGCTCTCGGCTCACTTTGACCGCCGTCCCGCACGCGCAGCGCGGATAGTAGTACGTCACCGGCCCCCGCGTATGCCTCGCCCAATAGGCCCGCCCGCAGTGCGGGCAGCGGGGCCGGTCGCATTTGCGGCGGCGCAGGTACCGCAGTCTTCCGTCGTCGCGGTTGGGCGTCACCTTGCTCGGCCTCCATGCCGACCGCCGCGTCTTGGCCGGCCACCTTACGCCCCCCAGCGTCTTTGCCGTTAGCCCGGTGTTCTAGATTCCGGGATTTTTGAAGATCTTTCCCGCGGTAGGGTAATTTCTACCGCGCCGCCGCCTGCCGCGCCGGCGCGCAGGCACCACGGCTGCCGCGTTGCCAGGCAGGTCCGCCTCGAACAACGCCAGCAGTTCCCGGCGCCGGTCCCGAACTGCCTCCGACTCCGCCGGCCGCCGGCTCCACATCGCCGCCAAATCCACCTCGCTCAGCCCCCGCGCCGCCCGGATCGCCGCCAGCGGCGGCAGGCCCCCGGCCTGCAACACTGCCGTCGCGTGCAACCGCCGCAACCTCTGCTCTCTGGTTAGCGTTCTGTCCATCGTCAGGTCCCCCTGACAATCGTAGACCCGCGCCGCGGCTTGGCCGTTCGCCCATTATCTTTGTCGGGAGCTTTGTCGGGAGCTTTGTCGGGAGCTTTGTCGGGAGCTTTGTCGGGAGCTTTGTC
>CAYMXT010000309.1:1920-2665 GCA_964394415.1 uncultured Planctomycetales bacterium
GGGAGCTTTTTTGTCGGGAGCTTTGTCGGGAACGACTCGACAAAGCTCGCGACAAAGCTCCCGACAAAGAAAATTCACGCCGCAGCCCGCTCTTCGCCCGGGGGCAGGATCTGCAGCACCAGGCTGGGCACGGCCGCGTCGACCAGCTCGGCGGCGGCCTCCGGGCCAAGCTGCTCGATGAAGGCGTCTTTCCACGCTACGGTGGCCCGCCCCTCGACGATCGACAGGCGGTAGCCGTAGCGGACCAGGTCCGTCTTGCCCAAACCGTCCAGCACTGCGCGGCAGTGTGTACGGATCTGATCTTGTCGCTTGGCCAGTAGTCGGCTCTGCCGATCCAAGTCTTTCCGCTCGGCGTCCAGCCGGCAGAATTCCGCCAGTTCCTCGGCCGAGATATCCGAGGCGGTGAGCGTCGCCATAAGTCCTCCTTGACACGTGGCCGCGTCTCTCCGAGACGCGAAAGCCGGAAAACCGGGGCCGGCGTCCTGCCGGCGTGGGCCGCATCCTGAGCCACCCCGGCCCGGTGCTAGCGGGCTACGATTTCTGGCGGCCAGCACCGGGCTTTACCACCCGCATAATACCTGTAGGTCCAGACCGCCGCAAGCGAAATCTCGCGATTTAGGCCCCTAGCCGCTCGCTGGCGGCCCTCCCGCCCTTTGTCGCGAGCTTTGTCGCGAGCTTTGTCGGGGCTTGGTTGGGCAAAGCTCGCGGCCAAGCGAGCGCCAAAAGGGGCGCGCCGGGGGCCGGA
>CAYMXT010000309.1:2675-3395 GCA_964394415.1 uncultured Planctomycetales bacterium
CCCCCCTGTCCCCCCGGGTTTGGCGCGTGGTGTGGGGGGGTCCTTCTCCCCCCCCCCCCCCCCAAAACCCCCCCGACAAAGGTGACGCTCCGGAGTCCGTAAGCGTGTCTCGCCGGCGGCGCCGCCCGTGACCGTGCCGGCGGCGCACGCGTGACCGACCAGGCCGCGATTCCGTGACCTCACTCGATTTGTAATTGTCACGGCTCCCCCGATCGCCACGTCACACCGCCTTTCGCCGTGCGGTCACGGTTCCGTCCGCAGCGTCACGGCCAGATCCGACGCCGCTGCCGGCGGCGGCGTCGGATCCGCCGTCCGGTGATGACGCCCGCTGCAACGCGTCCAGCACGGCCAGCCGCTCCAGGCGCGGCATGCGCAGCAGGCCGTTCGTCCAGCGTCCGACGCGGCGGCGGATCTTCTCGCGCTCCCGCTTGTGCCGGCCGAGGTAGCGGTAATCGTGCAGCTCCGTGGGCGGCGGGTAGTTGCACCAGACCTGCTCAACCCGGGTTGAGCCGCCACGCGTGACGGCCCGGTACCGGAAAGTCCTCCACGCCTCGAGCGCCTCCGCATACAGCGGCGACGGGTAGCTGTGGACCATCGCCAGCACGCCCGGCGGCAGCGCCCGCAGGACATCCAGTAGCTCCACGTGCTGAGCGTCCGTCAGCTCGTGTCGATACAGCGGCCCGCTAGTCCGCGTGCTCAGCAGGTAGGGCGGATCGCAGT
>CAYMXT010000310.1:0-3366 GCA_964394415.1 uncultured Planctomycetales bacterium
CAGCCGAAAATCAAACGGCGCGCTTTCACCCGTCAGGAGCAGCCCGATGTCGTCAAACGTGTAGCGGTAGACCGTCGGGATGCCGAGCGCATTGGTGATGCGAATGCGATCCCCGTCGAGCAGCTGGTAGCTCCCCTCGGTCGAGATGAGCCCTTCCTCGCGGAATGCCCCATCCGAGCCGAACCGCCAATCCACCAGCGTGCCTTTCACATCCCAGGCGCCGGCCAGCCGGTGCCGCGTGATCATCCTCTCGATGAGCGGCAAGCCGCCGCCGAAGCAGAGGAACCACAACGCGGCGCCGCAGACGCCGAGCACGACCACCAGCCTGCCCCATTGGACGACCGCGCACACGCGGTCCAGCAAACGGTCCAGGCGGCTCATGTAGCGCATGTCGAGCTTTGTTGCCTTCATGACGACACCACCCTTCGTCGCCGCAGCCCGGCGAATCCGACCAGCGAGAGCATGGCCAGCGCGCCCGGTTCCGGAACCGCCGTGACGATGCGGAGGTTGTCGTTCGCGAGGTCGAACTTGAGCGTGAAGTCGAGCCGCATCCGGTCCCCGGAAATCTCGAACGTGTCCAGGGACTCCGGAGGAAGTTCCAGCCGCCGGCCAGCATGGTGCCCGTAGGTGACGCCCGGCCGGCCGAGCAGGTCGTCGGTGCCGTTCATCGTTGACGTACGGATCAGCACCCCGAGAATGGGCGTGTCGAAAATGACGTAGCCGGAGAGCAGCGCGTCGAAGCCGTCCACGGAGTCCGCGTGGAAGAGATAGCTCCGTACCGCCGTTCCGCCCGGCACCAGCCCGGGGACCAGCAGCGATTCGTCGTTGACCAGGCCGGAGGCGACGTGGTCGAGCGCCAGGTCCGCAAGCAGCGTCGCCTGACGCTCGAAGAAGCCGCGGATCTCGGTGTCGCTCTCCCACTCGTCGAGCAGGATGGAGGAGGGCGGTTCCGCCACCACCGCCGCGCCTCCCACCTCCACGATGTCGGCGCGAACCTGCGAGGCCAGCACCGCCAGTCCGACGAAAACGAATCCGTGCCGCATGTTCCCTTCTCCGTGAAACGGGTGTCACGATCCAGCCCAACGGGCCGCCCGCGGGGCGTGTCCGCATTTTGGGGACAGTGAAGTATACCGCCTCTGCTATGGCGTGCAAACGAGCCGTCGCCAGAAAAAACGCCTACTGCCGACCAAGCAGCCCCTGCAGCACACCGCCTACCAGGGGCTTGCCCGACTGCTGAAGGTGAGGGCGGACGAGCTGGAGCTTTCCGTGAGGATGCTGGCCGAGCGGCTGAAGCGCCCCCGGACCACCGTCCACAAGACCCTGACCGGCCAGCGCCGCCTGGACCCGATCGAGTTCCTCGACTGGTGCGAGGCCCTTGAATGGGACGACCCGCTGTCGATCATCGAGTCCGTCCGGCAGCGTTGACACCCGCGGCGGCCGGTGCTAGGCCAATCCCGTAGCAACTGAAGGACGCGATGCGCGCGCCGCCCCAGACGGCGGGAGACAGGCGACCGGATACGCTTTCTGAGGCGATCAGCGGTCCGTGAGGCGGAGTACGGAAGGTGATTACACGACTACAGCTGCTGCGGAATGTCGGACAGTTCGACAATGTCGCTTCCGCCGCCACCATCCCCCTCACGCGGCTGACCCTTGTCTATGCCGAGAACGGGCGAGGCAAGACGACGCTCTCGGCCATCCTCCGGTCGCTGGGGACCGGTGACACGATTCCCGTTACCGAGCGTCACCGGCTGGCGGCCGCCCATGCCCCGCACGTCATCATCGAGTGCACCGGCGGTCCACCGGCCGCCATGTTTCACGACGGCGCGTGGAACCGCACCCTGCCGGACATCGCCGTCTTTGACGACGTGTTCGTGGACCAGAATGTCTGCTCAGGCCTCGCCGTTGATCCGGCTCACCGGCAGAACCTGCACGAGTTGATCCTCGGGGCACAGGGCGTAGCGCTCAACCGGCAGCTTCAGCAGATCGTCGAGCAGATCGAACGCCACAACAGCGCGCTGCGCACACGCGCGGAAGCCATCCCCGCGACCTCGCGCGGCGGCTTCACCGTGGACCAGTTCTGCGAGCTTCAACCCCGCCAGGACATCGACGCGGCGATCCAGGAATCGGAGCGCAACCTTGCCGCCGTCCGTGCCCAGGACCCCATCCGCAACGCGGCGCTCTTCGACACCGTTTCCCTGCCGCTGATCGACGCCGACGCCATCGACCCAGTGCTCGCCCGCGAAGTCACCGACATCGACGCGGCCGCGGTCGAGCGGGTTCGCCGTCACTTCTCCACCATCGGTCGGGGCGGGGAGGAGTGGATCGTGGCCGGCATGGGCCGCATGCCCGCGCAATCGAACTCCTGTCCTTTCTGCGCCCAGGACGTTGCGGGTTCCGACGTGTTCGCGCACTACCGCGCCTATTTCAGCGCGGAGTATGCCGGGCTTCTGCGCGCCATCGGCGACGCGACTACGGAGTTCAACCGGCAGCATGGCGCCGACATGCAGTCGGCATTTGAGCGCGCCATCCGCGTGGCCAGCGAACGCCACGCCTTCTGGGCGCCATTCTGCGAGCTTCCGGCGGTCGCCGTCGATACCGCCGAGATCGCGCGCGCCTGGCGGGCGGCGCGCGAAGCCGTTGTCGCCGCGCTCCAGGCCAAGCAGGCTTCGCCGCTTGATCGGCAGCGCCTTTCTGCCGAGGCGAGGGCGGCTATCGCCGCCTACCAGGCGCACCGCCAGGCGATCGAAGCCCTGAGCGGCCGACTGACCGCCGCCAACCAGGCCATGCGGCTCGTGAAGGAGCAGGCGGCCGGCGGCAACGCCGCCGCCATCGCGGCGGACCTCGCCCGTCTCCAGGCGACGAAGGCGAGGCACACGCCGGAGATCGCGCCGCTCTGCGAGCGGTATATCGCCGAGAAGGCCGCCAAGGCGCAGACGGAACGCCAGCGCGACCAGGTGAAAGAGCAGCTGGACCATTACCGTGAGAACGTCTTTCCGGCGTACGAAACCGCGGTCAATCTCTACCTCCAGCGGTTCAACGCGGGATTCAGGCTCGGCAACGTCGCCGTCGCCAACACCCGGGCCGGCCCCGCGTGCAACTACAGCGTGCTCATCAACAACACGCCCGTCGCCATCGGCGCCGCCGCAGCGGGCGGGCCGTCCTTCCGCAACACGCTCAGTTCCGGCGACCGGAATACGCTGGCCCTAGCCTTCTTCTTCGCCTGCCTTGACCAGGACCCGGCGCTGGCCACGAAGGTGGTGGTCATCGACGATCCGATCACCAGCCTGGACGACCACCGCGCGCTGACGACCGTTCAGCAAACCCGGCGGCTCGTCGATCGCGTGAGCCAGGTCATCGCGCTCTCCC
>CAYMXT010000311.1:0-3363 GCA_964394415.1 uncultured Planctomycetales bacterium
GAAGTCGCCTCGTCGCGCTCGATCGCCGGTGGGCAGGTCGCGCAGCGTTTCGGCGTACCGATGATCTCGCCCTCCTCGACCAACCCGCGCGTGACCGACATCGGCGACATGATCTTCCGCGTCTGCTACATCGACCCCTTCCAGGGCTACGTCTGCGCGAAGTTCGCCCGCGGCGAGCCGCTGAAGGCGCAGAAGGCCGCCAACCTCTTCAACCGCTCGCAGATTTACTCGACCGGCCTCGCCGAGACCTTCAAGCAGCACTTCACGGCGATGGGCGGGCAGATCACCACCGAGCAGGCGTACTCCGACGGCGACACTGACTTCTCCGCCCAACTTACGAACATCCGCGCGACCGAGCCCGACGTGATCTTCATCCCCGGCTACTACACCGAGGTCGTCAACATCGCCGTCCAGGCCCGCCGGCTGGGCCTGACGACGACGCTGCTGGGCGGCGACGGCTGGGACGCGGAGGACCTGAAGAACGCCGGCGCGGCCCTCGACGGGGCCTTTTACTGCAACCACTACTCGCACGAGGAAGACCGCCCGGCGGTGCAGGAGTTCGTCAAGAAGTACCAGGCTGAGTATGGCCGGCTGGCGGACGGGATGGCAGCCACGGGCTACGACTCCGCCGCGCTGCTGATCGACGCCATGAAACGCGCGGCGTCGCTCGGCGGCAAGGATCTGGCCAAGGCGATTGCGGCAACCAAGGGCTTCCCCGGTGTCAGCGGCAACATCACGATGGACGCGCAGCGGAACGCGGTCAAGCCGGCGGTCATGCTGCGGCTCCAGGGCGGCAAGCCCTACTACGTCTGCACGATCCACCCGCCGGATTGACGAAAACCGCAGAGACGCAGAGAGCGCAGAGAGCGCGGAGAATCATTAATATTCGTCCGCCGGATGGGCCGTGCTGAGCGCACGTGCGCCGGCGGAAGAAACCAACGCATGGTCTTCTCTGCGACCTCTGCGCTCTCTGCGGCTCTGCGGTTTCCCGGCCGGGGGGAACCGTGACGAAGCTCGTCCAGACACTCCTGGATGGTCTGGCCGTCGGCGGCCTGTATGCGCTCATCGCGCTGGGCTACACGATGGTCTACGGCATCCTCAAGTTCATCAACTTCGCCCATAGCGACATCTTCGTGCTGGGCGCGTGGATTTCCTGGGTCGTCGCCGTGCGACTGCTGGGCGTGTCGGACACCGCCGGCACCCAGACGCCGGCGTGGGTCGGGCCGGCGGTGCTCCTCGCCGCGATGGCGGCCTGCGGCCTGGCGGGCTTTCTCATCGAACGCTTCGCCTACAAGCCGCTCCGCAACGCCCCACGCCTGAACGTCCTGATTACCGCGATCGGCGTGTCCCTGCTCCTCCAGAACACCGGACAACTGCGCGTGTTCTTCGGCCCCTACCCGAAGAGCATGCCCCAGTTCGTCCCCGACCTCACCCTGGGCTATGTCGGCGGGGTGCGCATCCCGCTGGTGGACGTCATTGTGCTCGGCACCGCGCTCGTGTTGATGCTCGGGCTCGAGTGGCTGATCTTCCGCACCAAGCTGGGTCGCGCGATGCGCGCGGTCTCGTTCAACACGCAGCTCGCCGCTTTGATGGGCGTCAACGTGAACGCGGTCATCTCGTTCACCTTTGTGCTCGGCTCCGCCCTGGCCGCCGCCGCCGGATTCCTGTTCGGCATGAAGTACCCCGCCGGGCTGAAGCAGCCGGCCGACACGTCGTGGATGATGCTCGGTCTGAAGGCGTTTGTCGCCGCGGTCGTGGGCGGCATCGGCAACGTCCGCGGGGCGATGCTGGGCGGCGTGCTGATCGGGCTGCTCGAGTTCTTCGGCGTCGCCTACCTCGAACCCCTATACCGGGACGTGTACGTGTTCTCGTTGTTGATTCTGGTGCTCCTGTTCCGCCCGACCGGGCTGCTGGGACACGCCAGCGTGGAGAAAGTCTAGGATGAGCGTCGCTGCGACCATCGGTCGCGAGTCATTTTGGATTTTGGATTCTGGATCTTGGATTCGGCGTGGCTCGTATCCCAACCCGCCACGCAAGTGGCGGGCACCGCGATGCGTGGCGTGCCGCCGACGATGGCCCCGCGCTTGCGTGCGGGGGTCTGATGTGCGTCACGGCGCGAATCCAAAATCCAAAATCCAAAATCCAAAATCGTGTTCTCGCGCCGCCGGGAGGCGCCGATGACGTCGCCGGCTCCCGCATTCCTGCGCAACCTCGCCCCGCTGGCCGGCGGCCTGGCGCTGGCCCTGGCGATGCACCATTGGATCCAGCCCGCGTCCGGGGCGTTCGCGACCAAAGTCATGCTCGATGCCGGCATCAATGTGATCCTGGCCGTTTCCCTCACCCTCGTGAACGGCTTCACCGGCCAGTTCTCGATCGGCCACGCCGGGTTCATGGCCCTCGGCGGCTATGTCGCCTCCGCCGTCACGTATTACGGCTCATTCCGCCTCTACGGCGATGGCGGCTTTCACGGCGGACTGCTGAGCTGGACCACCAGCCAGGGTGCGTTCGATGGCCCACTACTGGCCGGCGGCGATGGCCTGTTCGTCGCCGCCTGCCTGCTGGGCGGACTGGTGGCCGCGGTCGCGGGGTACGCCGTCGGGCTGCCGTCGCTGCGCCTGCGTGGCGATTACCTCGCGATCGTCACGCTCGGCTTCGGCGAGATCGTCCGCGTCCTGCTCCAGAGCACGCAGCCGCAGCTTTTCAGCGCCCACGAGATTCAGGGCGTGCCGGCGTGGCAGCTTGGGACGAACCTCGGCGGAGCGCTGGGTTTCACGAGCGTGCCGCCGTACACGACGATGTTCTGGGTCGGCCTGTTCGCGGTCTTCACGCTCGTTTGCACCTACCGCGTGAAGCAATCGAGCTACGGACGGGCCTTTCTGTCGATCCGCGAGGATGAAATCGCCGCCGAGGCGGTCGGTGTGCGCACAACCCGCCTGAAGGTGCAGGCGTTCGTCCTGTCCGCGTTTTTCGCCGGTCTGGCGGGGGCGCTGTACGCCCACCTGATCCAGTCGATCAACGCCGGCGAGCTGGGCTTTCAAAAGTCCTTCGACGTGGTCATCATGGTTGTGCTGGGCGGGATGGGCTCGATCTCCGGTTCGACGCTCGCGGCGATCATCCTGACGATCCTGCCCGAGGCGCTGCGGACGGTGACGGATTACGCCAACCGCTTCTTGCCGTTGGCCTACGCCCTGCCGGACCTGCGCATGATTATCTACTCGCTGGCGCTCATCATCATGATGATCGTCCGGCCGCAAGGGCTGTTCGGGCTGCACGAAATCTGGGATTTCTGGAAGAAGGGACGAAGGCACGCAGGCACGTAGGCACGGCGCGGATTCAGGCAGCGATGCAGTAGGCGGACCCGTG
>CAYMXT010000312.1:0-3353 GCA_964394415.1 uncultured Planctomycetales bacterium
ACGCGGCCGCGACGCGCATCGAAAACGGCGAGCTGGAGTATGCCCCCGAGGCGGAGTTGCGCTTGCGTTGGACGATCGGCGAGGTTTTCAACGACATCGGTGCACCGCAGCGCGCCTGGCGCGCGCTTTCGCCGACCATCGAGCTGGCGCGGCGGACTTGCGGCGCGGACAGCGTCGAGGAGGCCAGCAGTCTCAAGAGCGTTGCCCACTGCCTGCACTTGTTGGGTAAGCACGCCGAGGCCCTCCCGCTGTACGAAGCGGCGCTCCAGACGCGGCGTCGGCACCTGGGCGATGGCCCTGAAACCGCGGCCTGCCTGAGCGGAGCCGGTTGGTGCCTGGAATTCACGGGACGACCGGAGGAAGCCCGTCGCAACCTGGAGGCCGCCCTGGAGATCTACCAACAGGCCCACCCCGGAGACCACCCGGCGGTCGCGGGCGCCCTGAACGACGTGGCCTACAACCTGGAGTGGTTGAACCGCTTTGACGAGGCCCTCGCCAGGTATGAAGAGGCGCTCGAAATGTGCCAGCGATTGCACCCGGGCGACCATCCCGACGTGGCGCTGAATCTCTACTGCTGCGGCGACGCGCTCCGTCGCCTGGGGCGCGCCGCCGAGGCGCTGAACAGGTATGAGGCTTCGCTACAGATGCGCGAGCGCCTCGGAGTCAACGACCACCCGGACATGGCCAACGGTCTGGGGGCCATCGCCGTATGTCTTCAGCAATTGAAGCGACCAGCTGAGGCTCTGCCATACGTTGAGAGAGCGCTCCAAATGGACCGGCGGTTGCTGCCGCCCGAGCACGCCAATCTGCGAACCGGCGAACTCAACCTGGGGTCGATCCTGACAGAGCTGGCCCGCTATCAAGAAGCGGAGATCGTGTTGCTGGATTGCTACCAGTCCCTGCGCGCCAGCGGCCAGACTTTGCTGGTGACCCGGCTGACGCGCCGCACGCTTGAAAGCATCGTCAGACTTTATGACTCCTGGTGCGACGCCGTGCCGGACGGCGGTTATGACGAAAGGGCCGCGGCGTGGCGCGCCCGACTCAACGAGTGGGAAGCCACGACACAACCGGCGGCTGAAGGGTCATAGCACGCGCCCGGACCGCGGGCGTGCGCTGCTTGCAGCGCGGATGTCGGCGAGGTGGATCGCGGCCTGGCGGCTACGCGCCGACCAGCGCTTTCCCGCTGTGTAGCGCGTAGGCGCGCAGCAGCGCGGCGCGCGACACGGGTTTGGGGAGCACGTCCGTACACCCCGCCGCGGCCGCCAGTTGCCGCACCCCGTCCCCCTCGTGTGCGGTGAAGGCGATGACGGGCGTTTGGATGCCGCGCGTGCGGATCAGACGCGTCGCGGCCCAGCCGTCCAACTCGGGCATCTCGACGTCCATCAGGATCAGGTCGAACGTCGCAGCAGCCGCGATGCGGACGGCCTCAACTCCGTTCTCGACTGCCGTAACCTCCACACCTGCGGCTTGCAGCCAGCGGGACACCAGCTTGCGCAGAGACACGGTGTCGTCCGCCAGCAGCACGCGGCCGCCGCAGCGCGTGCGGGGCGAGGCGGCATAGGTCGCGGCGGCAAGAGTGTCCAGAGACCTGTCCAGCGCCGTGGGTAGCTCGTCGTCTTGGGGCAGAATGAGATCAGGCCGGCACGACGCGGCCGGAATCTGCGTCCCCGTCGCGGTGATGAGCACCGCCGGGATCGCCTGGAACTGCGGAGCGCTCTTGAGGGCCGCAACCAGCGACGTGCCCGGCAACCCTGGCAGATCGAGCGCGGTCAGCACGGCCGCCGGCGGCTCGGCGCAGATCTGCCGCAACGCGCTGGGTACGTCCTGGGCGATGCGTACCGGCAGGCCCCGCCCGCGGCACACGTCGGCCAGACCCGCCGCCAACACCCGCGACGACGCAACCACAATGACGTAGGGATGCGCCAGCCCGGACGCGACTTCGGGACCGGCTCGCGACGGTAACACCAACGCGATACTCCGCGCCGCCCGGCTCTGGGCGGCGGACCGCTGGGCTCATCGGCTATCGCGAGGGCCGGTGTTCGTACGCGCCTGGCAGTCCGCCGCAAAAGCGAAAGTGTGCTCAGGCGGACCCGACACAGCGCTCGGATTCCGCGAGATTCCCGGTCGTCTACGGCCGACACGGGGGTCGGCCGCTACGTTTGCGGCGGACTGCTGGGAGGTTGCGTGACAGGATCCGGGGTTTGAACTGACCGGGGCGTTACCGGTCCCGGGCGCCACACGGTCGTTCTCTGGACGGACCGAGAACCGCGCCTTATCCTGTAGCTACGGCAGACACGTCCGCAGCTCGAATCCGCAGAAACGCCCGGCCGCTGGCTTAGCGCGGGACATGGAGACGGCTCATGAGCGCTCAACTCTTCGATCAGATTTCCCGAAGTGCGCGAGCGGCCGGCGAAAACCGCCGGCGGCTGGACGCCGCGGGGACCGTTTGTGTGAACCTGATCGGCCCGCTGGGGTCCGGCAAGACGACGCTGCTTTCGGCGGTCGTGCCGCGCTTGTGCGACAGGCTGCGTGTCGGATTGGTCAGGACGGGCCCGCTGGAGGCGCGGGGCGCCGGGCGCACGCTGCGAGGCGTGCGTACCGTCGCGGCGGGCCTTGGCGGCGGGGCGCGTTTCACGGCGCTGGATCTGCGGGCCGCACTCGAGCAGTTCGCTCTGCCGGCACTCGATCTGCTGCTGGTCGAGAACACTGGTACGCTCACCGCCCAGGCTGGGACGGACCTGGGCGAACATGTGCGCGTCGTGCTGCTCAGCGTTACCGATGGCCGCGGCCTGGTAACGCGTCACCCGGCCACGCTGCGCAATGCCGCCGTCGTGGTGCTCACGAAATACGACCTGGCCGCCAGCGCGGGGGTGGACTTGGCGCAGCTTGTACATCAGGTTCGGCGCGGCAACCCGCGGGCGGAGGTCATCTGCACCGACACCGAGGGGCGCGTGGGCGTGGATCGCCTGGCGGGCTGGCTGCTGGGGTATGTGCGGGCCCAGCGGTTCCGTCCGCCGAAGCCCGCGCGGGGGCTGGAGCCGGCGGGTTTGCCGAACTGACGTGACGGCGCGGCGGCACTTCACCTGGTGGGGGGCATGGCTCATCCTGCTCATCGGCGGCTGCGCGCCGCACCACCTGCCCGTCGCCGCGCAGAGCTGGCGAACCCACGCCGAGCGCACGAACTTCGTTGAGACCGGGCGCTACGACGAGGCGCTCGGCTTTTGCCAGCGGTTGGCCAAGGCGTCGCCGCAGGCGCGCTACACGACCTTCGGCGTGAGCGGGGAGGGCCGGGCGCTGCCGCTCCTGATCCTCTCGAAGGACCGGGCGTTTTCGCCAGAATCCGCCAGAAGATC
>CAYMXT010000313.1:0-3300 GCA_964394415.1 uncultured Planctomycetales bacterium
CACCCTCCGATTTCGATTCCTGAATCCACTGCCGATGTATCCGGCGACGTACATCTGGCGGGCGTATCCAAGGCGGCAGGCGGGTTACTACACGACGTTCTTCTGGGCCAACGACGACGGACAGAGCAACCTGAACACAGTTCTGTGGCTTCCCGGCAGCGACGCTGACAGCTATTACGGGGCGCATCCTTACCCGAATCCCGCTCCCAGCGGCACGAACCACGGATGGGAGATCGCGGTGGAGCGGGACGATTTCGTCAATGGCAGGGTCGTGTACGACCGGTGGTACACGCAGGCCCTCGTGGTCTGGGCCGACGCGAGCGGCAACAAGCATCACGAGTTCTATTGGGATCTCCCCAACACCGGCGCCAGCCATCGCGTCGTCCGCGTGTCCGATCCGAGTTGGGGCACTCGCTTGCCACCCGTCCCGGCCCTTACCTGGGGCGATGCGCCGTGGGCGCCGGGCGAAGAGGTGTTCAACGGCGTGTTGCGAGGAATCCAGATCTACTCGACCAATCTGTCGATTGCGGACATTCTTGCCGAGGCAAGAGCACCTTTGTCCACTGCAGCCGGTGCCGCAAACATCTGGTACCTGAACCTGGATCCGCGACCCGACGACATTGCAGACAAATCCGGGCGCGGCCACGATCCCGCTTGGGTCGGCAACGAGCGCCCGCGACTTTGGACCGGACCCTGAGCAGCGGCGCGCGGGCTGAGGACAGCGAAGGGGCACATGCTCTCCTTCTGTTCGCGCCGGTGGAAAAGGGCGCAGGTTACACTCCGGCCGGCGACGATCGACCAGCGCCGCAGCGGCTGAAGGCTGGCGATAGCTGGCGGAGCGGGTCGTCGTGCGAGTCTGGGGGCGAGTTGTATCCCCGCTCCCCCTGCAGGAGTCCCGCCGCTTTGAACTCGTCACGAGACTGGCAAGATCTGCGCCGTTCATCTGAGGGGCGCGTACTCGTCCATCGGTGCCGACCTGCGTGCAGTGCGTTTCGACTGCGTCGTCCAGACGCTGAAGCCTCGCGGTAGACCGGATGTCGAGCGAGATCGTGCGGGGGATGACGCGTGGCGCCGCGTGGATGGTGCTTTTCAAGGCGATCGACCGCCCGCTCGGACTGATCAGTACGCTGATTCTCGCCAGGCTGTTGCTGCCGGCCGACTTCGGCATCGTGGCAATGGCGATGTCGGTCATCGCAGTCATCGAGCTAGCAACGGCGCTCAGCTTCGATGCGGCACTCATTCAGAAGCAGCACTTGCGGCGAGAGCACTATGACAGCGCATGGACCCTGAACGTCACGTTGGCCGTGGGAGCCGCGGTCGTCACAGTGGCCTTGGCGCCCCTGGCGGCGGCCTTTTATGCGGAGCCGCGACTCTTGCCTGTCATGGTCGCACTCGCGGTGGGGTGGTTGGCGTGGGGTTTCGAGAACGTCGGCGTTGTCGACTTTCGGCGCCAACTGAACTTTCGCCGCGAATTCTGGTTCCTTGCCTCCAAGCGGTTGATGACGTTCGTGGTCACGGTTGTCGCGGCGTTGGCGCTTCGCTCGTACTGGGCGCTGGTCGTCGGCATGGTGACCGGACGCATTGTTGGCGTCGTGCTCAGCTACGTCATGCATCCGTTCAGGCCGCGGCTCAGCGTGGCGGCAAGCCGCGAGCTGTTCTCGTTCTCGAGTTGGATGCTGGTGACGAATCTGCTCGGGGCGGCAGTTTCAAGACTGCCCCATTTCGTGCTCGGTCGCGTCTACGGCGCGCAGGTACTGGGCGCGTATACGGTTGGTGCCGAGTTCGCGCAGATCGCCAATACGGAATTGGCGGCCCCGGTCAATCGCGCGCTGTTTCCCGGCTTCTCGCGGCTCGCCGAGCGGCCGGAGGAGTTCCGGCGCGCTTGCGTCGGCGCGACTGCGGTCATGGTGCTGATCGTTCTGCCTGCCAGCGTCGGGATCGCGGCGGTGGCCGAGCCACTCGTGCGGGTGCTGCTGGGTGAAAGGTGGGGCGCCGCGGTGCCGGTCATGCAGGTGCTGGCGATATCGAGCGCACTGTCCGCAGTCATGTCGAACAACGTATCGGCCTTTCTTGCGATCGGCCGTCCGCACCTGATCACGGCGATCCTGTTTCTTCGCCTTGCCGTGATGGCGCCGCTGCTGTACTTCGCGGCGCGGTCGGGCGAATTCATTGCCATTGCGTACGCGGAGATGGTTGCGGTCGTTGTCAGCCTGCTGCTCAGCTATCCGCTGCTGCTGCGCCTGCTCCAGTTGTCGGCCGTTGACTACCTTGCCGCGCTATGGCGGCCGCTTTGCGCCAGTGTTCTGATGGGGCTCGTCGTGCATGGTGCAATCGCCGAGATAGGCTCGGACGGGTCGGCGCAGGGCGCGCTGATTCAACTGTGCGCGGGCGTGCCCCTGGGCGTTGCGGTTTACGGGCTGCTTGTTTGGGGCCTGTGGGCGGCTTCGGGGCGGCCGGACAGCGCCGAGGCGCTGGTGGCGAAACGTGCGTGGACCGCGTGTCGCGCGCTCGCTGCCCGCGCCCCGTAGCGCAGCCGGCCCGCCGTAGGCAGTCCCCTCTGTGGCCTACGCCGGTGCTGCGACGCGCCGATGGCGTAGCGGCGCCCGAATCATCGCGAAGATCGCACGGTATTGATTCTCCAGCGCGTCGACGTATTCGTCATCGACTTTCGCGATCTGCGTCGCCGCTTCCAGCCGCCGTCCTTCGAGCCGGTGGAAGCCGTCAATAAGCTCGGATACCGTCAGGTCGTCGAAGTCGATCGCGTAGGCTTCCTGGCCCATCTCGCGCATCAGATCGCGCGTCTTGCGGTAGTAGCAGATCGCGAGCACCGGACGTCTTGCGTGCAGCGACAGCAGCGTGCCGTGGAACCGCGTCCCCACCACGATGTCTGCGGTTTCGATGATCCTCATCAGCTCGTCGACCGTGTGGGGACGTTTCACGGGTTCGGGCTGAAGAAGACGGCCCGCGCACTCGGGGCGCATCGCGCGCACGATCTCATCGGCGACGTTGAGGTCCTTGAGCTGCGTCGGGAAGAAGAAGACCGGATAGCCGCGGTCGACGAGATACTCCGCCAATGCGGCCAGCGTCCGTACATAGCTTGCGTATCGATCGGTGTCGGTCGTGTACCAGTAAAAGCTGTCGTAAAGCGGCATCGGGTTGATGCCGACGGCTGGCTTACTCGGGTTGCCGGTTGGTTGAGTCCCGGCGGGGCGCACCAGACTGTGGGCGAGGTCCGGAAACACATGGCTCGACCCGCTGCGCGGAGCGGCGGCGACGAGTCGTTGGGACCCGGCATCGCGG
>CAYMXT010000314.1:0-3274 GCA_964394415.1 uncultured Planctomycetales bacterium
TCTTCGTGGCGTGGGAGAGCCGCCGTCAGGAGGGCGGAAACTACGGCGTGTACGGTCGATTCCTCGACCTCGCGGGGAATCCGCTCAGCGACGAGCTGCGCATCAATGCGACCACCGACAATGCGCAGTGGCGTCCCGCCGTGTGCGCGGACGGGCTGGGTGGCGTGATCGTCGTGTGGGAGTCGATCGGGCAGGACGGCGACATGGGCGGCATCGTCGCCCGGCGGCTGGACGGCGCGACGCGCACCGCTTCGCCTGAGATCGCAGTAAACCGCACGGCGCGCGGGCATCAGTCCGAGGTCAGCGCCGCAGCGCGCGGCGACGGCTCGTTTGCCGTCGTCTGGTCAGGTCCGGCGCAGCACGGACAGCGCGGCGTGTTCGTCCGGCGGTTCGACGTCGATGGCATGGCCGCGACGGACGAGGTGACCTTGCCGTGCGTTTCGGACGGACCGGTGAGTTGCCCGACGATTGCAGCACTGGCGGATGGCCGATGGGTCGTCGCTTGGGCGTCGGCGGATGAATCGAATCGCCCGTATGCGATTCACGCGGCGACGTTGAGCGATGCAATGCAGATCGAAGGCGCGCCGTTCGTCGTCGGCGATATGACGGGGCATGACGTGGAGCCATCTGTCGCGGCCGACGCGACGGGCGGATTCGCGGTCGCCTGGATGCGTGCGGAGCGGGATGAGTACGCTGTTTGCGCGAGGCGATTCAGTGCGGACGGCGAGCCGATGACGGACGCCCAAGTTGTCAGCGGCTCGGCACGGCCTGGGCAGAGCGGCGCGACGGTTGCGTTCGCTGCGGACGGCCGGCTGCTGGCGGCGTGGAACGCCGAGTCGGCGATCGAGCCGGGCAAGACGGACATTCTTGCCCAGTGGCTCACGCAGACTGCCGCGGCGGAAGACGAGCCGTTCCAGCTCACCGCGCAGTCGGAAAAGTCGCAGCGAATGGCCGTTGCCACGGGCGCTGCACGGCTTGGCCTTGCGCTCGACGGCGGCATCGTCTGCGCATGGTCGGGCGACGGCGGCACGAAGGATCAGACGGCCGCGCATGTAACCGTGCTTCCCGGCGAAGGCGACGCGGCGATTGGCGAGCGCTTCGCGCGACTGGCGTTCCAGCTTGACGCTGAAGGCGCATCCGCCGCGGATGTCTCCTCGTCCGCGCTGGTGGCCGGTCCGCACATCCCGCCGACGTTCAACCCCGACGACGTCGCGCAGGATCCGTTCGGCGGCGACACCGACCCGTCGCCTGCGGGCGGAGATTTCGGCTTCATCGGCGTGGTGAACACCGGCTGGACGCCGCCGGATCCGCACTCCGCCGTCGGTCCCAGCCACGTCGTGCTGATGACCAACGGCAACATCTCCATCTACACGAAGGACGGCACGCGGACGTTCACCGATGAGATCGAAGGCGCCGGCGGCTTCTGGGGCTCCGTGGGTGCAACCGATTTCATCTTCGATCCCGAGGTGATCTACGACGAGCTGAGCGGGCGGTTCTTCGCCATGGCCGCCGAGGGCTATGCGCCCGGAAGCAAGTCGTATGCCTTGGTGGCGGTTTCCGACGACTCTGATCCCAACGGCACCTGGTACAAGTACCGCTTGGAGACGACCGGGTTGGCGGGCAACCTGTTCGACTCGCCGAACATCGGCGTTGATGACGAAGCCGTGTATGTGACCGGCGACGGGTTCGGGCTGCGTTCCAACTACCCGGTGTACATCTTCGACAAGGCCTCGCTGCTGGCGGGCAACAACCCGGTGATCCGCAAGTCGTTCGAGCTTTCCACGAGCACGCAGTCCGCGGGCATTCCGCCGGTGTCGTTCGATAATCCGCCGGCGTACTACATGGTCGAGCACCAGGAAGGCGCGAATCGCACGCAGGTGCGGCTGATTGCCCTGCGCGATCCGCTCGGCAACCCGACGACGACGACGTTTCAGTTGACGGTGCCCGCTTACAGCGACCCCGGCGATCCGCCGCAGATGGGCACGTCGGTCCGTCCGGAGACGTTCGACTCGCGGTTCTGGAGCGTGGAGTACCGCAACGGCTCGCTGTGGGCGCCGCATCACATCAACAGCAGTCCCGTGAAAGCCCGCTGGTATGAGATTGCCATGAATGGCTGGCCCACGTCGGGGCAGAACCCCGCGCTCGTTCAGTCCGGCGACATCGACCTCGGCGGCACCGTGCATGCGTTCTTCACGTCGATCGGCGTGGACGAGAACAACAACGCGGCGCTGTGCTTCAACCGCAGTGCCAGCACGGAGTTCATCTCCATCTGCCGCGCGTACCGGCTGGCCGGCGACGCGCTCGGGACGATGGGCAACGTGGAGATCGTCAAGGCGAGCAGCGGCGGCAGCACGAGCGGGCGGTTCGGCGACTACTCGAGCATCGACGCCGATCCGGTGCAAGGCTCATTCTGGCTGCACCATGAGTACAGCCCGTCCGGCGGCTCGTCGTGGAACACATGGGTGGCGCGCGTGGACGTGGTCGCCGGCGTGCCCTGCGCCGACATCAAGGCGCTGAAAGGCAACTGCAAGGCTTCGGGCAAGATCGTGGCCAAGGTCGTGCTCTTCGACGCCAGCCACGACGGCCAGACCGTCGCGGTCGCCATCGACGGCACGCCCACCGTGGTCACCATCAGCGGCGGCCGCGCCGTGCACAAGTCGTGCTGCTACGCAGGCGCGCACACGGTCACCCTTGAGGATCCGGCCGGCTGCAAACCGGCGGTGAACGTGAGCTGCCCGTAGGCTCACGTCCGGCTGCGCAGGCAGGCTGCAAGCCGTCAGACAAAGGGAGGAATCACACGGACCCCCGACGCAAGTCGGGGGTCTTTTCTTCCACACGGGTGCAGTGGGTGGAGCTGGAATCAATCGCGCGGTCCATGACTCAGATCAGGGGGTCGTTGCAAAACCAAGTGTGGCCCCGGTTTCCAAATATGAGAAGGGGCACGGGTTTTCAAACTGCCCCGTTTTGATACAGTGAGTAGGTCGCTGAGCATACGTACGTGCGACATTTCAGTTTCCAGGACGTTTTGGATATTCCACAGCAATGCACCAAGGATTCGCGCGCAACAATGCCATCGAGCCTTCTTCCCGATCCCCGGCAACGGACCCATCGAAGGACGATGACGTGTTTCCTCCATGCGCTCGCGTCCTCGTTTTTTCTGATCAGCCCCCTAAATAGCTCCATGCAATCGGGAAACCGAACCAAGAGCTTGGGATGCGCACCTCGGGGGGCGGGCATCTTGCCCGCCTCATACGCACTGTGCATTCCCGAGGCG
>CAYMXT010000315.1:0-236 GCA_964394415.1 uncultured Planctomycetales bacterium
GCCGCGGCCCGCTTCAAGCCGCTCGGTCAACTTGGCATCGGCATCACACCACCTGCCGGCCAAATGCCGACCGACTTCGCCACCGCCTGCTGGGAGCAAATCAACGCCGCCGATAACGCCGCTGGCCGCTTTTGGCCCGTGACCTGTTACCACTGGGATGCCACCTGCTTGTGCTACCAGCCGCTCTACTTCGAACAGGTCAACGCCGAACGCTATGGCTACGCCTGCGGTCTCGG
>CAYMXT010000315.1:246-3255 GCA_964394415.1 uncultured Planctomycetales bacterium
GGGCGATTTACCGGCTGCGGCAATTGCGTGCAGTCGGCGGTTTCGGCGGCGCACTTCTTCGGCACCGTGCCCGCGTTGCCGTATTGCCTGTCCGCACAGGCCCCCTGCGATTGCGTCTACACGCTTGGTCACTATCGCCCCGGCGACTGCGTGCCCTGGCGCTGCAATTGGCCGCCCCGTGACCCCTTTGCCGCCGCCTCTGCCGGCGGCATCTACACCGGCCTCATCTTCGCCATCCCCTAAATACGCTTAACCGTTCACACCCGTTACGCCACCGACGACCTGGTCGCTTCCATCTACGGCCTGGTCGCTTCAGCGACCAGGGGCACCAGCCCCCGCTCTCAAATCGGCACCCGAAACGTCTGCACCATCGACCGCCACAGCCGGCGGGCCAACGTCACGCGCTCCGTTGCCACCTTCGCCTCGCCACGCCCCCCGATCACCAGAGCCGGCGCCGCTGTCGCCGCATCGAATCGCACGCGCACCTCGTAGTGCCCCCCCTCGCGCCCCGGTGCGATCAATCCCGCGAACAACGGCGTGAGATCGGCCCCGTTCATCGCCGCGCGGTCGGCGTCCTCGACTCGACGGCGCGAAACTTCGATGACTTCGCCTTCGCACACGCGCCCCGGCAACTGCTCGATGCGCAGGCGCGCCCGCTGCCCCGGCTGCAAGAACTTCACGTCACCGGCATCCACGAGCAGCACCGCCGTCAATTTGCTGGGGTCACCCACCAGGCAGGCAAGCGTCCCCGGCTCAACATGTGCCCCGCGCGCCTTCGATTCAAGCAGCGACCCCGTCCACGTCGCCAGCCGCGTAGGGTGGGCACCGCCCACCTTCTCCTCCTTTCGCGGCGCCGGAATCACCGTGCCATCGAGGGGAGCGGCGAGAATCAATTGAGCGGCCTCTTTACGCCGCTCCGCCAGTCGTCGCTCGGAGTCTGCCAAAGCAGCCCGAGCCGTGGGCAACTGGTCATTCGCTTCGCGATCAACGCCTCGCAACCGCTCCAAGTGCTCGACGCGCAATGCCCGTAATCTGCGCTCACCTTCGAGTTGCGCCAGTTCAACTTCCAGGTCGACGCTCGCCAACCGTCCGATCACATCGCCGCGCCGCACCTGGCTTCCCGCCGGCAGAATCGAATCGAGCGTGCCACCGATCTTCGCGTACACACGCTCCGCATCTTCCGGCATCAGCACCAGCGGCGCCGCTACGTAATAATTGACCGGCATCGCCAGCACGGCAACGACGGCCGCGATGCCCACGCCCGCCACGAGCCCCAGCCGGCCACGCCGCACTTCACCGCGGCGCACCGGGTTCCTTGCCAACTCGGCGGCCGCCCGCGCCGGCCCGACGAGCGCGCTGCCCAAAACCACGCATCCCACCACGTAGGCAAGACGCTCCAGCCGATAGGGCGCCAGCGTCTTGACCAGCCCCCACACGATCAGCACACACACCGCCGCAAGATAAACCTTCGACGCCACGGCATACACCGCCAACCACGGCCGCTGCCGCGCCGGCAACAATGGATCCTCCGTCGTCGGCTGCCCCAGCAACCATTCCACCCAAAAATATCGAAGTGCTTCCCGCGAGCGCTCCCACAAATTCGACACTCCCGCAAGGTCGGAGACGATGTAATACCCGTCGTACCGCATCAGCGGGTTGCCATTGACCAGCAATGTGTTGAGCGTGCACAGGATCATGATGTTGAGCGCCACCAACTGTACAACGCCCGGCTGGGCATACCACCATACGATCGCGGCCAATGCCGCGAGCACCACCTCGACCAGCACGCCGGCCGCCGACACCGCGATCCGCCGCCACTTGCTCGGCAATCGCCAGGCGTCCGTCACATCGCAATATAGGCTCGGCGCAAACACCAGCAGCATGAACCCCAGCTCGCGTACCTCGCCGCCAAAATGCTTACACGCCAGTGCATGCCCCAACTCGTGCAGCACTTTGGCGCTGCCGATCGCCACCAGCAGCCAGGGCAGGTTCCGCCAGTCTAGGAGTGCCGAAATCTCGGGCAGCCGACCACGAAACTCGTCAAAATGGCCGACCAGCAGCGACAACGCAAACAGCACGCCGGCAACTGCTACAGCGAGCGCGGCCGGTGAAAACAACCAACGACATCGCCCGTGAATCGCGGTTAAGAAGGCGTCCGGATCGACGCCGCGGAACCGCATTCCCAGCAGCCCAGTCCACGACAACAGCCAGCGCCGCATCGTCTCGCGTTCACGCCGCGCAATGAGTTCGCGGCCCTGGCCAGTGGCATCGCTCACCAGCAGCCCGGCCGTATGGAGCCGGCTGATAAACTCCCAAATCCTCATCGGCGTGATCGTTTGCGGCGAAAACGCGCGGTGAAACAACCGCTGCAACTCCGCAATCGTCACCGGCTCGCGCAGCCAATCCACCAGCGCGTACTCCTCGGCCGAGAACTGAAAATGCGCGAGCGTCAGCGGGTCCTTCACGACCCACGTCGTCCCCGCTGCACTCTCCACCCGCGTGGCAAGCAAGTCCGCCCGCAAGCGGAGCGCCAACGGACGGTCAATTGACGAGGTTAGAGTCGACATGCAAGTTTGCTGAAACAAATTGTGTCCGTCGTCCGTTGTCCGTTGTCCGTTGCATATGTGGGATACGCCTGCAACGGACGACGAACTATGGACCACGGACTACGGACCTCCCACCTTCATCTTTGCCGCCTGCCCCGGCCGCAACCGCCCCTCCCGATTCTCGATCTCCCCCCACACGCGCACCTGTCCGGTGATCGGATCGACTTCGGGGCTTACAAACGCAATCTTTCCGCTGAATGCCACGGGCTTCGCGCCGATCTCCACAACCAATTCCACCGGCCTGCCCACGGCCACGGCCGCCGCATCGTCGGCCCGAATGAACCCCTCCGCCTTCAGCCGCTCGGCATTCACGATCCGCAACGCCTTCTGCCCCGGCTCCGCCCATTCGCCATTCCGCAAGTAGATCTGCACGATCGTACCATCGAACGGCGCCACGATCCGC
>CAYMXT010000316.1:0-3240 GCA_964394415.1 uncultured Planctomycetales bacterium
TCGATCCCTGCGCGGCGCCGAAGTTCGTGCCGGTGATGACAATGCCGGTCTCGCCCGCGTAGTACTGCTCGTCCCCCGCGTCGGTGATTGTCGGGGCGGTGCCACCGCCGATTGTCGGTTCCTCGGATGAGGTCGCCGCCCCGCTGATCGTTGGCGCGCGGCTGTTGCCGGTCCAGTCGGTGGTGTCGGTGCTGTTTGCAAGCGGCCACGAGAGATAGAGCCCAGTCCCGCTCGCGGCTGGCGTGCCGGAGCTCGGCGTCATCTGGAACTCCGATGTGATCTCCCCTGTCGAGAGCACCCGCGTCCAGTAGCGCTGATACCGATGGCACCCGCGCGCTGACGTGTAGTAGCCACCGTCTTGGCCGCAGTAGAGACCGGAGACGTTGCCGGCCTCGGCGGAATCCTCGGTGAACTGCTGCGTCAGCACGCCGGCCTGATAGGTGTACAGCGTGAATACACCCGCAGCCGAAACCGTGATCGCTAGTCCGATCCACTCGCCATTGTTTGCGGTGAACGTTGCGCCGCCGCCGATGTTGTACAGCGCACGCATCTGCGTCGCGGAGATCGTGCGAAACAGCGCAGTCTTGCCCGACTTGCCGAGCGACATGACGTCGTCCCCGTTGGTGCTGTCATTCTTGAAGTACCAACCGATATACGTGCCGGACGTCGTGCTGCCGAGATTCGCCGCGGTCAGGCGGCGGATATAGCTGTTGTCGGTATTGAGTTCGAGCGACATGGCCGATTACCTCAAGGGAGCCTGATCACGAAGGCCGCGCCGGTGCGGCTGCACACGGAACCGATCGCGCGCCAGGAGTCCATGAATACCCACCGGCCAAACGTGCCCCAGTAGGGCGTTTCCGGCGTCAGCGGCGCATCGCCAGTCAGTGGGTGCGCGGTCACAGCGAAAGTCGAAGGATTGATCTCGTACAGCGTGCCGTTGTTGCTGTTGCTGCCGAAGCACCAGTACACGCCGCGTGTTGGGTCCCAGATCAGCCCGCAGCCAGCGCCCATGCCCGTGATAGATCGCGCGGTCTGCGTGATTGTCTCGGCCGCCCAGTCGATGCCGATGGAGAACGCATAGACGCCTGACTCGTTGTTGGCGCCGATGACGAGCCCTGTGTTGTTCGCAGGGTTGTAGGCCACCGCGCCGTCACCCACCCATTGCGCGCCGACCGACCTCAGCGTTCCCCATGTCTGGGACGCCACGCGAAAGAAGTTGTAGGTGAAGTACGAAACAAACCGATCCATGGCGAGGATTTTCCCGGCCGATGGATTGGCAAGCGCCATGCCGGCAAACTGCGGCGGGCTGCCGTAGTTCGGCAAACGGGTCCATGTCGATGACGCTTTGCTGTAGCGAAGCATCTGCACCGTGAAGCCGCCCGACGGGTAGGACGACCCACCGAAGCGGTAGAGGTCCGCGCCCATGTCCGTCATGCCGTCGTAGGTGTGCACGGCAATCGGCGCGCCAGTTGAGCCCACGGCGATATCCGAGGTCACGCCAGGCTGACCTTGGTTCTCCACCGCCCATCCGGTTGGCGCTGTCGTGCCAGCGAAGTCGAAGCTGTACAGGCCGTTGTTCGACGAGTCGCTGTGCCCGCCGCCGTGCACATACATTTTAGCGCCGCTGGTGGATTTCGCGCCGCCGCTCCACGGGCGGATGATGTCGTCGTTGCCGGCCCACTGCGACGGCATCACCGAGCGCAGCGTGGTCGTCCCGTTCGTCGGCGCATAGGCGCCAGAGAGGTTGCGCACCTGATACGGCGACATCGACGAGATGTAGGCCGGACCTGTCGCCGAAGCTACCGATGCGATGAATGAGTTGCTCTGCGCCATCTTCTATGCCTGCGGGCAGGCGATGAACGCCTTGCTGAAAATGACCTGGTCGTAGTCGAAGTTGAACGCCTCGGTCGCGAAGGCCGAGCCGTTGTGATAGATCGCGAGAATCAGCGCGTTCCAGCCGGGCAGGTTCGGCGCACCGACGCTGTTGCTGCCCCCGTCAAAGTGCGCCGTGTACAGCGTGTCCCAAATCTTCGTGTAGCTCGTCTGCCCCTGCTGCGCGGCCCAGATTTCGATGCGCGTGCGATTGGCGCCGGTACCGACATCCGTGCCCGGCGTGATGTGATACAGCAGCGTGTCCCAGCCGCCCGAGTAGCGCCAGCCAACCGCGAGGTTGGACGTTGTCACCGATTCATTGTGCTGTGAGCCACCGAATGGGTTGAAGTTGTACCCACCGTAAATTCGGTGCCGACCGTACTGCCCGGTGACATCCTCACCGGCCGACTGGCCGTATGTCACGATCTCTTGCTGCGAGTAGCTGCCGTTCGTCAGCGTGAACCACACCAGCTTGCCGGTGATGTTGTAGAAATTCTGCCCCGGATTGTCCGGCGGAGGCCCCGGCCGCTGCGCACGGCGCACGCGCACCTGCAGCCAGAAGTCCGATCCCTGGAACCGGCCTGGATAGGAAGCCTGATGCGCGGCGTTCATGTACCAACCGGGATTCGGCTGGTTGCCCCAGTTGTAGAGCACGCCGCCGCCGTTGGTCGCGTTGAAGCCGACCGGAGTAATCGTGCCGTTCGCGCCAGGATCGTCTACGCCGCGGCCGTTGCCCGCTCCGGTCAGGGCATTGAAGGGCCGGTGCCAGTAAGAACCGCCGCGGCCCGCCGCGCTGCCGAGTGGGTACGTGAGGCGCATGAAGCCGCCGCCGTCGACGCCGCCGCTTGGCTGATGCGTGACATACTGACCGCCGGGGCCCGTGCCATTCGGGTCGTTGCCGCTGCCGTAGCCGTTCGTCCAGCGGAACTGATTGACCTCGGCTGCGTTGTCGAAGTTGTGATACCAGACGACGCCGGGGTCGCTGATGCGCGCCTGCCAGTCGCCAGCCTGCGCCGCAGTGTCCTCGAGGATGAGCGCGGAAACGCTGCCAGCGGTCCCCAGTCCGTCGTAGACGAGGCGCTTGCCGGCGACATCGAGCGTGATGCCGCGCGCCGCGAGTTCGGCGAGCTTCGCGCTGTTCGGGGTGTTTGGCTGGCCGGACGTGCCGATGATGTAGTTCGACGATCCAGCGGGGGCATAGTTACCGAACCCCCACGAGGACGGCGCGCCGAACTGGAACTGCGGCCCCGTGAATGGCGACCACTGCCCGGCCGCCGCATCCGTCGTCGCACTGACAACAGCCGACGTCGAATTGTTGCCGGCGTTGTCGAATGCACGAAGCCGGTAGTAACGCGTTGTGGAGCCCGG
>CAYMXT010000317.1:0-3222 GCA_964394415.1 uncultured Planctomycetales bacterium
CCAAGGAGGGGGCCTGGGGGAACCTGCGGAGCTGGTTCCACCAGATTCAACCCACAAATTCTGCGGAAGAGCCCCTTTTGTGTTGTGCCCTTTTGTGTCAGAAAATCAGAATGTCCCCCTTTTGTGGAAAATCAGAATGTCCCCCTTTTGTGTCCCCCTCTTGTTGAGAAAAGCAGAATGTCCCCCTTTTGTTGTTGAGAAAAGCAGAATGTCCCCCTTTTGTGAGAATGTCCCCCTTTTGTGGGGCGCCAGTCCGGCGTGCAGTTCGGCCACGCGGGTCAGGTCGTGGATGCGCCAGGACGAGACCAGCACGTCCAGCAGGTGCCCGCTGCCGCCGTCGAACAGGGCCAGCAAGTGCGCGACGGGAAAGCCGCAGCCGCGCTTCTGGCCGGTGGGCTGGCCGAAGTGTTTCCGCAACGCCGGCGTGTCCGGCAT
The DNA here is from genome assembly GCA_964394415.1 of uncultured Planctomycetales bacterium. Lineage (GTDB taxonomy): Bacteria > Planctomycetota > Phycisphaerae > UBA1845 > Fen-1342 > JAGVEP01. The sequence goes on from CAYMXT010000317.1 coordinate 436, forward strand.
CGAGCAGGACGAGCCGTCCACCAGCCAGGTGCGGTGGCCGTGCCAGCGGGAATCGCAGCGCGCGGCGGTCCGCAGGGCGACGCCGGTCTCGTGCAACAGGCGGCGCAGGGCGGCCAGCGGCAAGCGCTGGCGGGCTTGGCAGTAAGCCGCCGGCGTGAAACGTTTGCCGCTCAGGCGTGGCAAGTTGGTCATGGCGGTGTTGCCGTGCAGGATTTGGAGGAGGAAAACGTAGATGGTCATCACCGGGTTGAGGGTGCGGTCGCGCCAGGTGGCGCCGCTCTCGCGGCAGATGCGGGTCAGGTGCTCTTCGGAGAGAAAGGTGGTCCAATCGTCCTTGATCTGCGCCAGTACGCGGCGGATACTGACCATCCCTGGCCTCCTGTGCGGGTAGTGTTGTTGACACCACCATCTTCACGGGAGGCCGCCTGTTGCGCCAGCGCCGCAAGTGCTTGCATATCAAGCACTTATAGGCTATCTAAATGCCATTCGGGACTGTTCCTATTTATCCCTCTATCTATCCCGCGACGCGCGGCCCCGCCCGCCGGCGAGGCTGGGCTGCTACCTCCCAGCCCACTCGCGGCCGGCTGGGCTACCGCCCAATTTACCCGATGCCCGCCTTCTCACGGACGGCCTTCGGGATGACCACCGGAAACGACGGAACGGGGACGCGCTCTTTCACCTGCCCGTCACGGTCGCGCGTCACTTCGTACAACGTGTGCCCGTTGTGTAGACTCGTGGGAAACCGCTCCTGCACCGCCAGCATCCGCGGATCAACAATGCGGCTGGTCGTCCGCGCCCGCCCGCTAAGCGGCTCTTCCCGCCGCACATCCGTCACCGCCTGTTCGGGGAACAGCCCGACGTAGGCCGAGCTGTTTGTGGTGCCATGATGAAAGTATGCTTCCTCACCCTGCGCACGCAACAGCGCGCAGTACTCCTCCGCGGCGGAGCGGCGGTTGCGAAATTGATCCGTGTTGTAAAACACCGCGACGTGCAGCGACCAGTGCCCCGCGGCACCGGCCAGATCCCATTCCGGGTGTGGCGTACGGTAGATCGGTAGTACATCCATGTCGGCCAGGTAAAATGGCCACGCCGGCCCGCCGCCGGTCTGTACAGAGAGCGTGCGAATTGTCTGTATATCCTTCAGGTGATCGGGGCGAAAGCGTTCCGTCGCGCCCTCCGGTCCATACTCGCGCGTGTAGCGGCCGTAGAACACCGCCGTGCCGTCCGCGTCGCTGAGCACCTGGACCCCAGCCGCGCGCAGGGCTTTCACCCGCTGGAGCGCGGCGGCATAGGCGTTGGCGCGGTCGAACTGGTCCGGGCCGCGCAGCGTGAGGCAGCGGATGGCCCAGACCTCCTCATCCGGGTTGGACGCCGGCGCGAACGCCCCACGGCCGGGTGTTTCACAGCCCGACCCCACGAGGCCGACTGCCACGCAGAGCGCTCCGAAAGCGGCCCGCCGCGTCAACACGACCCACGCTCCAACGCCGCCTGCTGCCGCTCGAACAAACGCGCGATGCCCTGACGCCCTAACGTCGTCATGCTGGTCAGGTCGGCGTCGGTGTACGGCGCCCGCTCCGCCGTCGCCTGCACCTCGATCCACTGCTCGCGGGTCGTCAGCACGAGGTTGCAATCCACGTCCGCCGCGGCGTCCTCCCGGTAATCGAGATCGAGCAGCAACTCGCCGGCGACGAGACCGACGCTGACCGCGGCGACCCCGGCGGTGAGCACGTCGTCGCCCCACCACCCGCGCCGGCGACCCGCGGCGACGGCGTCACACAACGCGACGTACGCCCCCGTGATCGCCGCGGTGCGCGTGCCGCCGTCGGCCTGGAGCACGTCGCAATCCAGGTAGATCGTACGCGGACCCATGCGGGTCAGGTCCGCGACCGCCCGCAGCGCGCGGCCGATCAGCCGTTGAATCTCCTGCGCGCGGCCATCGACCTTGCCGCGGCTGCGCGGCCGCCGCTGCGAAGTCGCGCCGGGGAGCATGTCGTACTCGGCGGTGAGCCACCCGTGCCCGCTCGGCTCCCGCCACTCGGGTACGCCGTCTTCGAGGCTGGCGGTACAGAGCACGTGCGTTTGGCCGGCGCGAATCAGCACCGACCCCGGCGCGGCCTGGGTAAACCCGCGGACGATCTCCAGCGGGCGCAGCTCATTCGGTCGGCGGCCGTCGCAACGCATGGGAGCATTGGAGCAGCCTCGCGCAGTAGACGCAATCCCTGCGCCGGCTAACCGCGGCCCCGCGCAGGCCCCCTCCAGAAGATATCCGCGCGCCCGCACCTGCCGCCGCCAAGCCAGCACACCGCCCAGGGCCGGCAGTACCAGCGCCGCCGGTTCCGGGATGAGATCGGTGATCGCCGGTTCACTCAGGGGTACAACGCGACCTGCGCTCGCTGGCGCTTCGCGTTCCAACCGTCGGACACAGCGGTCCGACGCTACTCACTTGGCGCACAGACGGCACACACCTGGCACCCAGACGATCCGTCTGTGCGTGGAGCACAGACGATCCGTCTGTGCCCGCGGGCCGTGGAGCACGGACGGATCGTCCGTGCTCCACACAGCCCAGAAGACCACCCACAACCTCACTTCACCACAGCGTCAGTTCGCGGCCCGCCGCACACGCTGCGGCCTGCTCGCACCGCTCGGCAGCGGCTCGGGCTTCTCCGGCCGCACGCCGTTCAGGAACGCCTGAATGTCGCTGACGTCCACGACGCCGTCGTGATTGAGGTCCGCAACCGCGAGCTGCCCGTAGCCGAGCTGCCACAGCTCACGCACGCTGATCGTCAG
>CAYMXT010000318.1:0-3204 GCA_964394415.1 uncultured Planctomycetales bacterium
AGGTTGCCTTGTTGTCTCGTTGCCTTTCTTCTCTGCGACCTCTGCGCTCTCTGCGTCTCTGCGGTTCGCCGGTCGGCGAACGCGGTTGCAAGGCCAGTGTCCGCGGCATACGCTAGGGGAGAATGGCCGAAGCGCAGCACATCCATCACCTGCGGCGGCTGCTGGACATCACCCGCCGCCTGGCCGCCACGACCGACCTGACGGAGCTGCTGTCCACGATCGTCAGCGCCGCGTGCGAAGTGCTCCAGTGCGAGCGGGCCACGATCTTCCTCTACGACGCGAAGTCCAACGAGCTGTCCAGCCGCGTCGCCACCGGCGTCGATGTCATCCGTTTTCCCGCCGACCGCGGGATCGCCGGCGCGGCGGCGCAGCAGCGCACGATCATCAACGTCCCCGACGCCTACGCCGACGGGCGCTTCAACCAGGAAATCGATCGGCTCACCGGCTATCACACGCGGAACCTGCTGACCTTCCCGCTCGAGAACCTCGAGCACCAGCTCATGGGCGTGCTCCAGGCGCTCAACCGCGTCGGCGGACCGTTCACGCCCGCGGACGAAGAACTGGCCGCCGACCTGGCCGCCCAGGCGGGCATCGCGCTGCACCGCTACGCGCTGCTCGAGCAATATGCTCAGAAGCAGCGGATGGCCCGCGACCTCGAACTGGCCCGCCGCATCCAGCAGGGGCTATTCCCCAAGGCCAATCCGGTCGTGCCCGGTTACGAAATCGCCGGCTGGAACCTGAGCGCCGACGAAACCGGCGGCGATTGTTACGACTTTTTCGCGCTGCCGGACGGGCGGCTCGCGGTCCTGCTCGCCGACGCGACCGGCCACGGCATCGGCGCCGCGCTGGTGATCGCAGAATGCCGGGCGCTGCTGCGGGCGACACTCTCGGTGACCCAGGATCTGCCGCTCGTCGCCGCACGCGTGAACCAGATGTTGTCGAGCGACCTGCTCGAAGGCCGGTTTGTGACCGCGTTTATCGGGCTGCTCGACCCGCGCACGCACCGCCTGGACTACGTCTCCGCCGGGCAGGGACCGCTCGTTTTCGCTGACGGCCACGGCGTCGATGCCCGCAACGCCGACGGGCTGCCGCTCGCGATCCTGCCGGAAGCGGATTTCCCCGCGTCGGCGTTCGTGTTTACGCCCGGCGCGACCGCCCTGCTGTTGACCGACGGTTTCTACGAAGCCGAGAACCCCACCGGCGACCAGTTCGGCGACGAACGGGTCACCGCGTGTTTGCGCGGCCAGACCGATTCGTCGTCAGCGCAGCTCATCCGCGATTTGCACGCCGGCGTGCAGGCGTTCTGTGCCGGCGTGCCGCAGGCGGACGATCTGACGGCGGTAGTCATCCGTCGCGTGTGACCCGGCAGCATGGGCCTCCGGCCCGTGGCGAGTCCGACGCGAACCGGGCACGGGCCGGAGGCCCATGCGCCCCACGCCTTCCCTAACCCCCCCAACAACTCGTAGAATGAACTTCGTGAGGCGTAGTTCCCAGCGGAGGTCAGGAAAGATGAACATGCGCAGTGTCAGCATCGTTGTCGTCAGCGCGGCCCTGGCGGTCACTGCCGCGGGCCAGGCGATCTATCACAACACCCCGGACTGGATCTCCACGGACACCCAGGTCAGCACCGGCGGGGCGCTCGCGGACCTCGATCACGACGGCTGGCTGGATTTCATCGTCTCGAACGGCAATGACATGGCCCAGCAGCGCGTGGCCGTCTACTACAACCAGGGCGATGGGACGTACCCGGCGACCCCCGACTGGCAATCCGCCAACGTCGCGTATCACGGCCACCTCGACGTCGCCGACGTGAACGGCGACGGCTGGCTCGACGTGGCCGTCGCGCACTTGGGCGAATTCAACACGTTTGGACCCATCGCGCGGCTGTATCTCAACAACCAGGGCACGCTCTCCGCCACGCCCGACTGGTACGCCGACGTGGACGGCAATGCCTTCGGCCTCGCGTTCGGCGATGTGAACAACGATGGCCGGCCGGACCTCGCCGTCGCAACCGGCTGGGCGTACAGCCCGCAACACCCGTACCCCAACTTCGTGTACCTGAACGTCGGTGGGGCGCCGGAGGCGAGCGCGAGCTGGGCTTCCGACGACATGTACCACTACCAGGGCGCCCACTGGGTCGATGCGGACAACGACGGCTGGCTCGATCTCGCTTTTGCCGCCGCCGGCACCCGCTCGCGGGTCTACCGCAACCTCGGCGGCGTGCTCGAAACGACCGCCAGTTGGAACGTCACGGACGCGTCGGTGCAAGACGGGATCATGGTCGCCTCGGGCGACGTGACGGGTGATGGCCGCCGCGATCTGTTCCTGGCCGATAATATTCAGTTGTCCGGCAGTGGGCGCTTTCGGCAGTACAGCGGCCTGGCAGGCGGGCTGTTCGGCACGACCGCAGCCTGGACTTTCAACGAGGGGTACTGCTCCGCGGTGGCGCTGGCCGATCTCGATGCCGACGGCAAGCTTGACCTAGCGACCGGGGCGTGGTGGGACTACACCCGCGTCTTTCTCAACACCGGCAGCGGCTTCGGCATCACGCAAAGTTGGCGTTCCAACGTTCAGAGCGTGATCGAGAAGATCGTCTTCGGCGACGTCGACAAGAACGGCCTGCGCACGGTGCAACAGCTTTTCAGCCCGGTGCTGCCGGGCCGGCGGCTGTTCTACCTGCCGCACCAGCCGATCCAGGAGCTGCGAGCCGTCGTCACGGACGGCGTGCCGTTGACGGCCGACCAGTACACGTTCAGCCGCGAGTTTGGCTGGGTGACCGTCGGCGTGGACGTCGCGAGCACGTTGCTGATCGAGTACACCGTCTCGTCCAAGCTCGATATGGCCATCACGAACTGGGACAACGACGTCGGCAACTACGTCTACTACAACCTTCGGATGGTCCCCGGCGACGCGAACTGCGATGGGCGCGCCGACTTTGACGACATCAACCCCTTCGTCAGCCTGCTCACCGGCTCATATCCGCTCGAGTTCCCGGACTGCGACGGCGACGTCACCTGCGACTTCGACAGCGACGGCGACGTGGATTTCGACGACATCAACCCGTTCGTCGCGGCGCTCTCTGACGGTCGGGGTTCGGCAGCGCAGATCCGAGCCGACCGCGCGAGCGGTCGCGAGTTTGTCCGCTAAATCACCGTGCGCGATTCGGCAGCGCAGGTCCGAGCCGACCGCGCGAGCGGTCGCAAG
>CAYMXT010000319.1:0-3199 GCA_964394415.1 uncultured Planctomycetales bacterium
CCGCTCGCGCGGTCGGCTCGGATCTGCGCTGCCGAATCGCGCACGGTGATTTAGTGGCCAGTGGCCCCGGACTTGCGTCCGGGGTTCGGATTGGCGCTGTTGGTTGCTGATGAGGACGATCCTTGGCTGAACCCATCCTCCCGACGATTGTCGCGCCCGCCGATCTGAGGCGGCTTTCGCTCGGCGACCTCGAACAGCTCGCCGGCGAAATCCGCACGCGCATCATCGACGTGGTGTGCAAGAACGGCGGACACCTGGCCAGCAACCTCGGCGTGGTCGAGCTCACCCTCGCGCTGCACCGCGTGTTCGACTTCCACCGCGACCGGCTGCTGTGGGACGTCGGCCACCAGTGCTATGTCCACAAGCTCGTCACCGGCCGCAACGCCCGTTTTGACAGCCTGCGCCAGGGCGGCGGCGTCAGCGGATTTCCGAACAAATCCGAGAGCGAGTACGACCTGTTCAACGTCGGGCACGCGGGCACCGCGATCGCCACCGCCGTCGGTCTCGCCCGCGGGGACCAGGTGCTCGGCGAAGCCCGCCGGGCCGTCGCGCTCGTCGGTGACGCCAGCATCGTCAACGGCGTCGCGTTCGAGGGGTTGAACCAGGCGGGGACGCTCCGGCGGCAGTTCCTCGTGGTGCTCAACGACAACTCGATGGGCATCGCCCGCACGCAGGGTGGCCTGGCGACTTATCTCACCCGCTTCCGCGTCAGCGGTCTCTACGAAGAGGTCCGGCACAAGGTCGAAAGCCTGCTGCACCGCGTCCCGGTCGTCGGCAAGAGCATGCAGGACATACTCGATCACCTCAAAGAGGGCATCAAGGCCGGCGTCTCGCCGCACCAGATCTTCGAGCAGCTCGGTTTCGTTTACGTGGGTCCGGTTGATGGGCATGATCTGAAGCACCTGCTGGACATTCTCGACTTGCTCAAGGACGTCCAGCACCCCGTCCTGCTGCACGTGCATACCGAAAAAGGCCGCGGCTGTGAATGGGCCTCGAAAGACCCCTGTGCCTATCACAGCCCCGGCAAGCTCGACGTGAACGGCGACACCGTCAGTCCGGTCAAGAGCGAGCGCAAGAGCTGGACCTCGGCGTTCGCGGACGCCGTCATGCGGCTGATGGCCGACGACCAACGTGTGTTTGCGTTGACGGCCGCCATGCCCGACGGCACCGGGCTCGCCAAAGTCCGCCAGGTCTTTGCGGACCGTGTGCTCGACTGTGGCATCGCCGAGAGCTGCACGGTGGACATCGCCGCGGGGATGGCGCGGGCGGGTCTGAAGCCGTTGGTTTGCATTTACTCGACTTTTCTCCAGCGGGCGTTCGACCAGGTCTTCCAGGAAGTCGTGCTCCAGGGTTTGCCCGTCGGCTTCTGTCTCGACCGGGCGGGTTTGGTCGGCGGCGACGGGGCCGTTCATCATGGCTACCTTGACATCGCTTTTCTGCGGAGCTTCCAGAACATTGTGCTCCTGGCCCCCGCGGACGAGCTGGAACTCGAACAGGCCCTGCGGCTTGGGCTGAAGCTCGACCGACCGTGGGTGGTGCGTTACCCGCGCGACATGGTGCCGATCGAGCTGGGCTCCGCGCCGCCGTTCCACCTCGGTCAGGGCCGGATCATGCGGGACGGCAGCGACGCGACCATCCTGGCTTACGGTGCGACCGTGACGGCGGCGTGCAAAGCAGCCGAGCAGCTCGCCGCGCTACGGCTGTCGGTTGGCGTGGTCAATGCGCGTTTCGCGAAGCCGCTCGATGAGGACATGCTCACGACCGCGATCACGCGCGGCGGGCCGGTCATCACCGTTGAAGAGCACTCGCTCTCCGGCGGGTTTGGCAGCGCCGTGTTGGAGACGGCGAATCGGCTGGGTTTGCCGACCGACAACGTGATTCGGCTCGGACTGGCGACGGAGCGGTTCTACGAGCATGGCTCACGGAGCAGTCAGCTCGCCGCGGCCGGACTGGATGCCGACAGCATCGCGGCCACGGTGCGGCGGGCGGTGCAGGCGGCGCGGACGAACGGGCACGCGGTGCCGCCGGCGAGCCGCCGGCGCTGAGCGCCGCGCGTGGGTCCACCTCCGGACCCACCACGTCCCGGCGCGCCGGAAGTGGGTCAGCCCGGCCCCGGAATTGCGTCCGGGGTTCGGATGAGTAGCCCCGGACTGGCGTTCGGGGTTCCGATGCAGCAGTCGATATGGACGCCTTCATCACCCAACATCTGCGCGGCGTCTCGCGGACCTACGCGGTCGTCATTCCCATGCTGCCCGGACCGCTGGCCGAGGCGGTCGGGCTGGCGTACCTCGTCATGCGGATCGTGGACACGATCGAGGACGACACGCAGCTTGCCGCGGACGAACGTCGCACACACTTCGCGGAGTTGCACGCCGCGCTGGCCGGTGACGCACCCGCCGCGCAAACCCTGGCGTGCGTGCAGGGCGACAACGCGCACGAGCGGGCGCTCATGACCGCCGCAGGCGAAGTATGTGCGCGCGTGGCGGCGCTGGATCCAACCTACGCCGACGCGATCCGACGCTGCGCACGGGCGATGAGTGACGGCGTGCTCACGTTGCTGGCCCGCAGTCAACAGCGGCAACATCCGTACCCGGCGGTGCGCGATGCTGCCGAGCTGCGCGAGTACTGCTACTACGTCGCCGGCGTGGTCGGCGAGATGCTGTGCGCGATGATGGCCCATTTCCTGAGGTCGCCGGCGCTGGAACGGCTACGTGACGTGGCCGTAGAACTGGGTATCGGGTTGCAGCTCGTCAACATCCTGAAGGATGCGCTCAAGGACGCCGATCAGGGGCGGCGCTACCTGCCGCAGACTGCCGGCGGAGCGGTCGCGCACAGCGAGGTTTACCGGGCGGTGCTGGGCGAGGCCCGGCACAGCCTCGCCCGCGGCGTGGATTTCGTCCTGGCGCTGCCGGCGACGGCGCGCGGCCTGCGGCTGTTCTGCGGGTTGCCGCTGGCGTGGGGCGCGATGACGCTCGCGCGCGCCGCGCACGATGCGACGGGCGCGAAGATCAGCCGGGCTGCGCTGCACGCCTCGACGGCGCGGTTCGGACGGCTGGCGGGGGACGACGACGCGCTGCGGCAGTGGCTGGGCGAGCTGCTGGGGGCCATTCCAAACGGGGTGCGGGTCGCTCCCGGCGTTTGCTGAATCACCGTGCGCGATTCGGCAGTGCAGATCCGAGCCGACCGCGCGAGCGGTCGC
>CAYMXT010000320.1:0-3199 GCA_964394415.1 uncultured Planctomycetales bacterium
ACGGGAACCCGGGCGGCAGACCCGGCAGGCCGGCGAAGAAGCCCGCGATGAACGGGAACTCGTTGTCGCCGAAGCCGTTGGTGTTGTTGCCGTACGCCCAGAGGATCGTGACGGAGTTCGGATCGGTGGCCGAGTCCGTCGCATAACCGATCTGGAAGCCCGTGACCGTGTTGGCGGCCATATCGCCCCAGTCCAGGGCCAGTTCGGTGTTCTCGGCCGGACGACCGCAGTTGCCCAGGCCGAAGAAGTACCCGGTCGTCATCTGGCTCTGCCAGATGATCGGGTCGAGACGATCGACGCCGCCGCCGACCGGCTCAACCTTGCCCGTCTCGAAGTTGTACACGCCGTGCTTGAAGCCGATGCTGTTCGGCTTCACCACGCGGCTGCTCAGGTCTGTCGGCGCCGCAAAAGCGCTCGCGACGAGCCCGCCAGCAGCCATCACTGCCAGAAATCGAAGCATACTTGAACCTCCCATGCGATTTGGAACGAGATGACACAACCCTCAGGCGGCCCCAGCTACCCTCAGGTCAGACGCTCTTTTCGATCAGAACCGGCGAGGCTCGCGAAGTATTCCGCCCGTCAATCAGAACCCATCGCGAATTCCAACCTCGCTCACCGGCCTGTCGCTGAAATGCGACTAACCGAAGTGACCGAAATTTCCGCCTCCTAAAGCAGCGAAAGCCGCCCGCCGTGCTGACACGGCGATCCCGACGAACTTCACCACTCTGACTCTATCTTATAGAGGATCGCAATCCCCATGTCAACAGTCGATGATCTTTTGCACGGACTTTGGTCGCGTGCCAAATGTCACATTCAATTCCACCACGTCGACCCAAGCGCGATAGCGCACTTCGCAACGCTGGCAAGTTAAATGGGCCGATAAACCAGGCGTCTCTGCCGGCTACGCGCACACCTGTTCGCGGACCAGCCGTGCGCTGATGCAGTCGATGCCGCGACCTGCGAGTAGCGTCAGCGCCGTGCGGACTTGCGACACTCATTCGAGGACGCTCGCGCTGCGGCGCCGCGAACGCGCCGCGTCGAACGCCGAGCGATAACGATCGGCGGCGCTCGCATTCAGGAGCGGCGACTCGGCCACGCGCCCGCTTACGGTTATTCCCGCCGACCATCATTCCCGTCGACCGTCGTCGCCACCGACCGTCATACCCACCCACCGTAATTCCCGCTGACCGTCATTCCCACCCGCCGTCATTCCCGTCCGCCGTCATTCCCGCCGAACGTCATTCCCGCGAACGCGGGAATCCAGTTCTCACGCCGCACGCTGGACCCCCGCCTGCGCGGGGGTGACGAGCGGTGCGCCCCTGCCTGCGCGGACGCGACGAGCAGCGCGCCCGAGACGGCGCGCCGGAGATCGCGCGGCGAACGTCAGCCAACCCGCGAGCGTAAGCGCCACCGGCCCGCATGCCGTACATGCCAACCCGCTGAGCGCGAAGTCGGCGTCGAGCGTTCGATCCGTGTCCATGTGCACGGAGCTATGGTACACGTCGCATCCGAAGCACGGCTCGTTCGGGTCGAAATAGCTGAAGTTGGGATCGTTGATCTGCTGGCCGCTTTCATCAAACAGTCCGACCAGCACGCTACAGTCGTGTTCCGTGTAGGCCCGGAGATACACGAACGCGCCTTCCGGCACCTCAATGCTCCCCTCGAGGCTGCCGTCCGCCGTGTTGAACAGCGTCTGCGTACGATGCTCAAGCTGGTTCGGATCGGGCCGCCATTCCGCGTCCACGCGCCCGCCTCCCTGCCCGCGGTGGCGGACGGTGAGAATCGGATTGCGAACCACGAGCTGCACGGGCACGTCGATGCGGCTCGCGCGGTTGACGACGATCTCAAGCGTCGCGTTGTACGTCGCGCGCTGCAATCCGGTCGTCACCGGCGTGACCGCAAGCTCGGCGGTCCCGTCCAGCGCCCGCCCGGTCGGCGGCGCGACGCTCAGCCACGCCGGCACGCTTGCCGCGCTCACCTCGAAGCTGAACGGCTCAGGTCCGTTTCGGCGCAGGCGCAGCGCCGTCGGCGGGAGGTTGGCGGCCCGCGGGGCCGAGATCTCGATTCCCGCCGGGTCCGCCACGACCGGCTCGGGAACCATGAAGTCCTCGTCATCGGGATCCGGAATCACGCTGGCCAGCGCGTAGCCGGGCGGCTGGCCGTCGCAGACGCCGTCGTCATCGACGATCACGTCCGTGAGGTCGGTGAAACCGTCGCCGTCCCTGTCGCGTCCCCAGACCGGGCGCTCGTTGTCAACGATGCCGTCGCAATCGTTGTCGAGCCCGTCGTCGCAGGGGCCGTTCGCGCCGGGATAGACCGAGCGGCGCGAGTCGTCGCAATCGTCGGCGCTGGCGACGTAGCCCGCCGGCGGCGCGCAGTCTACATACGGCTGCGCCGCGTCGCCGTGACCGTCGCCGTCGGCGTCGCGGTAGAACGTCGCCGCGCCTTCGTCGATCTGCCCGTCGCAGTTGTTGTCCACGCCGTCGCGGCAGTTCTCGGCGGCGCCGGGATGGACGAACGGGTTTCGCGGCTCGCAGTCGTCCACGTCCAGCCAGCCGTCGTTGTCGTCGTCGTCCTCGCAGGCGTCGCCGACGCCGTCGTTGTCGCTGTCGTTGTTGACCGGGTCAGCCGTGAAGGGGCAGAAATCCGCGTCATCGCAGACGCCGTCCTGGTCGCTGTCCGCGCCGCAGCCGGGCGCGGTGAACTCGATCGACAGGGCGTTGTTCGTCTCGCTGCTCTCGAAGACCGCGTGGTTCGGCGCGGCGCCGCACGCGTCCGCGGTCGCGGTGAAGCTGTACTGACCGCCCTGCCAGTAATGCCGCCAGAACTGAACCGTCGCGCTCGCGCCCGCCGGAAGTCCGCCCACCTCCTGCGTGCGCTGCGTGCAGTCCGGCCAGCTCACGACGCCGATGACCGATCCGCCCGAATTCGGTCCGGGGCTGCCGACGACCACGTAACCGGACGGATAGTTGCCGGGGAATGCGGACAGGGCGAAGTCGCCGACGCGGAACGCGCCGGCCGCGACCGGCCCCACGTTTCGCACCAGCACGTCGAACTGAACGATGTCGCCGAACAGGCTCGACGGATAGGTCGTGGTGCCGATGCTCTCGATCACCAGGTCCGGGGCGGCGACCGAGTTGTCGCCGACGTTGATGTCGCGGCTGAGCAGGTTGTTGTCCTCGCGCGCCTCGGCGACCGA
>CAYMXT010000321.1:0-3186 GCA_964394415.1 uncultured Planctomycetales bacterium
CGAGGAGCGGCTCGCCGACGATGTGGGACGGTCCCGAAATCGGGTCGGTCTGGCACGCCGCGAGCACGAACGCGGCGCCGACCGCAGCGGCGAGGGTCAGTTGAGAGGAGCGCATCTCAATTCCCTCCCGGGATGTAATGGAAGACGAGCGACCACTGCAAGTTGGTCGGCGTCTTGGACGTGGCTGCGGGCGGCGGCAGCGCGTCGCGGATGCGCCGGTCCTGGATGTAGCCCACGCTCGCGTCGAGCTTGCTGCGGTCGAACTGCGTGTAGGTGATGGCCCGGGCCTGCGCCCGGACGCCGATTGTCGAGGTCAGCGCGTAGTTGAGGCCGCCGCCGAATGTCGCCATGGGCTTCGTCACCTTTTCGTTGCGTCGCTCGGCGCGCGGATCGAGGAACATCGAATAGATCCCGGAGCCGGCGAACCCATAGAGACGGGCCTTGCCGATCGGAATCCCCGCCACCGCCTGGACGCCGGCTTGCACCAGCGTGATGCGCTGGGCGACGGCGTAGAGGAAGGTCGTGTCGCCGAAATCGAAGGCCACCAACGGGAACTGCTCGCCGTCCGTCACGGGACGCGAGACGTCCACATTGAGGCCAAGGCCGAAGGTCGATCCGCTGATGGCGAGCTTGAGCGGATTCCACGGCAATTGGTACGTGGCATCCAATCCCACGAATGGGGTGTTGTTGAGCGCCGTCCCCTTGTCGAAGACCTGCTGGCCCAGCTGAACGCCCAGGTCGAACATCTTGGCCTGGGTCTGTGCCTCCAGCGATGACGCGCCCAGGAGCACGGCACCGACGAGCGCGATGTGTCTGCGCATGAGTGTTGGTCTCCCGGTGGTTAGCGGCCGATGACGAAGCTGAGAACCTGATTGTTCTGCAGCTCGCCCATCGTGGTGTAGGCATAGTCCAGCGTCAGCTTCCGCCCGAGCACGGGAATCTTCACCCCGCCGCCGAACGAGAGGCCGTCGCTGAACTTCCAGGGGGCGTGCTGTTCATTGAACCAGCGCTTGCCCAGGCGGAGGAAGTAGTTGGACTTGTAGCCGTACTCGAAGCCGAGCGACGGCTGCACGTCCGTGTCGATGGCATCGAAGAAGTCGAGCTCGCCCACCAGCGCGTGCACCTTGTTGGCGCCGAACAGCGCCTCCGCGTCGCCGATCAGGTGGGACTCGATGCCCACGCGGAAGCCGGTTGGGAGCTGCACTTGGCGCGTACGGAACTCCACCGGCACGGAGCCGCCCGTCGCAAATCCATTCTCGCGCGGCGCAGAGAGCCGCCGCTCGATACCGGAGCCCCGGAACCGGTTGCTCGGTCCGATGTTCGTGATGGCAGCGGCCACGCTGAGTCCGTACAACCCCGTACGGAATCGGGTGGCCAGATCGAAGCCGAAATAGCTGGTCTGCGCAAAGTCGATGCCCTCCTGCACGAGTCGCAGCCCCGCCGACGCCGCGAGGCGATCGGTGATGTTGCGCGCGTACTGCAGGGCGAGGGCAGAGCCGGTGTACGAGAACTGCCCGGGGAAGGCGGGATCGTCGCCGTCCGGCGCCACTTCCGTCGTCCGGTCGATCGACCCCGACGTGAACTGCGTGAATGCCAGGCCGATGGCACCCTGGCCGACCGGCGTCGTGATGGCGGCGGCCGTGTTGGTGATGCCGCTGCTGGCGCCGTACAACTGCATGTAGCTCACGACGGCCGAGATCTCCTGGCTCGTCACGATGCCGGCCGGATTCCAGAACATGGCCTCCGGCCCGTCCAGCTGCGAGACGACGGCCGAGCCGAGCGCCGTCGCGCGCGCGCCGACGGCGATCTCGAGGAAGTTGGCCCCGCGCGTGCCGACGCGTGATGTACGGTCGGTCGCTTCCGGGACGATGATGGTGCCTTGCGCCGCCAGCGACGCCCCGGAGAGCAGGGCGAACGCCGCGGTAGCCAGGCGAATGATGTGATGTCTCATGGTCGTCGCCCCGGTTAGCGGATGATCACGAACTTGCCGAGCTTGTCGACCTTCTTGCCGCCGACCTCGGTGCTCACCACGAAGACGTAGAACCCGGGCCCGACTTCCAGGTCTTCGCGCGTGCGCATGTTCCATTGCAGGTCACCCGCGTCGCTGCACTGCGTGGTGTTGACCGTCGCCCGGCAGTTGCGCTGCAGGTCCGACGGGTTCCACTTGATCTGCTGCACCAGTTGGCCCGACGCCGTGTAGATGCGCAGGGTGCCGGTGGGCGGCAGGTGCGTGAACATCAGGCGCGAGAGCCCCGCCGTCTGTTCGTAATGCGAGAACATGATGTACGGGTTGGGGACGACCCTCACGAGCGACAGGTCGCCTGCCTTGACCGCGGCGATGTTCTCGCCGGCGACGTCCGGCATGATGGTGTACTGGAACGCCGGCATCCCGCGGATCGGGCGGTAGTACAGCACGTTCAGCGTCTGGTTGGCATTGGTTGCCGTGTACCCGGTGCCGCCGATGCCGCTGAGCGGGTTGCAGGTGCTCGGCGTGCCGCACGCCAGCGAGGTCGGCCCCCAGGTGACGCGCGTGACTGTCACGGAATCGGGGATGCCGTTCACGAGCCGGATCCGGCGCACCAGCGGCGTCGTCGTGACCGTGTCGTGGCGCACGACCTTGAACGTTTCAATGAAGTACAGCGGATCACCCGGGACCCACTGCCCGGTCGGCACCGTGACGCGCATGGTGTCGGCGTTGGTGCCGAGCAGGGCCGTCACCGGACGCGAGCTCTTGAGCACCGCCACGCTGACATTGGCGTTCAGGTACATGTTCTTGACCGTGAACGGAATGCCGAGCGACGCCAGCGAATCCACGGTGATGTTGGTGCGGTTGAGCGCCAGGTTCAGCGCCGCCGCCGCCGCGGCCGTGGTGTTGGTGGTGCCGGCATTCACGCGCGCGGCGAGCGACGCGGCGTAGTCCGCCGGCAGCTTGGCCTGGTTGGTCCGGTCGAAGGTGAACGGATATCCCGGGCCGAATTCCTTGCCGCTGAACGTGATCTGGTAGCGGTTGTAGGCGATGGTGTCGCGCTGCGTCCCCGGCACCCAGCCGATGGTCGGCGCGGTGCCGCTGAGCTGCACCGGGATGCCCTCGGCCTGCCAGAACGTGCCGCGCAGCGCCCGCTGCCGCGTGGTGTCGAGCGCGAAGAACATGCCGACATAGTTCGGGTTGGCCAGCGTCGCCGCCGG
>CAYMXT010000322.1:0-3162 GCA_964394415.1 uncultured Planctomycetales bacterium
GTGATGATCGCGTTCTTCTACATGGGCGGTACCGTCGCGATGCTCTTCGCCGGGGCGGCGATCATCGGCTTCAACTTCGGGGGCACGCTCGCGCTGTTCCCCGCCGCGACGGCGGACTACTTCGGCAACAAGAACCTGGGCAAGAACTACGGTTGGATGTTCACCGCCTACGGCGTCGGCGGCATCGTCGGCCCACTCATGGCTACGACCTTCGCCGACGCATCCAAGGGCAAGGGTGTGGACGGCTGGTTCCCGGCGTTCGTGATCGCGGGCGTCGCGTGCCTGGTTGCTGCGTTGCTCGGCCTGCTGCTGCGAGCGCCCCGCGCGGCGCGCGTGGCAACCGCATAGGTGGTGTACGGCGACAAGCCATCGGAGATAAGTTATTTTAGGAACGTGTTTTACGACTTATCGCCATTCTATGCGCGCCGCGTGCTTGACATATAAAGCGAATGGATTATATACGCACCGTTCGTTTCGATCAGAGCCCATCACGCAAGTGGTTGGTGGCCGCGCCCCGGACTTGCGTCCGGGGTTCGGATGTGCCGGCCCCGCACTGGCGTGCGGAGCCCGGATACGCACTTGAACGGCCTGCATTGCTGGCGACAAGGAGGCGCGACGTGCAGCGTAAGCAGCGAGCTTTTACGTTGATTGAGTTGTTGGTCGTCGTGGCCATCATCTCATTACTGATGAGTATCCTGATGCCCAGCTTGTCAGCCGCCCGGCGGTCGACGCGGGCGGTGCTCTGCGGCACGAACCTGCGCCAACTCGGCACGGGTTGGGCGCTGTACGCCCAGGACAACCAGGACATCGCCGTCGCGGCGCGGGCCCCGTCGTTCGGCGGCGACGGCGTGTACTTCGTGGGCAACGGTTACAAGTATCGCCCGCGGTGGAACGTGCGGCTCGGGTCGGCGGTGGCGATCTATGCGTTCGATACGCCGAGTCGGGAGAATGTGCATCAGAACATCACCAACCGCTTGCTGCTGTGTCCGGACCTGCCGGACTGGGCCAGTGAGCGTAACACGGCGTACGGCTACAACTACCAGTACCTGGGGAATGATCGGTTCTTGGCGGGCACGGAGCGATTCATCCAGTTCCCTGTCAAAGTGACGGCGATGCGGGCCGGCGGCACCGTGCTGGCTGCGGACGCCCTGGGCACCGCCGCCGAGTTCGCCGACAGCGCGCGGAAGCCGTATCGCAAGGACGGCGGGGCCGACTTTGCGGCGGTCGGCAACCATGCCTACCTGCTCGATCCGCCGCGACTGACGGACAGCAGCGACCGCTGCGATGGCGGAAAACGGAGCGCGCCGGATGCGCGGCACGCGGGCAAGGCGAGCTTCGTGTTCTGCGACGGGCACGTGGAGGCGCGGACGCCGGAGCAGATGTACTACCGCCGGAACCCCGACGGCAGCTTTGTCGTGTCGGCCCCGCAGACGGCAAACGTGCTGTTCAGCGGCACGGGGCGCGACGACGACCCGCCGCGGAAGGCGCTTGGCGGGTGAAGCGGACATGGCGGGGCGGGAATTGCCAACTTCGTCGCGTGCCCGCATAGTATCGCGCGGTGAACGTGATGACGCGCGCGAAGCTGGACGAGGTTTTGCCGGAGATTGTGCGGCGGCTGCGAGACGCCTTGCAGCCGGAGCGCATCTATCTGTTCGGCTCGTGCGCGTACGGCACGCCGGGGCCGGATAGCGATATCGACATCGTGGTTGTGGTTCCGCAATCTGATTTGGGGTTCTACGCGCGTGGGGCGGCAGCGTATGACGCCTTGTGGGAAATAGACGTGCCGTTGGACGTGCTGGTGTACACGCGCGCCGAGTTCGAGGAGCGTGCGGCCTTGCCGATTTCGTTGGAGCGCACGGTATGCACCACGGGGCGAGTCCTCCATGCCGCCTAAACCCGCCGAAGTTCGACGCTGGCTAAACAAGGCCCTGAACGACTGGAGCGCCGCGCAGCGTTTGTTTACGCCCGGCGCCCGTGAGCTCGACACGGTCGGGTTTCATTGTCAGCAGGCGGTCGAGAAGCTGCTGAAGGCGTACCTGCTGGCAAACGACGTCGAGTTTGAGAAGACGCACGACCTGCGCCTCCTGCTACGCCAGTGCGCCGCGTGCGATGTGTCGTTTGAGACGTTTCGCACGACCATCCCCCCGCTGACGATGTATGCGATCGCGTTCCGATACCCAGGGCCGGCGGAGCCAGAGCGGCGGCAAGTAGCGCACGCGCTGGCCGTCGTCGAACGTGTGTGGAAGTTCGTCGCCGCGCGCTTGCCGGCGGACGAAGTGCCCCCCATACCCGAGGAGTGGTAGTTAATGCCGAAGAAGTCGTCTGACGTGACCAATGTGAGTCTGGCCCCCGCGGGCAAGAAGAAGATCCTCTGGGCCGACCGGGACATGCCGGTGCTGGCCCTGATTCGCGCGCGGTTCGAGAAGCAGAAGCCGCTGCGGGGCATCCGCCTGGGCTGCTGCATGCACGTGACTTCCGAGACCGCCAACCTGATGCGCACGCTCAAAGCCGGCGGCGCCCAGGTCGCGCTCTGTGCGTCCAACCCGCTCAGCACGCAGGATTACACCGCGGCCAGCATGGTCAAGGACTTCGGCCTGCCGGTCTTTGCCCGCCGTGGCGAGAGCGTGAAGGTCTTTTATGACCATCTGCACGCCGTGATCGACACGCAGCCGCACATCACGATGGACGACGGGGCGGACCTCGTGAATACGCTGCACACCAAGCGCGAAAAAGAGGCCGGCAACATTCTGGCGAGCATGGAGGAGACGACCACCGGCGTCATTCGCCTGCGGGCGATGGCGCGGGAGGGCATCCTCAAGTTCCCGGTCGTTGCGGTGAACGACGCCGATACGAAGCACCTGTTCGACAACCGCTACGGCACCGGGCAGAGCACGCTCGACGGCGTCGTGCGGGCCACCGACGTGCTGCTGGCCGGCAAGCACGTCGTCGTCGCGGGGTACGGCTGGTGCGGGCGCGGCGTGGCGTCGCGGGCCCGCGGGGCCGGCGCGATCGTCACGGTCACCGAAATCGATCCGCTCAAGGCGCTCGAAGCCGCGATGGACGGGTTCGACGTGCGGCCGATGAGCGTGGCGGCGGCGTATGGCGAGGTGTTCGTCACCGTCACGGGCAACAAGCACGTGCTGCGGGCGGAGCATTTCCAGC
>CAYMXT010000323.1:0-3162 GCA_964394415.1 uncultured Planctomycetales bacterium
CCCGCTCGGCCTGGCGGCGCGTCAGGCCGCGCAGGTTCTGGAGGATCGCGTCGAACCCGCCGCGCGGAATGTCGATCGCGATCGGGTGCTGGCGGTTCGCGGTCCGCAGCGTGGCGCGGACGATGCGCTCCAGCTCCTCGTCGTCCGGCAGCGAGAGCTCCAGCGGCGTGACGTAGCTGCGGATCACGTCGGGGAAGGAATCGGAGTGATCGATCAGGATCAGGCGCTTGTCCGGGCCGCCGCAGGACTGGATCGCGTCGCGCAGCGCGCGGTGCAGCACGGCGCTTTGCAGGTGCGGCGCCAGGTCCAGCGCCGCCAGCACGCCGGCGTCCCGCGCGGCGAACGCCCGCAGGGCTTCGACCGGGTTCTCCGTGTTCGGCACGGGTGGCACGCCGGCGATCAGGCCGTCCACCAGTCCCCTGCCGGCCGACCAGACCAGCAGCGCCCGGCCCAGCCCCAGCACCGTGTCGCGCACGACCGTGAGCGCGTAGTCCTCTTCGAAGGTCGAGATGCTCACGCACGCGTGCCGCGTCCGCAGCAGCTCCCGCGGGCGTCGCTGATCGCTCATGGCGGCTCCGCACGAAGCGAAAGTCGATCGCGAAGCCGATTATACGCCCCGCGCCGTGCGCTTCCTGCCCACGAAACGCGCCGCCGCTGATTGTAAAGCGAGTCACGCCGCACGGACGCGCGGTGTCGCAGCGCCGGCTTGAGCCGCCGCCTGTCCGATTGCCGTCGCCCGACAGCAGCCTCAGACGGCTTCGACTCCTGAACTGTCTGACACGAGCGGCGCGCTCCATGGTCAGTCGCTGCCTTGGCCATGAACGCGCTGCGGAGGTTGCGGCGCTGCACAGGCAGCATGTCTGGCGGCCCGCACAGCGCGCGGCAACCGAATTCCGGGCACGGATCGAGGAGTTTCGCGTGGCGGGCGCGAGATTTCAGACACGGAATGGGGGACTTCGCATCGGGCTGCCGGATTTGGCGCCCGCGTTGGTGGTTTTCACGCGGCGGTTGGGGGATCTGACGCAGCGGGCGAGGGTTCTCACGCACCGCGCGCGGCGGCGCCGAGCGTGCGGCGGCGGACGCGCTTGATTCCCTTTTCGCGGCTGGCCGCGCTCCGCGCTGCGCCGTGCACGCCGCGCCGTCCTGTGTCATCTTGTAACTACTTATCCTGCCTCAGCATATCCTCGACAGGTCCAAGCCGCCGGAAACCTCGCGCTGGCACACGCTGGGGCCTCGGTTGTGGACTTCTTTACCTTGCACGGCCGGTACCGCCGCGCGGCACGCGGATTGCTTCCCATGACCGTCAGGCGGCCGGCATTGCAGCGGTACGGGCGTACCGCCCCGCCGGCCGCACAGTCACGCCGAACAGGAAGGAGATACAAGATGTCCTTGCATGCCCCCCCAATTCGCTAAGCTGAACACTGGCAAGCGGTTGCGCATCGTGCGTCCGGCCGTCGCATGTCTGGGAGCGCTGCTCGTCATGTCCTCGGCGGCGTACAGCCAGGTTCCCGAGCCGCGGTTGGTCGCGGCGCCCGGCCACCCGGATTCGACCCAGAAATCGCAGCCCGTGTGGGAGACGTGGATCGCGGCGGGCGCCGGGCGGATCGTGAGCGTGTTCCACGCCGAGTACGGCAGCGGCACGCGGATCGGCTATGCGATCCTCGATCCCAACACGGCCGAGAGCGTCGAATATGGCGTCATCGGCAGCGAGCAGGACGATGTCGTCGGCGTGGGCGATCCGTCGGTGGCGTACGTGGACGCGGGCACGGACGACTTCCTGGCGTGCGCCATGGTGAGCCAGGACAACCGCCGCGCGATCGGCGTGGCAGACTTTGATTCGGCCGAGGGCACGTGGGAATCGTGGCGGACCATCACTGCACTCGGGGGCTACAATCAGGCGTTCGACTTTGACAAGCCCTGGCTCGTCGCGGGCGGGGTGTATGAATCGAAGCGCGAATTCTATGTCACGTACTGGCAGAAGAATACGGTTCAGCCGTATGGCCCCACTCGCCACCGTTGTGCGCGCTCCACGGACGGCGGGGTCACATGGACGATCAGCGACATCAGTTTCGGCATCGGCGGAGACGTGGTCGAAATCCGTGCCGCGGGCTACCAGCCGACGGTTGTCGGTGACGAGCCGTTTTACATTGCCTACACTCCGTACGGGAGCGAGCGCGAGATCCGGTTCCTCAAGGGGACCGACATTGATGATCCGAACGATGCGCACGTCGGTGATGTTGAGTTCAGCGCGTTCCCGGGGTGTGACAGCTATGAATTTCCCGGAGATGATCCTGATCCGATCCTGTTCGAGCTTATCGTCACGCGCAACCGCAGCTCAACTGAAATCCACGACATGCTTCCCGGTGGCGCCGACCTGATGAATTTCCAGAGCATTCCCTGGCTGGCTGCGGACCCGAACGACCCGAATCAGCTCTACCTTGTCTACCACGACACTGCGACGAATAACGCCGGGGACCTCGACGTCAACGTCTACTGCCAGAAGTTGCGGTATCACCTGAGCGGCTGGTGCGCCGCGAGTCGCGTGAAAGTCAACGACGGCGACGACCAGAACTACGAGGTGGACCAGATCATGCCGTCGGTATGGGTGGACCACGCCGGGCGCGTGCACATCATCTACTACGACGACCGGCGATACAACGTCGACTCGGACCAGGATGAGGACACAGAGTTTCCGCGCGTAGACGTGTACTACGCCTACAGCGAAGACGGCGGTAGCACATGGGACAACTCCGAGCTTACCAAGGACCCGTACGGGGGGGACCCGAACGAGACGTGCTTGGACTACAACCTGCTCGACAGGTTTGATTTTCCGTTCAAGCCCGGTGATTACAACGGCATTGCGGGCTACGGTGACACGGTCTGGACCAGCTTCACTGGCACGTCCGGCGACGAGCTTGAGGGCGATCCAGAAAGCAATCCGTCCGTGATCTGGTCGTGCCGGATTCCGTTTTAGGCGCTATGAGGAGGAATGCTCATGGTGCCAACGGGCGCAATCGCACGACTGGTCGGGATGGCCTCACTCGTCTTGGCAGTGTGCCGCGCGTTCGGGCAGTGCGAAGTTGCGAAGCTCACCGACCCCGATGGCGGCAGTAACGACCTGTTTGGGAAGCGCATTCGGACTCACAACGGTGAATTGCTGTT
>CAYMXT010000324.1:0-3141 GCA_964394415.1 uncultured Planctomycetales bacterium
GGCCGAACAGCCATACGAGCAGCACCTGGGCTGCCCATCGGCGGAGACGTCGGCGGTCGCTGAACATGGTTGAAGCGCTGGCAAGACGGGGCAAATCGTCCACGCCAGAATAGCCGCGGACTCGTCGCCGCCATTTGATCGGAATCAACAATCCCTCCGTAGTCGACTACGGACTCCGGACCCGCCCGCCCGCTCGCTGGGACGAGTCGCGGCGCCCCTCTACTGCTGCCGCTCAACCAGCGCGCCAAGCAGCGCCAGCAGCCGCTCGGACCAAGGCCGCCGGTCCCACGCGTGCAGGTCGACGGGCCTGCTGAGCGCAGCGTCGCGCTCGAAGTCCTCGAGCAGGCGTGCCGCCAGCGCGCGATCGGGCAGGGCAAGATTGAGCTCGTCGTTCAGCCCGAACGACCGATTGTCGAAATTGCTGGAGCCGACGACGACCCACAACTCGTCGACGAGCAGCACCTTGCTGTGGTTCATGCCAGGTTCGTACTCCAGAACCTGGACGCCGGCGCCGAGCAGGTCCCCATAGCGGCGCCGGCTCGCCCGCCGGGCAATCGGGTGGTTGTTGAGAGCGCCGGGCACGACGACCTGCACAGACACGCCGCGGCGCACCGCCCTGCGCAGTTCGGCCCGCATGCTCCGGTCCGGCAGGAAGTACGGCGAGCTGATGCGGATCGACCGGCGTGCGCCGGCGATCAGCAACTGGAACAGCATGCGTGCCCGCGTGGCCCGGCCCGCCGACGGCGTGCCTGTCACGACGATCGCATCCGTACCCACGGCTGCCCGGCTGCCGAGGGCGCGGCAGTGGGCAAAGGACTCCGGATCGGTGAGCAGCTTGCCTGTGCTTTCGAGCCAGTTCTCGGCAAAGGCGGCCTGCACCGACGTGGCGATGGTTCCTTCGAGTCGCACCATGGTGTCGCGCCACGGCGGCTGCCCAGGCGGCCCGGTGTCCCACCAGCCTGCAAAGCCCGCGCCGCCGACGAACGCAACCTCGCCATCGACGACGATCAGTTCGCGGTGCGTGCGGTTGTTGAACCGCTTCAGCGTGTGCCACCGCACCGGCTGGTACCACGCGATCTCGCCGCCGGCTGCACGCAGCCCGTCAAAGTACGCAGAAGGCGTTCGCCAGCTGCCGATCGCGTCGATGACCAGGCGCACGCGCACGCCGGCGCGCGCACGCTCGGTCAGCAGGCCGACGAGCTGGTCCGTCACGGCGCTCACGTGGAACACGTAGGCTTCCAGGTGCACGCTGCGGCGGGCACGGGCGATGGTGGCCAACTCCTCGGCATAGAACGCGACCCCGTTCGTCAGCACCCCGATCGAGGCTGCCTTCGCGACGGGAGCATCGACCAGCGCCGCGAGCAGGCCCATGAACTCGTGATCCTGCGGCGATGGGAGGCGGTCATCGATGTCGTAAGGCAGGCCGGGTTCGGCCAGTACGAGCACGAACAGCAGGCCCAGCAGCAACGCGCCGGACAGCAGGAACAGGTGCCACAACTGGAACGCCAACGCAGCTCAGCGCAGGGCCAGCGCTGCTCCGATACCGGCGAGCGCCATCAGCGCATAAGCCGGCAGCACCTTCAGCGCCAGCGATCGTCCGTCGAGCACCCACAACAGCCCGAGCTTGGTGACTTGGTTGACCGCGGCCGCGAGAAAGACGGCCAGGCCCGCGACCGGCGCGCCGACGACCCCATCGCCGACCATCCGGCCCACCGACAGCGTGATGGCATCGACGTCGACCAGGCCCGAAGTCGCCGCCGTGACCATCAGCCCGGCGTCGCCGAACCGGTCCGCGAGGAATCGACCGGCGAGCAGCACCGCGGCAAGGAACAGCGCGAACTGAACGGCCGCGGACAGCTTCAGCGGATTCCGGGTCGACAGATCCGGCAGATCCTGCGCAGGCTCGCGCGTGGTCAGGTACGCACCGCACACCGCCCCGGCGACGGCCATGGCACCCAGAGCCCCGACGGTCGCCGTGCCAAGCGCCGGCGCGGCGACGGCGACGAGCACTGCCATGCGGCCGAACATGGCCGCGCACGCAAGCGTGGCTCCTCCGGCCGCAAGGGGCCGCCATTGCGGGGCTTCCTTGGCCCAGCGTGCCAGCGTCGCGGTAGTGGCGGTGCTGGACACCAGTCCGCCGAGCAGTGCCGCGAGGGTCAGCCCGCGCCGGGCGCCGAACCAGCGCATCAGGACGAATCCGAGGAACGAGAGCAACGCAAGCAGCACGACCGCCCACCAGAGCTTGTACGGATTGAGCGCCTCGAAGGGGCCGTACCCGCGATCGGGGAGGACCGGGAGGATGACGACGCTGATCAGCAGCAACTGGATGCCGCTGGCCAACTCGCCTTCGGTGAGCTTGCCGATGCCGCTGTGCATCGGCCGCTTGAGTTGCAGCAGCGCGACCGTCACCACCGCAACGGCGGCGGCCAGCAACGTGCTGCCTCCCGCCGCCAACACGCCGACGAGGAACGTGGTGATGGCCGCCATCGCCGTGGTCAGGCCCATGACGCCGTGCATGCGGGCCGTCACGACATAGCCGGCCAGAATCAGCATTGCCACCATGGCCAGCACGACGACCAGAATGAGCGCCCCCCATCGTTGCGCCAGTAGACCGCTCAATCCGCCGAGCAAGCCGATCAGCGCAAAGGTGCGAAGGCCGGCGACCCGGTGGCCGTCAGGCACATCGCGCTGATGCCAGCCGCGTTCCAATCCGATCAGAAGGCCCGCAGCCAGCGCCATGCCGACACCCATCGGATCCGACAGGGACACGCCGCTCAAGGGGAGACCTTGGTGCCGAGTCCTGGGGCGCGGGCACGAAGGCCGGTCAGCGCCGCCAGGTCGCGACTCACCTTCACCGAGACACGCGAGGCCTTCACTGCTTCGGCGATGTTCTTGCCCGTCCGGTGACGCCCCTGACGGTCATGGATGACGCTGGCTCCGAGTGCAGCCCGGCCGCCGCGTCGGCGACTCCGCGCCAGCGCTGCAAGGTCAACGCATTGACCACGACGCTCACGCTGCTGAAGGCCATGGCCGCTCCCGCGACGACGGGGCTCAGCATGCCCAGCGCAGCCAGCGGGATTCCCAGCACGTTGTAGCCGAAGGCCCAGAACAAGCCCTGCTTGATCTTGGAGTAGGTGCGGC
>CAYMXT010000325.1:0-3139 GCA_964394415.1 uncultured Planctomycetales bacterium
CCCGATTTGACGACGCTGACGCCCGATGAAATCCAAATCTGGGGGGACGAGGCCAGCGCCCTCGACCCGAACGATGACCTGAGCCTGGCGCTCACGGACGCGGAGGCACAGGCGATGGTCACGCTTCTGGACGACGAAAGCCTGCGCACATCCGATGAACTGAAGGACTATCTGGACGATCCCGCCACCAGCGTGCCGAGCACGATCCCGGATGGCGTGCTCCGCTCGCTGTTGGTCGATTTTGAACCGGATCGGCTGCTGCCGAAGTTACCGTAGATCGGCTTCACAGGACCCGCCACGTCCCGGCACGCCGGGTGTGCGTGGCCCTGCCCCGCACTGGCGTGCGGAGTCTTGACAATCGCCCGTAAGGAGAACTTTGCGATGAACGCCCGTAAGATGAGTGTGCTTGTGACGTGTGGTATGTGTCTGCTCGTGCTGGCCGGCTGCTTCGCCCTGCCCTGGACGCGAACCGGCAACCAGGGCGGCAGCACGCCGATTTCACTGCTGGCCAAGCTCGCCTCCGGCAACATCGGCGGTTTGAACGCGGATGACATTCAGGTCATGACGGACGTCGTCCGCGACGTTGCCAATGCGCCGTTCGCCGAAGTCAGTGATGATCTGGCCGCGGCGATCGTCGAGACGATTGCGGCCAACGGCATTCGCACGCTCGACGACTTGCAGGCGCTCGACGGCAAGGACCCGAATGACATCGTGATCCCCGACAGCGTCCTGGAGAATGAGGACGAGATCCGCGAGATCATCGCGTCCCTGGCCTCGCCTGCAACCCAACAGGCGATGCAGCAGGAACTCGAGAGCCTCGGTCAGCAGTTCGGCGTGCTCTAGCCCGCAGCGCCGACCCAACGCGCCGCGAACAGCCACGTGACCGCGGGCCGCCCGATCGTTCAGGCGACTCGCGGCTGGTAATATCTCAGCGGAACACCCGTACTTCCACCGCGGGTGTTCCGCGTGTTTAATGCCACGTGCAACGGCCCCCAGGTCGCGAAAGCCGTGGTGTTTCGCGGGTGAAGACACATGTTCACCGGGATCATCGAGCGCGTCGGAACCGTCATCGCCGTCGGCGACGCTCCGCGCCGCGGCGCGGCTGGTGTCCATGCGCACCGGCTTGATGTTGAGCTCGGCGAACTCGCGACCGGTCTGCGGCCGGGCGCCAGCGTCGCGGTCAACGGCGTATGCCTGACGCTGACCGATTGCCTCGGCACCGCCGGCAGCTTCGACGTCGTCCCCGAAACCTGGCAACGCACTACCCTGTGCATGCTGCGCCCCGGCGAAGGGGTCAACCTCGAACGCGCACTGCGCGTCGGCGACCCGCTCGATGGCCATTTCGTACAGGGCCACGTCGAAAGTGTCGGCACGGTCACCCGCATCGAGCGGGGCGGCGGCGAGTGGAAGCTCTGGGTCACGTTTGCTGCCCCGCTGCGGGCCTGCATCGTGCCGAAAGGCTCCGTCGCCATCGACGGCGTGAGCCTGACCGTCGTCGCTGTGGACGCCCGGCACTTCTCGGTTGTCCTGATCCCGACGACGCTCGAGCGTACGGTCCTCGGCCAGCGGCAGCCTGGCGCCGGCGTCAACCTCGAAACCGACATCTTGGCGCGCATCGTCCAGCACCAAGCGCAAAACACGCCTGCGTCCACGCCGCACACGGCGGACCGCGTGACCTGGGAACACCTGCGCGAAAGCGGCTTTGTGACGTGACGGCGTCCTCCTCCAACTCGCCCGATCCGCGCCCGCTGGTCGGCCTCAGCCTGGGGGACCCGCTCGGGATCGGCCCGGAGGTGCTCGTCAAGGCACTCGCCGACCACGCGCTGCGCAGCCGCGCCCGTTTCGTCATCTTCGGCCTCGACGACGTGCTCGAAATCGCCGCCGACCAGGCGGAGATCAACCCCTTCTGGTGGCGCGAACCGTATGACGGCAGTGTCCGCGTCGGCAGCGGCGTGCTCGTCGCCGACCTCGATGACCTGCCGCCCGTCCGCCCGAACGGCGTGCGCGGCCCCGACCCGCTGGCGGGCCACGCTTCATTCCGCTTCTTCGAAGAAGGCGCCCGGCATCTGCGTGCCGGCACGCTCGACGCCCTCGTCACCGGCCCCATTTGCAAGCAGAGCTGGCACCTCGCCAACCATCGCTTTCACGGGCACACGGATTTCCTGGCCCGCCGCTTCGAGGCGCGCCGGATCAACATGGCGTTCGTCGCCGGCGACCTGCGCGTCGCGCTGGCGTCCGACCACGTGCCGCTGTTTGAGCTGCGCAACCGTTTCACGATCGGCCTGGTGCATCAGCCGATCGACCTGCTGCACGAGACCCTCCGCGACTGGTTCGGCGTCGCCGAACCACATATCGGCGTACTCGCACTGAACCCGCACGCCGGCGAGGGCGGCCTGCTTGGCGACGAGGAGCAGCGGATCATCGAGCCCGCCGTGGCGCTGGCGCGCAACGCCGGCATCCGCGTCACCGGCCCGCTACCTCCCGACACCGCGTTCATTCCGTCCGTGCGGGCCCGCTTCGACGGGCTGGTGGCGATGTACCACGACCAGGGCTTGATCCCTCTGAAAATGCAGGCGTTCAGTTCCGCCGCGCAGCTCACGCTTGGCCTGGGTGCGGTCCGGACCAGCCCAGACCACGGCACCGCGTTCGATATCGCCGGAAAGAACCGCGCCGACTCCGGCAGCATGTCCGCCGCGATTGAGCTGGCGATTCAGATTGCCACGCAACGACTGGCGCGTGCGGCGGTCTCCAGCGCGGCGCGCTGAGCGCCGCACACAGAACCCGCCACGCAAGTGGCGGGCCGCAGGCCGAGTGACCGCCCGTGGTGCGCTTCCCCCGCCGGCCACGGACTTGCGTCCGGGGTTCTGATACACAGTCCTACCGCGGCCGGTCAGGTGAAAACGCGTGCAGTCGGGTCGTGCTGGGCCTTGACCGTCGTGGGGGTCTGCTCCTCCTCCTCGGGTTGGAGCGACTCGATGAAAGCCTGGATGAACGTCCCGGCGAGGGTCGTGGCGGCGTCGCCGACGCCGCCGAGCACGGTGTCACGCACCGTCGGGTCGCAGCCCTGGAGTGCCAGCAGCCCGCCCCCGAGCGTCAGCGCTACCAGCCGCGACCGGGCACGCTTCATCAACCGTGACAT
>CAYMXT010000326.1:0-3116 GCA_964394415.1 uncultured Planctomycetales bacterium
CGCTCGCGCTTGTTGTCGGCGCGCTCAGTCCCGCGCTTGTGCAGGCGGACTTCGTGCCGGGGTTTCTCTACGTGTCCGATACGAGTCCCGCCCCGTGCTTCGACGGCGGGCCGCCGGACCAGATCTGGGAGGTCAACCCGCGGACCGGCGAGTCGCGCGTTTTCGCCACACTGCCGCCGGGATTCTGCGGCGGCTTCCAGGGGCTGGCGTTCACGCCGGACGGTCAGTACCTGCGGGTGGGGTCGTTCTGGGACAGCCAGGTGCTCCAGATCGACGGGGACGGGAACTTCAGCGTGGCGCTCGGGCCGGAGGACGGGCTGAACCCGCCGAATGGGTTCAACGGGCTGGCGTACGATGCCGAGGGGAACTTCTTCGTAAGCACCGTGTTGCCGAGCCGCATTCTGAAGTTTCCCGCGGACGGCGGGCCGCCGAGCGTGTTCGCGAATCGGCAGGATGGGATCGAGAGCGGGCCAGCGCTTGCCTTCGCGCCTGCGGGTGAATTGTACGCGACAAACTTCAGTGGTGACACGATCCGGTTCCAACCCGATGGCGATGGGGACATCTTTACGACGATTTCGGGGGTGTCGATCGCTGTCGATGCGAGCAACAACGTCTACCTACGCAATGCTCATGGCCTTTATCGGTTTATTAACGGGGATCCAGCCGACGCAGAATTGATGTTGAACTGGCCGCCGGAACTCGATGGGGTGACCGGAACTATTACGGTTTCGCCGGATCAGCAAACGTTGATGTACGTCGCATTGAATGAGGTTCGCCGGATTGATCTCCTGACCGGCGCAATGACAGAGTTGCTTGATATTCCCGGCTACGGGGCAGGTCACGGCAGTGTGTTCTACGTCCCGGAGCCCAATGCTGTACTGACCGTATCAGCGATTGCATTTGTGGTAGCGCGCGGCCGGCGCGTCGCTGGTCGCAAGTGCAGGGTGTCACGGCAGGAGGACTCGAGATGCGACGTCAGAAAACTTTGGGAAGGTGCGTCGCGCCGCAACTGATTGTAGGCGTGGCAATGCTTGCGCTCGTCGCAGCACGCGATTCCGTCGCTGGCGACTGTGCGATCGACGGGTGCTGGGATTCGGAGGTGGCGCTTCAGATCAGCCCGGCACACGCAATTCTGCTGCACAATGGACGCGTGCAGTGCTTTCAGCGCACGGAAGGTCCGAGCAGCGTGGCGCTGATCAATGTCCCCACGACGACAATTCAATACCTTGCTGACGGACCTCGGTCTCCTGACGGCGATCGGTACGACGCGTTTTGCGCGGGGCATGCAACTCTGGCCGACGGGCGCGTCCTGATTCGTGGTGGAAATGCGACAACGTTTGACTACGGACGTTACACGTCCTTCTATACGCCTGACAGCGCCGGCGGAACAGGCACGTGGAGCGCCGGGCCGCTGGAAGTCTGGGAGGGGCTGGGCGGTCCGGTCAACACCGCACGGTACTACCCGACGCTGACGACGCTTGCCAACGGCAAGGTCCTGTCGCTGGACGGCAATGTCGGCGACCGCTTCTTGAACCAGCAAGTCTGCCCGGACCCGAACAGCGGCAACGCCAACATCCCCGCACTGTACGAGGCGCTGTCCACGCCCGGCAGCCCGGGACAATGGGCGCTTCTCAACGACCTTGAGTACTTCCCCCAGTACGGCGCGCCGGGTTCGGAGTGCCCCGCCCCCGAAGGGAACCCGAACGCCTTCGCGCTCGCATGGTATCCGTTTGTCTTTCAGCTTCAGGACGGCAGCATTCTCTACGCCGGCTTCTCCGACCAGCCCGACTGCTCCGACGCCACCTGTAGCCAGACCGGCCAGCGCGACGCGCTCTACGTGTCGCGCCTGATCGACCCCACGCGCACCATGTGGCAAACCGTCGGCAGCAGCCCGATCGTCGGACAGACCGCCGTGTTCTACCAGAAGCGTGTCAACGACGAGGTACGCAGCTTTATCATGAAGGCCGGCGGGAATTCCCAGGGGACGCAGGCGGGGATTCCGGAATTCGGCGGCGATGACCGCGTGTTCACGATGGACGTCACGAGCACGTCCAATCTCCAGTGGGTCCAGGACGACTCGCTTCCGGAAACGCGGCTGGATTTCTACCTCGTCGCCCTGCCCGACGGCTCGATTCTCGCCGTCGGCGGGACCACGCAGCCGCCGATGTTCGACCCGAACGATGCGTACCTGGGCTTCCACCCCGCGCTCAGGCCGGCACGTTACGATCCGTACCAGTCCGCCGGCCAGCGCTGGACTTCGCTCGATGCCCCAGTGACGACGCCGCGCGTGCACCACGCCGTCGCCGTGCTGCTGCCCGACGGCTCGGTGTTCAGCGCCGGCGGCGATTACCCCGGCTTCGGATCGCTGAAGAAGTACCAGGTCTACAGGCCGCCGTACTTCTTCCAGGGCACGCGCCCGGCGATCACCAGCATTCCGGCCAGCGCGATCTATGGCACCTGGTTCAACGTCGATGTCTCCGTCACTGCAAGCAGCGTCACGGCCGTGCGCCTGATCCGCCCCGGCGCGGCCACGCACTCGTTCGACCAGAATCAGCGCATGCTCGAACTCGAATTCACGGTGCTCGATTCCGACACGATCCGCGTCAAGGCGCCGCAGAACGGCAACGTCGCCCCGCCGGGCTACTACATGCTGTTCGTGGCCACCGGCACGAACGGGACGCTGCCGTCCGACGGCAAGTTCATCAAGATTCGCAGCTACCTGACGCCCTTGTAGCCGCGACCGTGTCCTTTCGGCGGACACTTCGAAGGGCGGGTATCCCGGCCCGGTTTTCAATGAAACGGGAGACCGGTCCCTCGTTTCCGGACACACGGCTATAGTAGTCGGTGTTCGGCCGCACTCGGGCGCACGGAGATTCCCGGGAGAATCAGGCTAAGCCGCGCGGTCCGCGTGCGTTTCTTTCAGGCACATGGCGGGCGAGCGACCCAAGCCGGACGGCGAGCTTCCGACGATCCACGCCGCGATCGCCGGGGAACGCGGCGCTTTCGACGCGCTGGTGCGCGCGTACGCCTCGCGCCTGCGCTGGCTGATCCAGCTCCGGCTCGACCCGGCGCTGCGGGCGCGCGTCAGCGTCGACGACGTGATGCAGGACGTGCTG
>CAYMXT010000327.1:0-3107 GCA_964394415.1 uncultured Planctomycetales bacterium
GCTCAATCCCAGAGATCCGCACACCATCAGCATCGAGGAGACCGGCCTCAGCGATGGCGTCCCGAGCGGCACGCGCATCCACCTCGACGCCTACGACCTGGATGGCGCCATTCTGCGGCAGGAGACGGTCGGCACGACGTACAGCGGTACCTGGGTCACTGATACGTCACCCAACGCCAGCGACGGTTACTACAAGTTCACCCTCGGCGCGTCCGGCGAATACGTGGACCTCGCGATCCCCAGCGGGACGGCGTCCGTCACACTGCTCCTGGGGCGGACCCCCGACTCCGGCGTGGCGAAGGTCTACGTCGACGGAGTTCCGATCACCGACGGCAACGTGTCCCTCCCGGGTGATCCCTTCGGAGACGCCAGCGGACTCGCGCTGCACACCGACTACCTGGCGCCCAGCAGCGACCTGGACCTGATCGTCGTCGACCCGATGTCCGGCGCCCCGACCAACCTCACCGATTCCGACTTCGCGGACCAGATGTACATGATCGGGGACGAAGTGAGCTGGTTCTGCGGCCTCAGTCCGAACCTGTCACTCTGCACGTACCTGCCGAAGTCGCTGACGATCAGCAGTCTCCGCCTGGCGATGCAGGTCAATATGACACTGCCCGACTACTTTCCCAACCGCGATCTGTACCCCATCGCCTACCAGGCCCTCGGCGAGTACATGATGAGCGGCGGCAACGGGCTGCGCGAACACAACTTCAATCACTGGCTCCAGACCATGCAGATGGTCTACGCCCCGCCCGGGCAATACGACGACGAGCTGGTCGTCCTGCCCACGCCGCCGTTGTACTGCATCGTCAACGAGCAGCCCACCGAGCCCGCTAACCCCGTCAACAGCCAGAACATGCTCGGACAGCAGGACTTGTCGCACGACCCCGTGACGGACCCGGACTTCGACGGCCTCACCTACGACGAGCGCGCCGCCCCCGCGGGCCAGGCCCGGCTGCTCGTGGCCCGCGACAGCTTCACGCCCACCGCCAGCATGTGCCAGGTCCTGCCGGGCGACTACGAGTGGCAGGCCGTGGCACGCGACTCGCGCGGCGGCCTGACCTATGGCCCCGTGTGGGCCTTCACGACGACCGCGGCCAACGCCTGGGGGGACAACTTCGACGGCTACGCCAACGGCAGCGGTCTACACCTGCGACGCTGCTGGGTCGGGTGGAACAACGACCCGGCCGCCGACGCGTACATCAGCGACGCGCAGGCGCAAAGTCCGCCGCATTCGCTCGGCGTGGCGGGCGCGACCGACATCGTCCATCAGTACCTGGGCGCCACCGCGGGCCAGTGGACCATTCTGGCGCATCAGTACATCCCCGCCACGTTCGTGTCCGGCTGCGACCCCAACCAGGTCGACTGCGGGACGTACACGATCCTGCTCAACACGTACCCCGCCACGGCCTCGCGACACTGGTCGGTCCAGCTCCATGCCGACTCCATCAGCGGCAATTTCATCCGCGATGGCGTCACACAGACGACCACGCCGCTGGCCACCGACCGCTGGGTCGAGATTCGCGTCGAGGTCGATCTGGCGGCCGATCTGTACCGCGTCTTCTACGATGGTCTCGAAGTCGGCAGCGCCGAGAGCTGGTCGGCCGGCGTGTTCGGCAACGGCGGCGGCGCCCTGAACATCGCCGCCATCGACCTCTATGCCAACGGCTCGACGCAGGTCTTCTACGACGACCTCACGATCGCGGCGCCGCCCACGGAGTGCAACGGCGACGCCAACTGCGACGGCGCGATCGACTTTGACGACATCAACGATTTCGTCGCGGCCCTCAGCGGCGCCACGCCGTGCAGCTTTGACAACTGCGACGTCAATGACGACGGGTTCATTGACTTCAACGACATCAACGCGTTTGTGGCGGTCATGGGCCAGCCCTGCCCGTAGAGCATCGCGAATTCGTCTACGCAGCGCGGGGTCGCGACGTCCGAACCCTCCACGCAAGTGGGGGGCCGCCGGGTCAGTGGCCGCCCGTGGCGCGTACCGCCACCCGGCCCCGCACTTGCGTGCGGGGTTCGGATGCTCGCGCGGCACCACGGTCCGCGCGGCGCCGCGATCCGAACCCTCCACGCAAGTGGGGGGCCGGCGGGCCGTGTGCCCCGGACTGGCGTCCGGGGTTCGGACGCGCCGCCGGTCAGTCGACCAGCACGCCGTTGACGTAGACGCGCACGCCGAACGTGTCGCCTTCGCCAACGAAGTGAAAGCGGATCGTGTCGCCGCACTCAAAATCCTCGCCGCGCGTCAGCGTGCGGGTGTCGGATTGTCCGAGCGGCACGTCCTCGCCGGGGGCAAATTGACCGGGCTCGTCGGCGTAGATCACGCCGACGCGGTCGCAGTCGAGCACGAACGGGTCGGGAAAGGCGCCGGAGTCGAGCGTGCCGGTGTCCAGCTCGCTGCTGGCGCTGACGAGCTGGCCCCAGAAGCCGGTGTCGTCGTCATAGCGGATGCGGGCGACGACCTCGAAATCGGTGTCGTTCCACACCTCGACCGTGACCGTGTCGGCCAGCCCGCCGGTGGGAATGGTGATGTCCGCCGTCAGGTCGCCGGGCAGGCTGATGTTGATCTTCCCGCAGCCCGCGAGCAGCGCGAACACGGTTCCCACGATGGCGGAGACCGCGAAGCTCTGCCCGGGGACCGCGAAGCTCTGCCCGGGGACTGCGACGCTCTGCCCGGGGACCGCGAAGCTCTGCTTCGCGCTCGCGTCCTCAGAACGCGAAGCGCAAGCGAGCGCTACGCGAAGCGGAGCTTCGCGTACCCCGGCGCGAAGCAGAGCTTCGCGGTCCCGGGCATCATGGTCCCGGGCTTCGCAGTCCCGAGCTTCGCGGTCCCCAGCCCTGGACTTACGTCCGGGATTCGGAGCGCGGCGCGCTGCCGAGTTTTCGCGGTCGAACCAACGCATGGCCCTGCCTCCAACGCGGCTTGCGGACCGACCACCGTCGGGCATACTGTGTCGCCTTTCGTCGGCGGTCCGCCGCCCGCGGCAATCTAGCGGCGCGCCGCGCTGGGCACAAACCGGCCAGCGCGCCGCAGTCAGAAACCGCCACGCGAGTGGGGGGCCGCCGGCCCCCGACATAAGTACGGGGGTGGGATA
>CAYMXT010000328.1:0-3095 GCA_964394415.1 uncultured Planctomycetales bacterium
CCCGTGCGCCGCGGCATCCTAGCAAACCGGCTACGGTCAAGCGACCCCCGGAGCGTGGGCGGTCGGCGCCAGAGGTCGTCGTCATGCGCGACTGCCCCGGTTCCAATGTGACCTTGCTTCCACACACTCGCACGCGTAGCCGTTGGTCTGCTGCCGGCGCTCGATCGTCACTCGCACGGCGAGCTGGGTATTGGGATCAGCTACGATCTGCGGTCCGCTCGCGCTTGCGGCCGCGAGCCAGCAGATCCTCGTGGTGCGCATCGAGCGCGACGTTGAATGCCACTGCGACGCGGTTGCACGTGTTGCCGGACCGAGCGTTGCCAGGTCGTGGAACACGCCCCAGGTTGTGCGTGCAGCGCAGGCCATCAACCTGAATGTGGAGTGCAGACGAGAACATCAGTCAGCGGACGGAGTGAGTAGGACCAGCGACGGCACGATTTGACGCCGGCTCGTCGTCCGCGGCTTGACTTGTGTAGTGACTCAGAATTGCCGCCGCGTATCTGGGTGGGGAGCATGGGCCTCCGGCCCGTGCGAATCCCGGCGCACCGGGACACGGGCCGGAGGCCCATGCTCCCCAGACGATGCGATTGTTGTGAGGCACTACACTAAATCAACGTGCGCGAATGGGCGGCGCCTGTCCGAGCCGCGAGCGCAAGCTCGCGGACATACTTGCGACCGCTCGCGCGGTCGGCTCGGACCTGCGCTGCCGAATCGCGCACGGTGGTTTAGTCTGGGTCAGTTCCCCTGCGTGAGCAAAAAAAGCGCCGGCGCGGCACGGTTAAAGGGGGGGCAGGCGAAAAAGCGCCACTCGTTACCCCGCGGACAGCTTCGCTCCGCGTCGAGGCGTCACCTGCCGAATACGGGGCTAACCGCACCGCTCCGGCGAATTCGATCACCGGGGGCGCCGCACGGGCGCCCACCTATGTCCCGCTCCCCTCAATCGAGCGCCGTCTTGTACAGACACAACGCCGCTGTTTCACAGGTGTACTTGCCGGCGTTGTGCCGCCTCGACTTGTCCGGGGGCGGCATTAGTAGTATCTACCATTTTGGTCGCGAAGTCAAATGAAATCCTCAGATTTCGCGGGCTCGTTCTGGTTTTCCGCAGGCGTGTGACCATCACTGCCGCAGACACCGTCCGCTGGGTGATGTGCGACCGCCAGGGCCTGCCGCAGCGCAAGCACACGCGCCACAAGGACTTGCTCGATATCCGCCGGGCACGTCGCGCCCGTCAGCGGCACCAGTACGTGCGGCTCACGGTCCGCGTTCAGCAGCAGGCGCGCCACGAGCCAGGTCTGCTCCATGCGCACCCTCGGTTCCAGCTCACTCCGCGCGGTGCCGGTGTCACAGATCCGTTTACGCACCCATTCGCCCGCTTCCGGTCCTAATCGCCGCGCCGGGACGACGGGACCGTCGTCGACCGCCCCGTCGCGAAAGCGGAGCAGCTTCCACGCCTTGCGCCGCGTCGCCGGGAGCATCAACACAAAGTGCCAGTCCGCATTCGTGCGCAGGCTCGGCCCCCACGCGGATTGCCAGCGCGCCGCGAACGCGAGCTGCTTTTTCAGCAACCCCGCGACTTCATAGTGCTGCGCACGCGCAGCGGTGTTCATCCGCTCGTGTGCCGCGGCGGTCCACGCCGCGGCCTGGCCGCACGCGAACTGCCAGGCCGCCTGGCAGCGTTGCACGTACGGCGCGAGGGGGGCCGACCCGTCGCACGGCGCGTCGCAGCGTCCCATGTCCGCGTACGCGCAGCGCGTCCCGTGCGGCGATTTGCGCAATTGCTCGGGATGGCGGCACAAGTCGAACAGATCGAGCAAGCCGGTCAGCGCATCCTGGCCGGCGGCGTGCGTGGGCCACGGGCCGACGAACTCGCCGGGCAGGCACCAGATGCGCTCGGTGATGCTGATTTCTGGCAGCGCCGCGGCCCAATCCACGTGCAGGAACCACGCCGGCCCGAACGAAATCAGCCGCCGGTATTGGCCGGGGTACAGCGCGCGGGCGAGTTGGTAGTACCACCAGCGGCCCTCGAACGCGGTCGCCAGCGGTCGCCAGCGCACGCCGCGCGCGATCTCGGCGACATCGGCCTTGCCCTTGCGCTGCTCGTGTGGAGTTGTGAGCCGCGCAAGGAGCTGTCTTCGCAGCGCCTGGGTCGTGCCGAGCTGAATCGGTACGTTGTCAGCGTCGAGCAGTAGGAAGGCCGCCGGGCCGTTTGGAAGTGTCGCGAGGTCTTGTGGCGCTGGGCGCTGCGGCCAGCAGTGCAGGTGCGGCAGGCTGGCGCAGACGTCGAGAGAGGCGCACATGAGTCCAATTCAGAGCCGCGAAGCGTAAGCGAGCGCCATCAGAGCCGCGAAGCGTAAGCGAGCGCAATCAAAGCCGCGAAGCGTTAGCGAGCGAAATCAGAGCCGCGAAGCGTTAGCGAGCGTATTCACCGCGGCAAGTCCTGTGCCTCCTGCACGTACTCCGCCGCCGCCGCTACCTGCCTTTCGTTCCAGAGATACCGCGTGCTGCCGTGTCGTGTCCAGCCGTGGGTATCCGTCGGCCAGCGCCCTGCCTCGCGCAGACGCCGGGTCGTCCACGCCTTGAAGTCGTTCATGACCTTCTCCGGCCGGCAACCCGGGTTTTCGACGACCATATGCACGTGGTTGCTGCGAACCGCCACGGCGACCAGCGTCCAACCACGATGGGCCGCAACCTCGCCGACTGTGGCCTCCACCAGTTGGCGGTCTGATTCGCTCAGCTCGATGGGCGGATCGACCATGCGCGCCGCCTCCGCGGCCTGGCGCTCCGGATCGGGTTCGAGCCGCGGCGTGCCAAAGGTGTTGTGGGCCCGATCGACGGATCCGCGCGGGTCGCCGTGCAGCCGGGTGCCCTTGCACGTCCATGTGAGGAAGTAGGCGACGGGATCGGTGGCGAAGGCCATGTTCGGGACTCGCTCGCTAACGCTTCGCGGCTCTGATACGCTCGCTAACGCTTCGCGGCTCGGATACGCTCGCTAACGCTTCGCGGCTCTGATACGCTCGCTAACGCTTCGCGGCTCTGATTGCGCTCGCTAACGCTTCGCGGCTCTGATACGCTCGCTAACGCTTCGCGGCTCTGAT
>CAYMXT010000329.1:0-3055 GCA_964394415.1 uncultured Planctomycetales bacterium
GCACGCCCAACAAGTGAGTTTCGCGTTCATGGGTCGGCTCCACATCGGCGGCTGCGTGCCGCCAGCGAAGTTGACGCTCGACCCGGCAGGACTATTCAGACCCCCGCTGGCGGTCGTAGAATGCGACCTGCAACAGGTTTACGGTTTTCAAGGAAGCGGATATGGCCGGCCACTCACACTGGGCCCGAATCAAGCGGGCGAAAGCAGTCACCGACGCCCGCCGGGGCAAGTCCTGGAGCCGCCTGTCCCGCGCGGTCATCATCGCGGCCCGCCAGGGCGGCGGCGACCCGGATTCGAACCTCGCGCTGCGGTACGCGATGGACGCCGCCCGCGACGCCAACATGCCCAAGGACACCATCGAGCGGGCCATCAAGAAAGGCACCGGCGACCTCGAAGGGACGAGCTACGAGGAACTCCTGTTCGAGGGCTACGGCCCCGGCGGCGCTGCGGTCCTCTGCACCGCCCTCACCGACAATCGCAATCGCACCTCGCCCGAGCTCAAGAAGATCTTCGAAATGAACAACGGCCGCATCGGCGCACCCAACAGCGTGGCGTGGATGTTCAAGAAGCGCGGCGTGTTCCTGATCGCGGCCGGCAAGACCGACGAGGACACGCTCACCAACCTCGCGCTGGAGTGCGGGGCCGACGACGTGCGCTCGCTCGGCGAGGCGTTCGAGCTGAGCTGTGACCCCGCCGCGTTCGCCGCGGTGCAGCAG
Organism: uncultured Planctomycetales bacterium; assembly: GCA_964394415.1. Taxonomy (GTDB): domain Bacteria; phylum Planctomycetota; class Phycisphaerae; order UBA1845; family Fen-1342; genus JAGVEP01. The sequence goes on from CAYMXT010000329.1 coordinate 717, forward strand.
GCCCTCGCGGCCGCCAAGATTCAGCCGGACAGCGCCGAAATCTCCATGGTCGCCTCCAATCCCGTCACGCTGGCGGGCGAAGACGCCGAGCGAATCATGAAGCTGATCGATGCGCTCGAGGACCACGACGATGTGCAGGCGGTGCATACCAACTTCGAGGTCTCGGAAGCCGACGCGGCGCGTCTGGCTGGAGATTGAGCCCGGCGGCGTGGGCCGGCTGCGGCGGGCGGCGGTCGTTGTGCTGGCCGCAAGCTGGCTCGGCACGACCGGTTGCTTCACGATTGCCAAGCAGGCGTATCACGAGGCCGTCGGTGCGAAGGGCGACGTCATTCCCATCACCGGCGGTCCCGAGGGCTTGTCGCGGTATCGGAGCGTTGAATTCAAGCCGGCGACGACGACCGTCAACGACCGCCTGTGCCCGCCGGAGTTGCGGCGCGCCTACGATCGCTGCACGGGCCAGTCTGCGGCGAAGCTCGGGGCGACCTTCCCGGGCGGTGACCCCAAGCTGACCGTCGCCAGCGAGATTCTGTATTTCCAGAAGAAGGGCCTGCTCAGCGGCGCGTTCATGCTCACGCGGGTGCGGATGAGCGCCGACACCGACCTCATCATCGACGCGCTGCTGCGCGCCGAAAGCGACGCCTTTCGCGCCGGCGGTGAGGATGACTTGGCGCGGGCCTCATGCGAAGCGCTCCGCGTGTTTCTGGAACACGGCAAACCGCCCCCCGCCACACGCTCCGAACCACGACCGTAAGGCAACAGAGGCGCAATCCGAACCGCGACCGCGAGGGAGCGATCAACCCTCCGCGGGCTGCGCGGCGCTCACACGCTGCGCGGATCGCTTCCTGGCGGGCGCGGCTCGGGCGCTCGCTTACGCTTCGCGGCTCGGAATCGTCGAACGCCGCTCGCGCTATCTGGCTATGGGCACGGTCCGCTGCTGCCCGACAGAATCGCGACAAAGCCGTTGATGTCGTCGAAATCGACCGCACCATCGGCGTTGATGTCGATGTTCGGGAAGAAGCACATGCCGGCCGGGTTGCTCAACGCCGCGACCAGCGCATTGATATCGTCGAAATCAATCACGCCGTCGCAGTTGCAGTCGCCCAGGCACGAGGGAACCGCGGCGAGCCAGAAGCCGCCGACGACCTGATAGTCGCCGCCGGACATGACCACGCCGGCGTCAGCCTGCCCGATCGTGCCGGAGACCTCGTAGTCGCCGCCGCTGCTCCACATCCCGCCGCCGCCATCGACCGTCCACCAGGACAGGTCGTAGTCGGCGAGCGCGGGTGCGGCCAGCGCCAGCGTCATCATCAGAATCAGCCGTTTCATACGTCACGCTCCCTTCGCAAGGCAGCCGGCCCGCGGGCCGGCCGCGCCGGGGCCGCACGGCCCCGGACACCACTCAGTTTATTGTAACCGATCCACCGCAAGCACTGATAGTCATTGTCTTGCTGATTGTGTAATTCGTCACGTTGTGTGTGCCGGCGTCGATATACAGGTTGGGGTACTCGACGGCGCCCGTACTCGGAACCGCAATGGCGTTGACGCCCTCGGAGAGGGTGTCATACGGCTGGGAGTAAGTGCCGGACTCCGCACCGCCCCAGGAAAAGTCGACGTAGATGTCGTAGCGGGTCAGCTCGAAGTCCTCGATCGTGTTGTCGCGGTTGGTGATCACCCGCGCGTTATAGGCCTCATTCGGATCGCCGATCGGCTTGCCGGTCGGCTCCCCGTCGTAGTTGACGTTGGGGTTCGAAAAGTGGCCGACGCGCGTGCCGGGGGAATACGACATCACGGTCCGCCATTGCGTGCCGCTGTCGCCGTAGAAGCGCCAGCCATAGCCGTAGGTGTAGGCCGGACCGCAGTCGACGTTCTGGCGGTCGTGAGCACAGCCCAGGTTATGGCCGGTCTCGTGGGCATGCACGAAGCTGGCAGCGGCGGAAGCCCAGTCGCTCACGCTGAAGGCGCTGTCATAGTCGGCGATGCACCAGGCGATGCCGCCGCCGCCGGTGTGAAACAGCGCCACGAGGTCCGCGTTGACGGTGTCGCGCGTGGCATGGATGCCGTCCATGTACCCGTCGTCCGGGTCGGTCAGGCGGTTCAGGTCGGTCGAGTTGCTGCCGCTCTCGGTGTACGAGACCTCGTTGCAGTACACCAGCCGCGCCCGGGACGTAATCAGGCTGTTCACGTAGGCGACGTTGGTTTGATCGATCGCCAGGGCCGCCTCAGCCCGGATCGCCGACGTACTCCCCGCCTCGGTGCGCGCGGCCGGCGTGTACACGACCATCGTGTCGAGCATCGGCGTGCCGCCGGTGCAGCCGCCGCCGACGGCGTCCTCGTTTTCC
>CAYMXT010000330.1:0-3050 GCA_964394415.1 uncultured Planctomycetales bacterium
TGGGCGACGCCGTTCGCCAGGGTCAGGTCGCGGCGCAGGGTGCCGGGCGCACCGCCGTTGAGGTCGAGCGACTGGTGGCCTTCGACGGTGAGCCAGAGCGAGTCTCTCACCAGGTCGATGCTGCCGCTCTCGACGGTCCAGCCATCCACGGTCTGGCCGCTGGCGAGCATCTGGGATTGGCCGGCGATCGCCGGGCTTTCGAAACCGCTGTAGACCACCGTCGAAGCGGGTGCGACCTGAAACCGGGCCCCGACCTCGCGCCCGGATGGGGCGGACAGGCGCAGCCGCGTCTGGCACAGCGGCGGCGCGCCGCCGCTGCCCTCGACCACGGTGCAGGGATCGAGCGTCGCGGTCGGCGGCGCGTCGTTGTCGGCGATCGCGACCGTGGTGGTCAGGTCGTTGCCGCTCGCGGCGGCGTTGACCAGATCGCCGAGCCCGACGTAGAAGGTCTCGTTGTCCTCGTCGAGGACATCGCCGATCACGCGGATCGTCACCGTGGTCGTGGTCTGGCCGGCGGCGATGCTCCAGTTCGGGTTCGCCGGCGTCGGCTCGAAGTCGACGTAGGGTTCGGCGAAGTCGGTGTCCTCCACCCAGGCGCCGAAGACACCGCTCACCGCCTGTCCCCAGGTCTGGCTCAGGCGCACGGTGAAGCTGCAGCTGCTGTACCCGGTGTTGCCTTCGCTGCACGCGGCTCGGTCCTCGATGCGCACCGTGGGCGCCGCCATCGCGGCGGTCGAGGCGCCGGCCAGCAGCGCGCACAGAGCGGCAGCACGGCCGGCGGCGTGCATGACCGGGTGGGAACGCGGCGTGGGTGGGGTCGGCATGGCGGGATTCCTGCGAAGTTCTCCCACCCATACGCAGTGCCAGCACTTTTTTTTCGCGGAAGGGTCAGCCCGCGCCCTCGAACCCGTCGCCGAACAGGGGGCCGCAGTTCGGGAAGCGGAAGCTCGCGATCCGCGTTTGCCAGCATCGGTAGTTGCTCACCGGGCAGGTCGGCGGCGTGTTCGTGTAGTACTCCTGCGTGTACCAGAACGTGCACTGGTCCACCGGGTCGGTCGTCATTGCGCTGTAGTCGCCCCAGCGGTAGGCCGAGGTCGTCTGCGAGTTGGAGCCGGCGATGGCGATGGCCTCGCCCTGGGTGAGGCCGGATCCCGGTGCGTCGCTCCCCAGTCGGCCCGCGTAGTAGATCGACGGATAGACGGTGGTGGCGTTCGAAGCGCTGTAGCCCACTGCCACGTTGCCGGCAGCGTCGATGGCGGCGCTGGCCATCCAGCGGTGGGTGGCGTCGGGTGCATGCGTGCCCTGGTCGTAGAGGGCGAAGGACCCGGGTAGCGGCGAGAAGGGGCTTCGCAACTCGTACCAGCGCACGGCGGCATGGTCGCCACCGGCATCCACGGTGTGGGTGACCACCATCGAGGCGTGCGTTCCGAAGTTGCGGTAGGCGAGCCGGTGCATGAGGCGATCCGAGAGTGCATCCACCTTTTGCATCGAGCCGCTTGCCGGCGGTACCGCCGGCGGCTGCGGGATGCAGTTCCGGGCGTAGCCGCACATGTCGGGATCGAAGGCGGCGCCCGGCACGTCGGCGTGCAGCGAGAAGGTCGAACTCGCGGGTGTCACCCAGTTGGGCTTGAACTCGAACAGGCGCAGGCCGTCCACGGCATCGCCCCAGGCCGTCGAAAGCGGATAGGCGAAGTAGCCGGGTGTGCCGGCTGGCGGGGCAGGACCGTCGAGGTCGGCCGGAAGCATGCCCGTGATCGCAGGATTCAGTGCGTTGAGGTCGAAATAGATGTAGCTCGCCGACGGGTTGCCCACCAGCATCTGGGCACGATCGAAGGCGAAGGCGCCGGTGCCGGCCCAAGCGGCGGCGGGCATCTGGAATTGCCGATCCGTCATGAAATAGGCGCTTGGCCACACGCTCAGGAGCGGGTAGTCGTTCAACCGGTTGGTGCCGGGCATGATGAACTCGTAGAGCCAGTAGCTGCCGGTCGCGTCGGCAGTCTGCGACACGGCGATGCACTGGTGGAAGGGGCCGCTCGGGTAGTTCGGAACGGCAAACTGCGACAGCAGCCAGCGGTCGGCGAGGTGGTCGTACAGGACTACGGGGTAGCCGTCGTTCTGGGTCGAGCACGTGCCCGCGGACCAGAGCGACGACAGCGCGATGGGCCCGGCCTGAGGGGTGCCGCTCTTGTCCCAGACCTGAAGCAGGCCCGGGTTGACCATCTGCACGTACTGGGTCAGACCCACATCGCCAACCGTGTCCGGCGGGACGACCGCACCCATCCATGCCTGCACGGCCGCCGCGGACACGCCTTCGAACGAGGTCAGGACCGGCGGCATCGCGGCGGGCGTGCGGCTGCGCTGACGGACCAGCGGGTCCGCGAATCCGTCGGGGCGCGGCTTCACCACGCGACGTACCGGCGGATGGTGGCGTTCGACCGGAGCTTCCGGGTCAGGATTGAGCGAGGCAGCCGGCCCTGCGGGCGCAAGTCTGCGCAACTCCGACGAGACGCCGAAGCGGCTCGCCGACACGACGACCGGCTGCCAGGCCTGGTTCGCGGATGCACTCGACCGATCCGCCGGTCCCTCCGCCTGCACCCCATGCAGGCTGCCGGCGAGGGCGAAAGCGAAGGCGAGCAACGCTGCTGCGACGACCACGACGTTCCGATTCATCTGCGTTCTCCTTCCAGGTGCCCGCTGCGAAGAAGCCATCGGTTCCGACGATACATCTGTTTACATTGCCCAAGAAGGGCCGTGGCCACGTCCTGGCCTGCATCTTCCGGTTGGCGTGGGAGATGGCGGGACTCGTCGCGACTTGTCGTGGACCGCGATGGAGGCCGACCGCGTCGGCCGTTGCGATCGACGGAGTCCCGCCATGTTCCCGCTGTCTTCCCTGCGTTCCCGCTGTCGCGCTGCGTCGCTGGTTCCGATCCTGATGCTGGCCCTGGGCTTCGGTGGGGCGGGTCCGGTGCGGGGTTCGTCCTCCTCCCCGTCCTTGAGCGCGGGCGGTGCGCATACCTGCGCCTTGGCCGGCTCGGGAACGGTGAAGTGCT
>CAYMXT010000331.1:0-3048 GCA_964394415.1 uncultured Planctomycetales bacterium
CGATCCATTCGTCCTGGATGCTGATGTTGCACACGGTGCCGATCGCGTAGTACGTATGCCGGACGGTCCGCAGGAGCACGTCGCTCTGGCCGCTCGTGTCGAACACCTGATAGTATAGCAGCCGGTTGTGGCGCGTGGGGAACTCCAGCTCGAACGGGTCCTCCAGGTCGGTGTCGTAATGATACACGGTCTTCTGCTGCGCCAGCCAGTCGAGCTTCGTCCTGCGGTTGCCGAGCTGGTCGTACGTGAACTCGAAGCTGTACACCGCCTGGCCGTCCTGCTGCCGAACCTCGCTCACCAGGCGCTTGCGGTTATCGTAGCCGAAGCTCACCGTCCCGGCCGTCCCGAGCACGTAATCGTGCTCGACGCGGTAATCGACCGTGTTGTCCAGGTTCCAGCCGTACGAGACCGCCCAGCGCGTCTGGCCGGCCCAGGCGTGTTCAATCTCGGTCACGCGGCCGGCGTCGTCGTACGTGTAGCTCGACGTCGCGCCGTTCTCGTAAGTGATGGTGTCCAGGCGGCCGGCGGCGTCGTAGTCGTAATCGGTCACGTCGGCGCCGCGGGACGTCTGGATCAGCCGGCCGGCGTCGTCGTACGACGCGGTCAACTCCGTGTCCGTGGCGTCGTGAGCGCGAAGTACGCGGCCTTCCTCATCGTATTCATCGACCGCGTACGCGCGCGTGACGGTCGTGTCGCCATAGTACTGCTTGCTGGCCACCTGGTAGGTCGCCGGGCGCTTGAATTCGTCCAGCGTCCAGTTCATGAAGCGGTCCGTCTCCAGATCGTAGCCGATGTCCGGCCCGGTCGCGGGCCTGTCGATGCAGAGTTCCGCCGTGAGCGGACGCATGCGGTTGTCCCAGGTCATCGAGCTCAGGCAGCGCGGCTGGAAGCCGCCGTAGTTGTTCTGCGGCACGGACCATCCGAGCGGGTCGGTGTGTATGTCGATGTGGTCCTCTTGCTCAGTAAGCCCGGTTGAGCACGACATCGAGGAAAGCTCGCAGGCCTTGTTGTAGAGCAGGGAAGAATCGGCGGCCTGAGATTCCTGCCCGGTCGGGAGTCCGTTGTCGGCCATTCGGCTCAGGACGTCCACGTACCACGGCAGGCTGCGGCCCTGCTGCGCGGCGAGGTAGCCCTCCTGCATGCGGTTCGCATAGCCGTTGTCGTCGTAGCCGAACTGCGTGATGACGCCGTTGGCGTCGATGACCTGGTGGAGTTGGCCAAACGTGTCGAGCGCGTTCGGGTCGGTGAAATATTTGAGCTTCGTGACCGCCGCGCTGTCGTTCGGGTCGTCGGTGGCGGGCATTTCGATGACGCGCGTGACGAGCGTCGGGTCCGGCGGGACGTTCGGGTCGTTGGGGTCGGCGTACTCGTACTGGACCCAATGATCGAGCGGGTCGCGGATTTCGACCAGGCGGTAGAAGTTCGTCGTGTTGGGATCGCCGACCGGCTCCCAGTCGTACTCCCAGGTCTGCCCGCTGATCGGGCTGGTCACGGACGCAACGCCGCCGACGGGGTTGTACGTCGCGGTCCAGACGTGGTTGAGCGGATCGGTGTATTCGGTGAGGTTGCGCGCCGAGTCGTACTCCATGAGGGCGCGGTGGCTGAGTGGGTCGACCGACTTTCGCGTGTTTCCGGAAGAATCAAAATACCAACTCCAGTCCTTACCGCGCCTGTCACGTACGGTGCGCCCCGCCGCGTAATTGGGGTCCCCAATCGTGCTGATGCTCAGGAATGATTGACCAGTCGTCTGGTTCGGGTCGGGGTCGTTCGGATCGAACGCGGTGCTGCGGTCGGTGACACTACTCAGTTTTCCGGACGCGCCATAGTCGTAATCCCAGCTCAGCGGCTTGCCGATCTCCTCGTTGGGAAGGTCCGGCTCGTACGGCTCGGTAAGCACGTCCAAGTAGCGCGCGCTGACGTACGACAGATTCATGCGCGGCGGCTGGTTGTCGCCGTCCCCTCGGACCGGGAACTCGATCGCGTAGGGGCGCTTGTTCGTTAGCTGTTCGTCGTAAAACAGCTCCCACTCGTGGCTCAATGGATCAGCGACGTACCACAACACGTAATCGCTCCCGACCAGTTTGAAACGCACTGGAATCTGGAGTTCGTGGCTTGGCTGGCCGGGATTGTTCGGATCGGCCGGGACGTGGACGGCGCTGTTTATCTCCGTGATCCGGTTCGATCCGTCCCGCACAACCTTGACGGTCAACCCCAGGCTGTCGCGCTCCTGGATCAGCCGGCCGACGTGCGCGTCGCCGTCGTGCTTGTAGATTCGCTCCCACTGGCTCGGCGACGTAAGTATCCACACGTCCGCGACTTGGTTCGGCTCGTACTCGTAATCCTCCGCGAACTCCAGCCGGTCGTGGTTCCACGGCGCGGGGACGTAACGCCCGCTGCCCGAATCGTACTCGAAGATCTCGCGCGTGCCGTCGTCGGCGATCACGGTCACGTCGCCCGCCGGGTCGCCCTCCACGCGGCCGCTGTAGCTCGTGCTCCAGCCGTAGCCCAGGTGCCAGCCGGTGCCCGCGGCGCAGGTGCGGCTGGCGGCGGCGTCCGCCGTGTTGTGGTACAGCACGAACCGCACCGGCGGCCCGGCGGGGTCGAACGCGACCAGCGGGATCGTAGTTAAAGTGTTGGCGTTGTAGAGGTTAAAGACCGAGTAGGGCGTGACTTGCAGCCCGCCCTGCCAGGCCCGCGGCGCCCCCGGCGCCGGGCCGTTGAACGTGCCCAGCACGTCGGTGTACGCGGCCGCCGCGCGTGGAATTCCGCAAGCGCTTAGGACGAAGCAGGTTAGCACGGCGAGACGGGGACTACGAAGGCACGGAGGCACGCAGGCACGGAGGCACGGAGGCACGGAGGCACGGAGGCACGGAGTGTGGTCGGCATGACTCAACCCCCTATCTCGATCGGTGTGCAGCCTGCGTGTCACGCACGCCGTCATTGGAAATTATGGGGCCGGTTTGTGAAATTGCAAGAAGTTTTTTTGTAACGCGCCCGCGCCCCGGGTGAACACCCGTAGTCGCGTCCGGCCTTCCGGCGCCCGCCGAG
>CAYMXT010000332.1:0-3022 GCA_964394415.1 uncultured Planctomycetales bacterium
GCGTCCGACTTTCTCTCTTTCTTCTTTTTTTTGACTTCTATTTCCAGCGGTTCGGGCGGCTTGGGCGGCTCGTTGCCGGCGAGGAGCGGCGCAAGGTATTCGTCTGTTTCTCGCCGCGAGAGCTCGGCCATGATCTCCGGCTTCGGGGTTATGCGTTTTTCGAGCGCGGCTCGGTAGAAATACTCTCGCATCGCTTTGTTCTGCCGCACTAATTGCGGGGCTACCCACACCGCCTGCGCCGAGTCCGCCCGCGACAGCAGCGCCGAAAGCCGCACCCGCGCCTGCGGGGTAAAATGCCCCGAAAACACTTCGTCCAAAATGCGGTCGGGCAGCGAGGCGTTGCGCAAAACGCCCTGAATGGCGCTGTTGCGGACTCCCTGCATCGTGTCGTAGAGGGCGGGTTTGAGCATTATCAGCGTTGAATCCGGCAGCAGTTGCCCGATGGAATACGCAGCCCGCGCCCGCACCAAGGGTTCGGGGTCGGTGAGAAGTTGTCGCAGCGAAGCGGCCGCGGCTGTGTCGCCGGTTTCGCCGAGCTGCTGCGCGGCAACGGCGCAGATGCGCCAATCGGGAGAGTTCAGCCGCCCGACAAGCGGGGCAACCGCGCCCGCGTATTTTTTCCGCCCGACGACAGTGGCGCACAGGGCAAACGTGGCGGTGCGCTCCGAAGCCAGCGAGTCGAGTATCAGCGGCGCAACGGCGGCAGAGTCCTTGTCCCACAGTTTGGGCAGCATCGCTTCGAGCGCCAGCCGTTCGCGGGCCGACTCCGTGGCGAATTTTGTTCGCAACAAGGGCAATGCCGCCCCGCCGGTTTCGATGATGGCATTGCGGGCCGGCTCGACGTTGTACTGGAACTTCTGCGGCGCGGCCGAGGCCTGAATAAACAAGCTGTCGAGGGTGGAGCGCAGCGGCTCTTTCTGGTCGTCGGGCGGGGTGAGCGCCGGCTCGGTTGCAGTTTTCACTTGCGCCGGAATCACTTCGCCGTCATGGAAAATGCCGTAGGTGGACTTGCGGGTAATGCGGTTGTTGCGCGTCGTTTCGCCGTACTGGTCGCTTCCGCCGCCGTCGGCAAAAATTCCGGCCATGCCGTAATTCCGTCGGAAATCGCTGTATCCCATCGTGTTGCCTGCATTGCGGGCGATGTAGCAGTCGCTCCCGCGCAGGTCGAGGAACACCGACGTAGCATTGGCATTGCCCCCGCCGAGCGACAAGCTCTCGGCGTGGTAATCGTCATTTCCGTCTTCGTCGAGCAGCGCGCCCATGGCGACGTCGTGGCCGCAGCCCTGCGAAACGCCGTGCGAGATGTAGCCGTCGTCGCCGCCGGCATCCCACAAAATTCCGAAGCCGAAATGCACCCCCGCGCCCTGGGCATACTGATACGCCTGATACCGTTCGTCGCCTGATTCGTCGTAGAGGGCGCCCAAGCCGAACCAATACGACGTTCCCTGTCCGTAAATATCCGAAATGTAGGTGTCGTTGCCGCGAAAATCCGCCAGGATTCCCACCCCGCCCGACGCTACGGGACGGTAGCCGAGCGAGGCGCCCTGCGTAAAGGAAACATAGTGGGCGTCGTAGCGGAGAAAATCCTGAAACGGTGAGCAGGCGGCGTAAATGTCGTTGCCCGAACGGTCGCAAATCGCCCCGAAGCCGCGCGTTGAACCGAACCCCTGGGCGTGCGCCTCGGCGGTGTAGGAATCGTTGCCGTCGCCGTCAATCAACAGCCCGACGCCGAAAGCCGCCGCGCCTTGGGTGCAGATTTTCCCCGTGTAGCGGTCAGCGCCGCCGAAATCGTGCAGAATCCCCACGCCGAACAGCCCGCAGCCGAGCGAGAAATTCCCCGCCGAATAAATGTCGTTGCCCGCGACGTCGAGCAGCAGCGACACCCCGAACACCGCCCCGCCCGCCGAGAAATCCCCGCCGATATACGAGTCGTTGCCGCCCATGTCAATCACTACGCGCACGGGATGTCCGGCGGACGTCTTTTTGTCGTACTCCGGGAAAAGATAGCGGTCGTTGCCCCCAATATCGAGGATTAAAATGTAGTCGCCCGCGTAGACGTCGTCGCCGCGGCCGCCAATGGCAATTTTGCCGTATTGCGTTGAAATTTCGACGGTTCGGATGCTGTCGCGCATCAGTCCGAGCGCATCTTTGCCGGGCGACATCAGGTTGAGGTACGTGCGGTAGAGCGACATTCCCGCCGAGTACAGGCGCGCGGCGTCGGCAGCGCCTGCGGCCTTGTAGAAGTCCTTCGCCTGCTGCAAGGTGCGTTCTTCGGCGGCTTTGAGTTCGTAGAGGTTCGCCGTTTCACTTTCGCTGTCCAGGAGCAGCAGCGAGTCGCAGAGTTCGGTCAGGATTTGTTCGCGCAGCAGCGGTTCGCGGGCGCGGAGAATGGTCGGAACTGCCTGCGCAAGCGGCGTCAGGAAGCGTTGCAACACCACGGCGCCTACAAATCCGGCGAGGGAATCGGGGTCGGCTTTCAGGATGTCGTCAATCTGCCGCGCATTGAGCGTGGCGTCGTAGTAGCCGGGCGAGAAATTGCCGAGTCCGAGGGCGGGCAGCAGCGCGTAGGAAAAATCATCGAGGTTGCCGCCGTCGAGGTTTTTCAGGCGGTCGGCGTAGAATTTCGTGCGGTCGAATGCCGTCAGCGGTTCGGCGAACATCCGCGCCGTTTCCGGCAGCACGAGGGCGTCGGCGGTGGCCGCGCCCCACGGCATCGCCAGGTCGTGCCGCCCCATGTCGAGCAGCGTCAGCGACGAATCCAACAGCCGCAACGCCTCCGGTTTCAGCGACGTCTGCGCCGAAGCGCCCTGAAAAAATACCCCGAAAACAGCGGCAAACGCTACGGCAAGAAGCAATATGGGAAATCGAAACACGGGCAATTATCCTGACGGCACGGTGAATGGCAACGCAGTTTCCGGCAAAAATACGAAACCGGCAAGCATGAAGCCGCGGAAAAATAACCGCCCGACGGCTCGCGGGCTTCGCCTGTCCAGAAGGCGTGGAATGAAGCGGGGAAAACTCT
>CAYMXT010000333.1:0-3020 GCA_964394415.1 uncultured Planctomycetales bacterium
CGTCCTTTCTGACGGGCCCCGATCGCCTGGCAAGCATCCTCGATCACGCCGATGAAGTCTCCGCGCAGGCGGGAGGATTGGGGCCGACACGCACACGCCGAGCGATAGAGGCGCAGAGAGACGCAAAATGATCGTGCAATCCGGTAACATCACTCCAGGGCATCTCGTCTCATGGGCTACAGATAATGTCGTGCAGGATTGGGGCGCGGCACCCGCGGCCGAGCGTGTCCTCGCCTCGTTGACCGGCGCCGACTTCAATTCCACCTCCGATCAGCCACTCGTGCTGCGGGCACGCGTCACGGCGTTCATGCTGACGCGGATCATCATCACCAATGCCTCGATCAGCCTCACGACAGCTGCCGGCGGGTTCTACCCGCAGGCGTCCAAAGCCGGCACCGCGCTGGTCGCGGCCGGACAGGTCTATTCCTCGCTCACTACCGCCAACAAGCTCCTGCAGGCTACGCTCGAGGCGGCGGTGGCGACGACGCGCTATGCCGTCGCCGAACTGCCGGACTGGGCAATTTATCTCTCGCTCACGACCGCGCAGGGCGCGGCGGCGACCGCCGACGTGTACGTCTGTGGCATCGATCTCTCGGTCTAACGAAGGTCTCCTCCCCATGCTCAGGAAGCGCCTCATGGAATGCGTGGTGTTTCTCGGCTTTCTGCTGTGCGGTGCGCCGATCATGGCGCAGAGCGTGCAACAGAGCGGCAACGTCACGCCCGGTCACGTCGCTCGCTGGTGTGCAAACGGCGTTCTCTGTGACGGCGGCACGCCCAGCGCCGGCTCGCTCACCGGGCTCGGCGTCACGACATCAGGCCCCGGCATCTGCCAAAACAGCGGCCCCACGTCCGGCGCCTACAACCGGGTCTGCCTGAGCTCGACCTCGACCAAGCCCGGCGTCACCATCGACAATGTCGGCGGCGCAACTGGTAATTTCACCATCACCACCAACGGTGTCGACGCCACATTGGCGACGATAACGGCCCCGACCACCAACGGTTCCGCAGCCTGCTTCAACGCGGCAGGCGCACTCACTGACTGTGCCGGCACGCCGATCACCAGCATCATCGCCGGCACCGGCATCGGCGTTTCCGGCACCACGGCAGTCACGGTTTCGTTGACCACTCCTGTTGCCGTTACCAACGGCGGTACGGGCGCTACTTCGTATGTCGCCAGCTTGCCGCTGATCGGTGCAGGATCCGCTGCACTCAGCCAGGGCACGCGTTCCGGCAACACCACGTCATTCGCCACGACCACCGGCTCGATGACCTCGGGCGACTGCGTCTCGATCGACGGCAGCGGTAACCTGATCGCCGCCGGCGGTCCCTGCACCGTCGGTGGTGGCGGCGGCACCGTCACCTCGAGCACAGCCGGGGAAATCCCCTATTACGCCACGACCTCCTCGGTGGTCGTCGGCAACCCCAACTTGACGATCAGCAGCGGTGCACTGACGATCGGCGTTGCCGGCTCGGCGGCCGGCACCCTGAAGCTGTCCGGCAGCGCCTCCGGCGTGGTCACGCTGGCTGTCCCCTCGACCGCGGGCTCCGGTACGCTGACGCTGCCGACCGGCACCGACACACTCGTGGGCAAGGCGACGACCGATACATTCACCAACAAGACCTACGACACCGCCGGCACCGGCAATGCCTTTGCGATCGCCGGCAACTCCATCACGGGAGTAAGCGGCACCGGCAACACGGTAGCGCTCACGGTCTCGCCGACCTTCACGACCCCGACGATCGGCGCCGCCTCCGGTACCAGCCTGGCACTCAGCTCGACCGCCCCGCTCACCTTCAGCGGCACCGACGCCACGATCGCCGTCAATTCCGGATCCGGAAATGACGACATGATTTTCAAAATGCGGCAGTCGGGTTCGTTCTACTTCCGCAACGATAGCGACGAGAACATCGTGCGTTTCGCCGGCTCGGCCGCCAGCGGCAATGTCAACTACTTCGTGATGGCCGCGCACACCACTGGAAATGCGCCGTATATTCAAAGCTTCTCGACATCCGACAGCAATGTCGGTTTCTCGACGATCTTGAAGGGGACCGGAACCTACTCGATCTCCACCGCCAACCCGAGTTGCTGCACGGTACTCGCCAGCGTGACCACCACGCAAGTAACTGCCAGCGCGACCACGGCGGCGACCACCACGACCAACGGCGCGCTGCGCTCGAATGGCGGTCTCAGCGTCGCCGGCGCCGCTGTGCTCGGCGGCGGGATTACGGCGGGCAGCAACGGCGGTACGGGCGGCAGCGTCAAGCTGTTCGGTGCGACCTCCGGCGATGCCACGGTGACCGTGGCCGCAGCGGCCGGCACGGCGACGAACTTCCGGCTGCCGGCCTCCAACGGCTCCTCCGGACAGCTCCTGCAGACCGACGGCAGCGGCAACACTACGTGGGTCACGGCCTCGGGCACCGGCTCCGTGACCTCGGTGGCGCAAGGTACCGGCATGAGCTTCTCGGTTACGCCGTGCACGGCAACATGTACCGTCAACGCCGACATGGCGACCGACAGCAACATCTGGTCGGCCGCCGCCGACAAGGTCGTAGGAGCGGACAAGCTCGCCAGCGCCGGTGCGCTGGTCACGCTGCCCGATGACGCAACCATCGCCACCGACATGGCGACCGGCATCAATTTCATGGTGACGCTCGGCGGCAATCGCACGCTCGGCGCCCCGACCAACACCCAGGTCGGTCGCTCCGGCTGCATCTTCATCGTGCAAGACGGCACCGGGTCACGCACGCTCGCCTATAATGCGGTGTGGAAATTCGCCTCTGGAGTTGCACCTACGCTGACGACTACCGCCAATGCAGTCGACATGCTCTGCTATGTCGTACGCAATTCGACCAACATCGTGGCGTCGGCAACGCTGAATATCCAATGATCCGCGCAGGCATCGCTTTCGTCGCTATTGCCGCTGCTTTGAGCGTGGCATACGCACAGATTCCAAATATTCCGTTCATCGGATTTTCCAAGTCGGCAATCTCGATCAGTTACGGCACCACCGACACATCCA
>CAYMXT010000334.1:0-3016 GCA_964394415.1 uncultured Planctomycetales bacterium
ATAACCGCTGAAAGCATCTAAGTGGGAAGCTGTCCCCAAGATGAACTCTCCCTGGTGCCTTGAGCACCCTGAAGGGCCGTCGGAGACTACGACGTCGATAGGTCGCCCGTGGAAGCGCAGCAATGCGTTACGAGCGTAGCGATCCTAATCGCCCGTGAGGCTTGACTACTCCCAATCTCCTTCGCAAGAAGGACTATCTTCGCAAAGCATTCGCGACAACAACGCGAAAGCAGCGAGACCACACACCACGAACACTACCCCCTTCCATTGTCTCTAATTCGCTGGCGATCAGAGCGTCAGGGCCACACCCGTTCCCATTCCGAACACGGTCGTTAAGCCTGACAGCGCCGATGGTACTCCGCCCGAGAGGGCGCGGGAGAGTAGGCCATCGCCGGCACCTCATTGAACCCCCCAGTCGATCTCGATCGGCTGGGGGGTTCGTGCGTTCCGCGTGCCGCTGCCGATGTGCAACGCCGTGACAGCGCCACACGCCGTCGCGTCGTCCAGTCGCTGACATTTCGTCCGTTCTCTCCCCGCACCGTGAGGCACCGGACATGGTCAGTTCATCACATTGTGATATCGCTATCTTCTTCTGCGACAGTGCTTTGTGACGTAGGTCACAGGCGCTGTCACGAAATTATAGTATTGACGCTCCTTGTGACGCTTGTAGCTTTGAGGCAACAATTCTAGCCACCACGCCGGCACCTTATGCCCCTCCGAAACGTGCTCCGACGCGCCGTTCCCCTTGCATCGCTTGCCGCAGCTGTTCTTGTGTCCGCATGCGCTGAGGCCGCGCGCGAAGTGCCGACCGCGAGCGTGGCTGAGGCCGCGACGCTGAAGAAGTCGCCTCGACGCCCGCTTCTCGGCGACATCAGCGTGACCGGCATTTCCATCGAAACGAGGCACTGGCTTGGCACGTCGCCGCTCCCCGACGACTTGAGCGCCGCCGCCACGTTTGAGGCGTTGCCCACCAACGTAGCGGGCTACACCTATCCCGCCGTTTCGCTGCCGAATCTCGGCTCGTCGCCGAGTGTGCTGCTCGATCCGATCTCGGGCGACCAGATCGAAGCCTCCGGCGTGCGGCATCCCGGCATGGCGGACACCGACATCGCGACGCGCATCTCGATCTCCGTCACGTCGAACGGGCCGAGTTCGATCGGCGTGCGCTTTGGCGTGGATTTCCTGGGTGGCGTTGTGCTGCTCGACGGCGTGCCGGTCGGGTCGCACTGGGCGGATCCCTCCTGGTACGGCTTCTGGCTCTCCGACGAGCGCGCCGACGGTGCGCCTGACCCGCTGTGGGTGACGAATCCCTGGGGCGTCATCGAGGTCAATCCGCTCGAACTCAGCAACGGCCCGCACGTGATCGAAATCATCGGGTTCGAGGACGGCAACGACTTCGGCACCGGCGGACAGATGGACGTGGGCGACGGCTGGGTGGACATCGTTGCCCCCACACCGAAGCGGACGCTGACCGTGACCAAGCTCGGCGGCGCTCCGGGTTCGGTCGCCTCGGCGCCAGCGGGCATCAGCTGTGGTGCAACGTGCACGTTTGACTATGACTTCGGGACGAACGTCACCTTGACCGCGTCGGCCGCGCCAGGGTCGGTGTTCGCCGGCTGGGGCGGCGCCTGCGGTGGCACGTTCAGCGCCTGCATGGTGCCCATGAATGTGTCGCAGAATGTCACGGCCAAGTTCGTCGGCGAGGTGACGGCGACGAGCATCTCGATGGAGACCCGTTATTGGAACCGGAACGGGACGCAGCCGACGGCGGGCACGGCGATGACGCTGTTCGATGGCCTGCCGACCGACCGCGCCGGGTACACCAACGAGCCGGTGCCGGTGTCCAGCGTTGGCAATAATTCGTCGCTGTTCACGGCACCAAATGTCGGCGCCAACTTGGACATTGGGACGCGTACGGTGCTCGTGGTGAACGCGACCGCAGCGTCGGAAGTGCGCTTGGTTGGCGACGGAGACTACCAGGCCGGCGCCGGGCTCTATGTTGACGGGGCGCTCGTCGCCGGCGCCTACGGGTCGGCCTCGCCCACGCTTGATGCGACGGTGAGCCTCTCACCGGGCCCGCACACGATCATCCTGCTCGGCTTCGAGGACTGCTGTGACGGTGGCGGGCGGCTTCGGATGGACTTTGGCGCGGGTCTCAACGATGTCGTGGCGCCGCTGCCGCCGCCGCAGACGCTGACGGTGTCGGCCACGGCCGGTGGCGTGGTGACGTCGCAGCCCGCCGGCATCAACTGCGGTACTGCCTGCAGCGCGCCGTTCACGGCCGGCTCGCAGGTGACGCTGACGGCGACAGCCAGTGCCGGCTTCGTGTTCACCGGCTGGAGCGGCGGGACGTGCTCGGGCACGAACCTGACCTGTGTCGTGCGCATGAACCAGGCGCGCGCGGCGACCGCGACGTTCGCACCGATTACGCATCTGCTGACGGTGACGAAGTCCGGGACGGGGTCGGGGACGGTGACCTCTTCGCCGGCCGGCATCAACTGCGGCACGAGCTGCGCCGCGAGCTTTAACCAGGGGTCCAGCGTCTCGTTGACGGCCACGGCAACCACCGGATCGGTCTTCACGGGGTGGAGCGGCGCGTGCACGGGTACGGGCGCCTGCGTCGTGCCGATCAGCGCGGCGAGTTCGGTGAACGCGCAATTCACGCGCCTGCTCGCCCTGACCGTCACGAGGTCTGGCACTGGCACCGGAACGGTGACGTCGGCGCCAGCGGGAATCAACTGCGGCGCGGACTGCACGGAGAACTACGTCGAGGGCACCAGCGTGACGCTGACGGCCGCGCCGGCCACCGGATCGACGTTCACCGGCTGGACTGGTGCCTGCGCCGGGACGGCGCCGACATGCACGGTGCCGATGGACGCCGCCAAGACGGCGACGGCAAGCTTCGCGTTGCAGACGTTCGTCCTCTCGGTGGTGAAGGCGGGCACGGGGTCGGGCGTGGTCACCGCGGCGTCGGCCGGCATCAACTGCGGCTCCCTGTGCACGGCGACCCTCAATT
>CAYMXT010000335.1:0-2987 GCA_964394415.1 uncultured Planctomycetales bacterium
TCCAGATTATCAAAACTCCCCACTGCGTGGCTGTCGAGGTCCAGCACGCCCCAGCATTGACCGTCTGCCGTGCAGCAGGGGACCACGACCTCGGATTGGTCGCGCGGGTCGCACGCCACGTAGTTCGGCCCCAGCTCACGCACGTCACGCACCACCAGCGGCGTGCGCGCCCGAAACGCTTGCCCGCACGCTCCGTGCAAGCCGATCGGCGAACACGCCGGCTTGTCCCGGCGGGGACCGAGCGCCAGTTCCGTGCCGCCCGCGTGCAGGTAGAAGCCCACCCACGAGACGCCGGTGTCCTTGAGTCCGGCCCAAAGCACATCGACCACAGCCTGCATGCGCTCTTGCCGGCCCCCGGTACACTCCAATTCGGCCGCGACGCGCGCGTAGTTGCGGGACATGCATACTCTCCAGAAGAAGACCACGCCGGCTCAGCACCGCCCTGCGGCCGCAACCAAGAAGC
Organism: uncultured Planctomycetales bacterium; assembly: GCA_964394415.1. GTDB lineage: Bacteria > Planctomycetota > Phycisphaerae > UBA1845 > Fen-1342 > JAGVEP01. Next base: position 464 of record CAYMXT010000335.1, read on the forward strand.
GTGACGCGTTGGCCGCGGTTCCACGCGACCCAGGCGCGGCTAATCCCGCGCTCACGCTCGGCAGCGGGCATGCAGCCGGTGAGCCGCTCGCCGGTTAGAACGTCCGCACGAGGATACCGCGCGGCGCTCTGGTCGGCCGCACGGGGGCCCGGCACGGCGGTACGGCGCCCGAGCGCTACTGCGACAGCAGCGCGACGAAGACGTTGATGTCGTCAAAGTCCACGTCGCCGTCGGAGTCGCAATCGCCGGCGAGCCAGAAACAGCCGGGATATTGTACTTCGTACGCCGCCGGATCGCTGATCGCGAGCACGAACGCGTTGATGTCGTCAAAGTCCACATTGCCGTCGCAATCGCCGTTCAGCATGACACCGTTAGGGTACGCCGCCGGGTAGCCCGGAAGCGACGCAATGCCGCCGCCGCGACCGACTTTCCCGTATCCACGCCGGAAATTCCGACAGCGTTGTCCGGGTTTGTGGACAAGAATACCTTCTGGGACGTGCTGTCTTTTGGCCGTGGCGCGGTTATACTCACGATAGTCCGGGTGAGTTGCCCGGCTGGGAAGCTGCCGCGGGACTGAGCCGCGGGGACAGTAGGTAGCCCCAGCCCCAGCCTCAGCCCCAGCCCCAGCCCGCCCGGGGAGCGGAGTACGTCGAGACATAAGCGAGCAGTGTGGGTGGCGGGCGGAACCCACCCTACCGGACCGCTTTCGCCGGAGGCGGCCATGTCAGGCAGCGCGAGCATTCTGGCCAACTACAGGTTGACGCCGGGGCAGGCGCGCGATGCGGTGACCCGCAGAGGTCCAACTGTCGCCATGGCGACAGTTGACCGGGGAGCGGCTGCGCAGAATGTCACGCCGGCTGTCGCCAAGGCGTCAGACATTCCGCCGCGGGGCGCGGCGGACGGCCTGCGTGTCGCCCTGGTGGCCCAGCTCCGCGCGCACGGCAGGCGCCTCGAGGAAATCGAGGATGACGACGTCTTGCGCCACTGGCAGTGGGCCCATGTGCTGCTGGACATGTGGAACCGGGGTCAGCGCGCCACCCCGCCGCTGACGGAGGTTGAGATGGGCCGGGAACTGCTCTGCGACGCGTGCCGGCGGCGGCACGGAGGAGATACAGCGCCCGTCGTCGGTTGGTGTCCCCGTGCTGAACGAACGGGCGCGCCGGGCGGCGCGGAGGCGTGCAGCCCGGCCTACTTCGGCTCGTACGTCTCGAAGAAGGTAGTGACGGCGCGCAAGTGGTCCTGGCCGCCGCGCACCGAGGCAGAGTGCCGCGAGTTCATGCGCGACTTTCACGGCCACAGCCGGCGGAAGTCCGTCGCGGAACAGACGCCCGAAGAGCGCCAGCGCACCGCGCTACAGGGCTTGGAGCGTAACGCGCGGAAGGCCTGCGAATTGGGCTGTAGCCGGGATGAGATCCAAAAGTCAGTCGACGCCGGGATTCGTAGCGCCGGGGACCTGCCCAGCGCCGCAACGCACGCGGCCCGGCTGGGCTGCACAGGAGAGAACGCGTGTTGAGGTGCATATTGACGGCCGTGTTGGCGTTGGTGCTGGGGGCCGCGCCCAACTCCGCCCGGGCGGAGCCGTGGTGGGTCGTCTGGGAAGACGGCTGGCCGGAAGAGCAGGGGTGGACGCGGGTTACCAGCGATCCGCCGCCGGAACGTTGGCTAGCCGACGGGAGCCTCTTCATCGATTCGCGCGCTGCCAATGGTATGTACGAGGCTTACGGACAGTCACGTCCTGGACAGATGTCGCTAGGCCAGGACGAGATGTTCCTCATGTCATGGTCAGTGTTGGTGCATGAAGTCATCGGCCCCGGATCGGACCCAGGCATCCTGATAAGTTCCGACGACCAGTGGGAGGTGTCGTTCGCGCTTCGCACAAACCGGATCAGTAGCACGTATGAGCCCGGCCACTGGGCGGAGTTCACGCCGTATCAATTCCACGACTTCATGTTCCAGTCGTCAGACGTGCGCACATATAGCCTGTTCATCGACGGCGATCTGGCCCTTCAGGGCAACTTCTTCGAGAGCCTGTTCTACGCCCCCGGCGCAGGGTGGGGTGATAACGCGACTGGTCGCAGCCTATCGGAATGGGCTCGTGTGGAGGTCGGGATTGTGCCGACCTCGTCCGGTAGCGCGTGCTTGCTATTGGGAATCTGCCTCTTCCGGTGGCTGAGCGGTTCGGCAACGGGTAGAGGACGAATCAACCGTTAGGAGGTCTCAAATGAGATCCAGAATCGCAGGCCTGGTACTGGTGGCGGCGTTGGCGCAGCGCGCTATGGCCGTGAACGACATTCGTGAATGGGGCGGTCATGACCCCAACGACTACTTGATCCGCGTTCATCCGGTAAGTGGGGACGATTACGAAGTCGTAATCCTTGCAAACACCGAACCCTGGCATAAAAGGGGGACATTCTGGTTTTCTCCGTTGAGTAAAGTAGAATGTCCCCTTTTCCAACGACTACTTGATCCGCATAAAAGGGGGACATTCTGGTTTTCTCCGTTGAGTAAAGTAGAATGTCCCCTT
>CAYMXT010000336.1:0-2974 GCA_964394415.1 uncultured Planctomycetales bacterium
GGATTGCGTTGACCCTGGCCCTGCTGGCCGTGGTCGCGCAGTTCGGTCTGGCGCTGGCCAGCACCTCGCATCACGCACGCATGGTTGTGCAGGACAACAGCGTGGCGGGCGAGGTCTGCACGGTCGCGGGCGTCGAGCGACCGTCGCCGTCGGGTGACCGCGCTGCGGAATCCCGCGGCGTGCCGTCGCCCGAGGCAAGGCCAGCCGATTGCGCCGTGTGTGTCGCCAGCGGCCTGCTTGCCGCTCCCGCGGCGCCAACACCCGGCATCGCCACACCGCCGGCCGCCACGGCCTCCGGCCCCGCCGACACCGACGCGCCGCTCATCGCGCGCTTCGACCCGCTCCCGCCCTCGCGAGCCCCGCCGCTCGTTTCCTGAGTCGCTCCACGACTGTCGTTCTCGCGCGCGCCCGGGTGCGCTGCCGCGCCGCGCGTCTGCGCCGCGAGAACGGATCCGGATGGCATCCACGCATGCCTTGCATCCACAGGAAAACGAAACGATGAAAGCCAGCCTCGCCTCGTGCGGCCGCCCCAGCGTGCTCGCCCTCTCCATCACGTTGGTCTACGCCGTCCCGCAGCCGTCGATCGCCCAGACGGGTACGCTCGAACCCGTCGTCGTCAGCGGCGCAACCGAGCCCACGCCGGCAGCGGGTGCCCAGTCGGTGCCCCCGGCACAGATCCGCTCGCTGCGCTCGGCGACGAGCGACACGGCCAGCCTGCTGCGCGACGTGCCCGGCGTGAGCCTATACGGCGCAGGCGGCGTCTCGAGCCTGCCCGTGATCCGCGGGCTCGCCGACGATCGCCTGCGAGTGAAGCTCGACGGCATGGACCTGATCGCCACCTGCCCGAACCACATGAACCCGGCGCTGTCGTACATCGACCCCGCCAACGTGGGTAACCTCACGGTGTATGCCGGCATCACGCCAGTGAGCGTCGGCGGCGACAGCATCGGCGGCGCAATCGTCGCCAACACGCGCGCCCCGGCGTTCGCGGCACCCGGCCAGGGAAATATCACCGGCGGCGAGGTTGGCGCCTTCTACCGCAGCAACAACGCGGCGCGCGGCGCGAACCTCTCGCTCGTCCACGCGACCGAGGCCTTCAGCATCGCCTACGACGGCGCCTGGAGCCGCGCGGACAACTACACGGCGGGCGGCGCCTTCAAGACCACGACGGCCACCGGGCGCAATGGTCACACCTTGCCGCTCGACGAGGTGGGATCCACGGCCTACCGGACCGGCAACCACACACTGGGCGTCGCCTTTCGCGGCGACGGCCACCTCTTCGAGGCCAGACTCGGCTACCAGGACATGCCGTACCAGCTCTTCCCGAACCAGCGCATGGACCTGCTGGGCAATGAGCAGCAGCGCGTCAACCTGCGTTACCTGGGCGCCTACGCGTGGGGATCGCTGGAGGCACGCGCCTACCATGAGAAAGTCGACCATTTCATGGACTTCGGCCCCGACAAGCGCTTCTGGTACGGCTCGCTATCGGGCACCGGCTCGCCATGCTCGCCGATCCGCTTCATGGGCGACCCGGCGGGCACCTGCGCCTCGGGGATGCCGATGAATTCCGAAAGCAGCACCACCGGCGTCACGGTCAAGGCCGACATCAACCTGAGCGAACGCGACGTGCTGCGCGTGGGCAGCGAACTGCAGCGCTACCGGCTCGACGACTGGTGGCCTGCCTCGGGCGGCGGCATGGGGCCCCTGAGTTTCCTGAACATCGAGAATGGCAGGCGCGACCGGACGGCCCTGTTTACCGAATGGGAGACGCGCCTGTCGCCCCGCTGGCAGGCGCTGGCAGGTGTGCGCTACGACCGGGTGCGCACCGATGCCGGCGACGTCCATGGCTACCGGACCACGGGCACCAATGCCGGGAACCAGATCAGCGAGGCCGGCGCCTTCAATGCGCTGGACCGCAAGAAGAGCGACGACAACTGGGATTTCGCCGCGCTGGCGCGCCACACCCACGACGAATCGCTGGACATCGAGTTCGGCTTCGCGCACAAGGTGCGCTCGCCGAACCTGTACGAGCGCTACACCTGGTCTTCCTGGGCCATGGCGGCGACGATGAACAACTTCGTCGGCGACGGCAATGGCTATGTCGGCGACGTCAACCTCAGGCCCGAGAAGGCTTACACGCTGTCGACCACCTTCGACTGGCACACGCCCGATCGAAGCCGGGTCTTGAGGGCCTCGCCTTACTTCACCCGCGTGCACGACTACATCGACGCGGTACGCCGCGCGGGCTGGGCGCCGGACCAGTTCAACGTGCTGCAGTACGCGAACCAGTCCGCGCGGCTCTACGGCGTCGACTTCTCCGGCCACACGCCGCTGGCAAGCACGACACTGGGGGACTGGGGGCTGGAAGGCGCGCTGAGCTACACCAACGGCAAGAACCGCGACACCGGCGAGCACCTCTACAACATCATGCCGCTCAACGCCCGGCTGAAGCTCACGCACAAGCGCGGCGCATGGGACAACATCGCCGAGTTGGTCGGCGTCAAGGCCAAGACCGACATCTCGGCAACGCGCAACGAGGTCAGGACATCGGGTTACGCGCTCGTGAACCTGCGGGCCAGCTACTCGTGGAAGCAGGTCCGCCTGGACTTCGGCGTGGAGAACCTGTTCGACCGGTTCTACGAACTGCCCACCGGGGGCGCCTATCTCGGCCAGGGCACGACGATGAGCATGAACGGCGTGCCTTGGGGAATCGCCGTTCCCGGCATGGGCCGCACGTTCTACGTCGGGACGAACTTGAAATTCTGACGCTGCGATGCAACCGCGCGTCGATCACCTGGTCGCGCGCGAGCAATGTACGCAGGCCGTCGCGGATGACTTCGCTTTCGATGGCGTATTCTCCAGACATGCGGCGGCCACCGGAGCCCTCACCATGACCATCTCGATGTACCAGGCCAGCGCCCCCCGGCTGGCGAACCTCCTCGAAAACCTGTCTCGGATCCTCGACAAGGCGCAG
>CAYMXT010000337.1:0-2968 GCA_964394415.1 uncultured Planctomycetales bacterium
GTCGTCTCCGAAAACACCGGCTTGACCACCGGCGCGCAGCCCGGCATGGACTGTCGGGGCAACAGTTTCCCCGCCGATGGCAGGCTGCGTCGCACCTTCACGCAGGTGGTGACGTTGCGCAATCGCGTGCTGTGAGGACGAAGATGAAACGCACTGCAGGGAGCATCCGAGCCAACCACGGCATCGTGCTACCGCTCAGCCTGGTCATGCTGGTGATGATCACCCTGCTGGCGGTGGTGGCGATCCGCGGCGTCACGACCGAGGAGCGCATCGCTGCGAACCTGCGTTCCTCGTCGGTCGGCTTCGAGATGGCCGAGCTCGCGCTGCGCCACTGCGAAGAGATCGTCTGGAACGGCGCGGCCGGCGCGGTCAGGCTCGACGACGTCAAGTTCGTCGAATCGACACCGCTCGGCACGCGCTGGGACCCGCCTTCTTCCGCCAATCCCAACTGGAGCGACCCGCGCGCCCTGATCCCGCCGAGCGTGCCGCCGGGCGTGGCCGCCCCCCGCTGCATGATCGAGGAGGCGCTCGGCGACAGCGGCGGTTACACAATCCGCTTTGCGCGTGGCACGCGGCCGACGATGTACGTCGTCACGGCACGCGGCTTCGGCGACAACACGGCGACGAACTTTCCCGCGACCGTCCAAAGCCAGTTGCGTCCGAACCCGATCGCGCCGTAGCGGCCTTCGCTTGCGAGGTCTCGAATGAAAAAAACCGAACGACCGATTCCGCACGCGGCACAGCGGCTCCTGTGCGCGCAGGTGCTCGGCATCTATCTGGCGATGTCCTGGGCGCCCGCCGCGTTCGCAGCGCCGACCACACCACCGGCGTCGCTGGCGCAGGTGCCGCAATTCCTCCCCACGCCGCCGGCACCCAACATCGTGGTCACGCTGGATGACTCTGGGTCGATGGCGCAAGCGCATGTGCCGGACGATCTTGGGACAAGCCAGGGCACGCGCCGTTATAAGTCCTCTGTCTTCAATCCGCTTTACTACGACCCCGACACGATCTACTTGCCGCCGCTGGACGCCAACGGCAATCCGCTCGCGACCAGCTTTACCAAGGCGTGGATCAACGGCTTCGCCGATGGCGTAGCCGGGCGGCCGAACAACGGCAGCGTCAATCTTGCGACGGACTACCGACCCACGCAAAGCTACAACCCGAGTTCGACGTTGCAAAGCTTCGCTGCACACGCGAACATTGCCGCGGATCTGGATGCACTACAAGCCGGCCGCGTCGCCGCAGGCGGGACGCTTGTCAGTCCGTTCAAGACCGACACACCGGGCCCGGGCTATTACTACCGCTTTAGCGCTGCCAACGCGAACTGCGACGGCACGATTGGCGATGACGACTGCTATACGCTGGTCATCGTGTCGGCGACTTCCGGGACCAATCCCTCGATCGGGCCGGATGAACGCCAAAACTTCGCGAACTGGTACTCCTACTACCGCACACGCAATCTGCTCACGGCGACGGCCGCCAGCCGCGCCTTTGCCACGCTGCCCGACTCGGTTCGGCTCGCGTGGCAGGGTCTGACCACGTGCAACGCCTTCGGCACATCCTGCACGGGTTGGGGCGGCAACGCTGTCGACAATCGCATCCGTCGTTTCGCCGACGACCCTCTCACCGTCAACCACCGCTCAGATTTCTATTCGTGGCTATTCCGGCTGCCTGCGTCGGGATTTACGCCACTGCGCACCGCAATGATGCGGGCCGGCGAGTACTACCGTGCCAGCGGGGTCAACAGCCCTTACGCGCAGGACCCGCAGGTTTCTTCCGGCACTGAGTACGGCTGCCGGCCGAACTTCCACATCCTGATGACCGACGGCTTCTGGAATTCTGACTCGGACACCACGAGCAGCTTTTGCTCGGGGTCGGCTTGCGGCAACGCGGACAGCGCTGCCCGCACGTTGCCCGATGGCACGGTGTTTCCGGCGGGTGCGTCGAATCCCGACTTCGCGCTGACATCGGTCTATCGTGATGCGAACGCCGACAGTCTCGCCGACGTCGCTTTCCACTATTGGGCCACGGACCTGCGTCCCGACCTCGTCAACAACGGGGTTCCGTACTACGCCGATCGAGCCGGTAGCGCGGCCGAGCAGTACTGGAATCCGAGGAACGACCCGGCGACGTGGCAGCGCATGACCAACTTCACGGTCGGACTTGGACTGACGGCCAACATGACGCTACCCGGCCTGCAATGGAGTGGCGACACCTTTGGCGGAACGGGCTTCCGCAACCTGCTCACTGGAGCGGCCAGTTGGCCCAGCACCGGGACGCCGGCGACGTGGCCGGCCGCGAACACGGATAGCGCCTCGGCGCGAGGGCGCGTCTACGACTTATGGCACGCGGCGATCAACAGCCGCGGGCTGGCGTTCAGCGCCGAGCGCTCGTCCGAACTTATCGCGGGTTTCGCCCGGATCGTCCGAGAGATCATAGGCGAGCGCGCAGTGATCGGCGCGGCGGCCGCGGCGAGCACCTCTTTTCTGGACACCGGCAACGGCGTCTTCACGACCGAGATTGCGCAGGGAACATGGTCCGGCAACTTGTATCGCCGCGAGATCGATCCGCTGACCTCGACGTTCAAGGGCACTGCGACGGACGGGTCGGCGCTGCCGCGCGATAGTAACGGCCAGCCATATATCTGGCGCGCGTCAGATCGGCTGCCCGCGCCCGCATCACGAAGGATCTTCACGCTGCGGCCGGACGGATCGCGCGTCGATTTCGTGCCGGAAAGCGGTTCGGCGGGCGTGTCGTCATCGCAGATGACGGAGCTCGCCAGCAATCCGCTGGCCACCCCTGCCGACGTAATCAACTATGTGCGCGGCGACCGCAGCAAGGAACTCAGCGCCGTCCCGCCGGGCAACCTGCGCGACCGCCCGCGCGGCGCCAACAGCAACGTGCTCGGCTCGATCATCAACTCGAGCCCGCTGTACGTGAAGGACGACGACTTCGCGCTCGACCTGTT
>CAYMXT010000338.1:0-2962 GCA_964394415.1 uncultured Planctomycetales bacterium
CCGTCGCCCCCGCATCGGTGTACGCCGCATACTGCTCCACGCTCACCGGGCTGCCTCCCAGCCGCGTGATCACCGGCGGCACACCGTCCGCTCCCGCTTCCTGCGCCACCAGCACCTCGCGCGGACTGCTCGTCGCCGCGATCCCGCCCACGCCCAGCGCCGTGACGCGGATGCGCCCCGTGCGCGCTTGCGTCACGTTCGACGCCGCCGCATTCACGTGGATCGTCCCCGTGTTCCCGCCCGACGCCCCGGACCCAATGCTCAGCCAATCGTCGCCCGCGATCACCGTCGCGCTGTACGTCATCACGCCCGAACCCGTGTTGGACACACTGAAGCTCAACGGTCCGCCCGCAGCGCCGATGCTGTGCGCCTCCGGCGTCACCGTCAACGTCGGTTTCAGGCTCGTCAGCAGGAAGTCCGCGGTCGCCGTCGACCCTGCGAACACCGACGCCAACTGGCTGCCGCCGATGTACGACGTCGCCGTCACGTTCACCGTGTACGCCCCAGGCGTCATCTGGAAGAAGTGGTATTCCCCGTTGGATAGAGATGTCGTAGTGAAGTTCCCCGGCGACAGCGTCACCGTCGCGCCCGCCACCGGCTCCAGCGTCAGCAGGTTGCGCACGCGCCCCACCACGCTGCCCGGCAGCGCCGGGTTGTTGTTGTCCACCGTGAAGCTGCGCACCGTCGCCGTGTCGGGACTCAGCCCGTATTCATCCACCGGCCACACGCGCCAGTAGTAGGTCGTGCCGTCGACCAGTCCGCCGATCTGCGTCAGCGTCCCCACGATGCCGTCTTCCACGAGCAGCCCCGTCGTGAACCCGCTGTCTTCCGCGATCTCCACGCGATACGTGATGCCGTCGCCGTCCGGGTCGCTGCTCTCCGTCCACGCGAAGAATGTCGTGCTGTAGACCGACTGCCCGTTGTTCGGGTAAATCTGCGTCACCGGCGTCGGTGCGCGGTTGCCCGGCGCGGCCCGGAACACCGTCGTCAGGATGTGCGTGCTCACGTCGCCCGTCGCCGCGTCCTTGATGTAGTAGAAAACTTTGTACGTGCCCGGCGCGTCGAAGGTCGTCCCGAAGTCCGACCACCGGTACGTGCCCGTGCCCGGCTCGGAAATCCCCGCCTCGGCATCGAACCGCTGCATCGGCACCGTCTGCTGGAAGTCCGGCAGGTCCAGCGCCGCCAGTTCGCCGCCCACATACGCCGGCGTCTTCACTTCGATCCACGCCGTGTCCCCCGTCGTCGGCGCGGGAATCGCCCGCGCTTCCAGCGGATCCATCGCCTCGCCCGTCTCCAGCGTCCGCGTCTGCGACGCCTCGATCCAGCTCACCGGATCGCCCGCGTTCACGCCGTAGCCCAGCACCAGCGTGTGCGCCGCACTCCCGTCGTAGCCGTCCTCAAACGCCAGCGCCGTACGCGACGAGCCCGCCCCGTCGCCGTTGTCGTCCAGCAACGCCCGTTGCGGCAGTTCCGCCGTCCCGTCGTTGCTGCGCGTCGCCGTGTATTCCTCGGTCTTCTCCGACGCCAGCTCGAACGATTCCTTGAGCGTCTTTCCGCCGCGCGCGTTGCGGAACAGTTCCGTCACGAACACTTCCCCGTCGCGCACGCCCGTATCCGGGTCGGTCGTGCCCCGGTGCGACACCTCGTCCGCGCCCGCGCTTGTGATGACGACGCGGTTCGCCCCCGACACCGCCGGAATGAACGAGCCGCTGTGGCACGCGCCGTACACGAACACGCGCGGCTGGCTCAAGGCCTGGCCGTTGAGCTGGCCTTCGAGGGAATCGAAGTAGCCGTCGAGGTCCGTCGGGGAAATCACGCGCGTCGCGTCGAACGCGCCCGAGTACACGTAGAAGGCATCCGTCGCGCCGTGGTCGATAAACACCACGTACAGCGGGGCCGGAGCCGCGTTCATCTTCGTGCGCGCCCACGTCTGGATCGCCGCCTGCACCTCCGCCTTTGTCGGGGTCGTATCCGACACGAAGATGTCCGGGGCCGGTTGCGCGTCGCCTTCGCGCAAGTAATAGATGTCTTCCGTCGCAAACCCGCGTTCGCGGAACGCGCGATACGCGAAGTCCGCGGTGCGCGCATGTTCCGCGTGGCCTTCTGCGTTCGCGTCGAGCTTGCCCAGCACGAGGATGGCGTACCCCGCGCGATCCTTGATCGTCAATCGCACCGATTCCGGCTGGTCGAACGGCGCCGACGTCGCCGTCAGGAAGTTGGTGTCCCCCGGGAACTCCGCGATGAACTGCCACGTCCCCGCGTCGCTGAACGCGACCCCCGCATCCGCAAACATCTGCGGCGTGAACGTCGCCACCCCGGCGGCGTCCGTCGTACCCACCACCGGCCCCACCGACGACGCATCCGGCTTCTTCAGGAACAGACGGATGGTCCGGTTTGCCAACAGTGGCTTCAATTGACCCGGTATTGGTGCTGTCAACGTCGCCGTTGCAGTAAGGCTGGCATAGTTCAGCGGCGCCGAAGAGGCAGAAAGCTCCAGTGAAAGTGAGGGTTGTGCCTTTTCGACAACAAGCACTGCGAGTTCGCTATCGCCGTGGTAGCTGTTATTGCCGTCCCATTTCGCGCCAAAACCCCACGCTCCAGCGACATTCGGCAAGAAACTGGTTGCGAACTGGCTGGAGCTATCTGTGAGGATAGTGGCAGGCTTTGTACCGCCGGACGGAGGTACCGTGTCCTCGAACAGAATACTGGTAACCCCTACGACGGGCGATATATCACCACTCAACACAGCATATGATCCTAGGGTAACGGTTCCAGGCGTGACCGCCAATGAGAGCGTAGAGTTTGCCAATCCAACGATAGAGGCTGACGTAGCTATCGCCGAATCCGGTGAATAGTACGCACCATCGTAGGTGCGCACAGTGCACGTCCAGACTTCACCTGCGTCAGTGTTGGACGCATTAAGTTGATCGAATGGGCTTGCGCTGATACGAGGAGAAAGCTC
>CAYMXT010000339.1:0-2957 GCA_964394415.1 uncultured Planctomycetales bacterium
ACGGGCCGGAGGCCCATGCTCCCCAGACGATGCGATTATTGTGAGGCACTACACTGGCGAGCGTATTCAGAGCCACCGTGTGCCACGGTCCGCTAAGCAGCGTTGCGGGCCAACTGGCCTTCGCACTGCTCACAGAACAGTGGCACAACGCCCGCACCGGGCCGCTGACACCAGCCGTCACGTCGGTGGCGGTCGGGCCCCGTCCCGGCGCGCCGGGACGTGCGGCGTTCTGAGCGGCGCACTTACGGACACGGCTGGCCGGCGCTCAGAATCGCCACAAACAGGTTAATGTCGCCAAAGTCGATCACGCCGCTGCCGTCAATGTCGCAATTCTCGAAACTGCATGGCGTGCCGCCGCTGAGGGCGTCCACGAACGCGTTGATGTCGCCGAAGTCGATCACGCCGTCGCAGTTGCAGTCGCCCAGGCATACGCACGGGTTCGGCGTACAGGTGGTGTTGGCGCCCTTGAACGTGCCGCCGAGCGCGTCGCACTGCGACTGCGTGCGGATGGAGCACGATCCGCCGAGGCAGCAGGCCCCGCTCGGCGACGGGCAGTCAAAGGCCACATCGACACCACAGTAGGCCGCGAACTCGCTCAAATGGTAGTAGTCAAGCACCTGGGCGGTGGTCCAGCCGGCGGGGTTGGCAACACTGATGCGGTCGATGTACCCGCGGTACTGGGCGATGTACAGATAGCCGTCGGGACCGAGCGCGATTTCGCGCCCCGTCTCAACCACCGTGCTGATGTCCAGCGTTTTGACCACGGTCCAGTTCGACGGGTTGATCGCGCTGATGTAGGTCGAGGCTGTCGGACTCGTGTAGTTCGAGAACAGACAGTACACATACGGTGACACGGTGGAGTTGTAATCCACGTCGGTGAACATGCTGCCGCCGGAGTTCGCGACCGTCACGATCATACTGCCGAGCAGCGTAAACGTGCTGCCGTTGAAGCGGATGCGGTTCAGCATGGTGAAACCCGGTACCCAGTCGGTGTTGTAAACCAGGATGGTGTTCGGATCCAGCCACGCCGTGCCCTGGCTCGCGGTCGGCACGCCGAGCCCCATGTACGTCCACGCGGCGGTGATGAAGGGCACGCCGGCGCCGCTGCCGGGGGCCGCGCCGGCGTTGTAGGCCAGGACATAGAGATTGCCCATGTCCACGCCCCAGCATGCGAGGTAGGTATTGTTCGGGCTGACGCTCAGGCCGCTCACGCGCGTACATTCAACGCCGCCGGCCAGCGAGTTGAAGTCATAGATCTTCTGGCTGTTGTTGCTGCCGTCGGTGGCCAGGTTGTAGATTTTGCCGGCTTCGTCGGGCCGGTTCGGATCGACGCAGTCCGGCGGCGAGCCCGGCGCCGGGCCGCCATCGCCATAGTCCACCGCCAGCAGATTGCCGCAGGCGGCGTGGGGCATGGTGTAGTTGTCAAACTCCATTGACTGGAGGTAGGCGACGCTCGGCCAGCCGCCGACCTTCGTGCTGTTGCGGATGTGCTCGTTGCAGCGCGTCTTGCTGCCGAGACTCAGGCCGAGCGCGATGTCGCCGCCCATCACCGGAACTGGGCAGACGGTGGGAGTGCAACCGGTCCCGTCGCCCAGGTACGCGCCGCCGAGCGCGGCACAATCACCTTGGCTTTGTCCGCTCGTGCAATCCCCCGCCACGCAGCACGCCCCGACCGAGGCCCCGCAATTGGGGCTCGGTTCGATCTGACCCAGCCGGGACGGATCGAGCATCGAGGTCAGCAAAAGCTGGTACCCGCTGTCATACGGCGAGGACGTGTCATACTGGCTGAAGATGCCCGTGATATCGACCGGGCCGCTCGGGATCGGCTGGCCGACCATGTCCTGCGTGCTCGTGGACACGCGGACTACCACGTCGCCGTACGGGTCGGTCACCATGTAGTTCGTGGAGCTGTTGAAGGTGCCGCCTGCATCGGCGAACGTCGCGCAGTTGAGCGTCACCCACATGCTCTCGATCGCTTCCGCGGTCGGGCTGCCGGTCTGGAAATCCACGCTCGTGACCGCGAGCGGCGTCGGCACGGTGCCGGTGCCGTTGTTCGACTCGAATGAAACCGGGCTGGAAAGCTCGAACAGGCCGTTGTAAACGTTCGTCTGGCCGCGGACGGTTATCCGGTCGTACAGAAACGCCTGCCCGAGAATCGCGTCGATTTCCGCGTTCGTGCCGTAGACGGTGATCCCCGCCCCGGCGTCCTGAAGCTGGATCGTCTTGTAGCTGCCGCTGGCGATCAGATCGATGTCGTTCGAGAGCGTCGCCTGACAAACGCGGACGAACTGCCCGCCGCCGGCGCCCTTCGCCGCCACAATGCCGTCACAGACGCACGGGTCGGGCGAGCAGCTTGTGCCGTCACCCTGGTACGTGCCGCCCGCGGTCGTGCAGGACGCCTGCGTATGCCCGCCCACACACACAGCGTTGATGCAGCACGAGCCGATCACCGGGCCGCAGTTCGAGCCCGCCGTGAGGTCGGCGATCGTGCGCGGCAGCAGTTGGTAACCCGCGTCGTATGGCGAGTTATCGTCGAACTGGCTGAAGATGCCCTTGATATTCCGCCAGCCGGTCGGAATCGCTTGACCAACGAGGGCCGTTCCGCCCGTGCAACGCACGATCATCGTCGTGCCACTGGCGTCCATCACCAGGTAGTTGGTGTTGGCGGCGAACAGCGCCCCCTGCGCCGGCGGCGGCGTGAACAGCACACAATTCGCCGTCACCAGGCAGCTCTCATAACCCTCCGCCGTCGCGCTGCCGTTCGCAAAGTCCGCCGGGGTCACGACGAGCGGCGTCGGTACGCCCGGTGTGCCGGTCTTCGTCGAATTGGTCGGCAGCTCAAGCTGGAACAGGCCGTTGTAGTCGTTCGTGAGGCCGTCAATGTTGAGCTTGTCACCCTCGTTCTTGCCCGACAGGGCCGTATCGATCTCCGCGTTCGTGCCGTACACCGTTATGCC
>CAYMXT010000340.1:0-1205 GCA_964394415.1 uncultured Planctomycetales bacterium
TCGTTCGCCGTCGAGAAGTCGCCGTTGTTGTCGGCATCGACAAAAACCCGCGCGTCGCCCCCGAAATACTCGACGACGACCGCACGGTCGGTTCCGGCATCGTCGAAGAAATTGGCGGCGTCCGCCGTCGTGAAGGCGGCGGGGCTTCTTTCGAGGATCGCGTCGTCGGCCGTTCCGCCGAAGGCGAAGGCGTCGAGGTCGATCTTGTCGGTCCCCGGCTTGAAGTCCTTGATCTCGTCGGGATCGGCGGCGGTCGAATCGCCGGCCAGGAGATAGATGAAGGTGTCGGCGCCATGGTTGCCCCAGAGCTCGTCGCCGCCGCCCTTGCCGGTGATGTGGTCGTTGCCCTTGCCGCCTTTGATGATGTCGGCGAGGTCGGACCCGGTCAGCGTGTCGGCGAAGCGCGTGCCGATGACGCCTTCCATGTTGGCATAGCTCGTGACGCCGAGGCCCGCCGCCGTGCCGTCGAAATTGAAGGGCCCGGCGCCCTGCTCGAGGGTGAACGTGATCCCCTGCGTGCCGCCGCCGAAATCGAGGAGGTCGATGTCGTCGCCGCCGTCGATCGTGTTGTTGCCGGCACCCGCATTGACGATGTCGTCGCCGCCGCCGGCACTGATCGTGTCGTCGCCCGAACCGGTGTTGATGACGTCGTTGCCGTCGCCGGATGTGACGTTGTTGGTGCCGCTGCCGGCATTGATCACGTCGCGGCCCGCGCCGGTGGTGATCGTGTCGTCGCCCGTTCCGGTGTTGACGACATTGTTGCCGTCGCCGGCTTGCACGGTGTTGGTGCCGTTGCCGGCATTGATGACGTCGTTGCCACCGAGCGTGGTGATCGTGTCGTCGCCGGTTCCGGTGTTGATGACGTTATTGCCGGCGCCGGCGTTCACGGTGTTGTTCCCGTTGCCGGCATTGATGACGTCGTTGCCGTCGCCCGTGGTGATGTCGTCGTCGCCGGTACCGGTATTGACGGTGTTGTTGCCCCCGCCGGCATTGATGCCATTCGTTCCATTGCCGGCGTTGATCGTGTCGTTGCCGTCGCCGGCGGTGATGATGTCGTTGCCGTTGCCGGAATGAACGGTGTTGTTCCCTGCCCCGGCGTCGATCGTGTCGTTGCCGCCCTGCGTCGCGAGTATCGTGTCGTTCGTGGCGCCTTCGGTGATGATGTCGTCGTTTTTGCTTGCGGCCTTGCTACCCGCCTGGCTGCG
>CAYMXT010000340.1:1215-1523 GCA_964394415.1 uncultured Planctomycetales bacterium
CCAATCCTAACCACCATGGGTGCTCTCCCTCAGCCCGCTACTTCAACGGTTCCCAGCCCAAATAGGTACTCAGCCACCAAAGGCTTAGCCCCTTTGGTTATGGCCGAGGATGAATTTTTGAACGCAAACACAAACGGCGCGCGCGCCGGCCTCCCCCGAAAACCCCAATTGAGACCGGGCATTAGGGCGCGTTGTACAGCGACTTTGTGAAGCCTGCAATCGCGGCGCGCCGGTACTCCCCTCGACAACTTTGCGGGTTCGCCTCCACCTGGACGCCGTCCCGGGGTCAGCTCATCATGGGGCCGGGA
>CAYMXT010000340.1:1533-2955 GCA_964394415.1 uncultured Planctomycetales bacterium
GGATTCTTGGCTTGGCGGCCCGGAAACTCTTGGACGGCGCCGCCAAGGCGGCGGCGCCCGCCGATGCCCGGCGCCCCAAGCCCGAAGCGGCCCGCTCCGCCGCCCAGTTCCCGGCCGGGGACCGGCAGGCGCAATCGCTGGCCGAGGCACTCCGCTGGACGGAAACATCGGCGCAGGCAAACGGTGTTACGGCCGCCACGGGTTCGGACCTGCGCCTGAGGCGCTGGTTCTCGCCATCGGGCGAACATAGGATCGGTTTGAGTGTCTTGGGGGTGGCTTATGCGTGGCTTCGGAAAGTTCCTGCTTAATTTCCTTCTGCTGGCGGTCCTGGCCGGACTGCCATTGGCTTTGGTCCTTTCGCTCCAGAAGACGCCGCTCGTCACCGAAAGCGCGCAGTCGGTCTATGGCGACGTCAAATCGGCCAAGGCCATCTTCGCCCGTTTCTCCGCCGCCGGATTGAGCCCCGACACGATTACCGACGTGAGCGTCACCGAGTCGGAGCTCAACTCCGCGTTTTCCGCCGGCCTGTTCGTGACGGACTGGGTGAAGGCGCGCGCGGAAATCCGTGGCGGCGAGATCGAATTCATGGCGACCGCCGCCCCTCACATTCCCAAGAATCCCTTCGGCCAATACATCAATGTGCGTGCGAGCGTCCCCGCGTCGGCGAAGGGCTTCAGGGTGCGGCACCTTTCGATCGGCCACGTGCCGATCCCGCCTTTTCTCGTGCGACCCGTCCTTGTGTTCGCCATGGACCGCGTCATCGGACCGGGCAAGGGCAAGGCCTTTTACCAAAGCGTGCGCTACGTGCGCATCTCCGGCAACACGGTGACGGTCGGCCTCCAGCCGCCAAAGGGCTTCAAGGAAGACCTCAAGGACGCCGCCAAGCGCACAATCATGGTTGCCGACGCGGAAACGGTGCGCGCGTACTATCAGCGTCTCGTCGACGTCGCCGGCAGGAGCGGCGGGCGCGTCCAATCGCTCGCGGCCTATCTCGGGCCGAGCTTCACGCTCGCGAAGCTTCGCTCGCAGGTGCGCGATCCTGTGAACGAAAACGAAGCGCTCATCCTCGCGTTCGCCCTGTATTTCGGCGACGACCGCTTCGAAAAGCTGATGGGCGACGTCAAGACCGGCGCGCTCGCCAACACGGGCGCCGACCTCGCGCTGGTGAAGCTCGAGGGCCGCACCGATTGGGTGCAGCACTTCGTCAGTTCGGCCGGGCTCATGGCGGCCGGCGGGACGGCGGCTTCGGACGTTCTCGGGCAAGCGAAGGAAGTGCTCGATTCCGAGGGGCCGTCCGGTTTCTCCTTCACCGACATCGGCGCCGACCATGCGGGCATCCGGTTTGCGCAGGTCGCGACGCAATCACGCGAGTCGGCGCGGCGCGTGCAAAGCGCGCTCGCCGGCACGCCGCGGGAATCCATG
>CAYMXT010000341.1:0-1370 GCA_964394415.1 uncultured Planctomycetales bacterium
GGCGGTCGCGGCCGCTGCTGAACGGGCCCATCCGCACGTCGAAGGGGCCGGCCGGCACGCCCGCCGCCCGCAGGCCGAGTTGCACGGCCACGGTTTCGTTCAGGGCGGCGTCGAGCTGCACGAGGCCGCGAGCGGCGGAAAACACTTCGTTTTCCTGGCTCGCGGGCGTGTCGAAGGTCAGCTCTTCGTCACCGCTGACGACCCAGGCGGTGACGCCGCGCGGGGCCGTTGGCGCCAGGCAGCCCCCGGACGACAAGGAAACCGCACAAACGCAGACGTACGCGAAGCGACGAAGCGACGAAGCGACGGAGCGACGAAGGGAGAAAGGAGGCGTTGCCTTGTTGCTTCGTCGCTTCGTCGCTCCGTCGCTTCGTCGCTCTGTCATAGCCGGGGTTCGGGTCGCCCCTGCACCTGGTAGAACTTGGCAGGCGACTCGGGGTCGCCGGTGCGGGCGGAGAGGTAGAGGGCTTCCAGCAACGCACTGACGGCCAGATGCCGCTCGAGCGGAGCCGCCGCGCGGTCGCGGGCCACGCTGCGAATGCACTCCGCGAAGCGCAGCAGCTCGCTCGTCAGGAAATCGCCCGGCAGCGGCCGGCGCTCACACGATGTGCCCAGTGCATCGGAAAGCGCAACCTCGTCACGCGTGAGCGTAACGGTCATCTGCACGGCATGGTGTCGGAGCACGCATTCGCTCGGCGTGGCGTCCCACGTCGCGCGGAGGACCGCTGCCCCGCCGTCCGGGTAGTACAGCACGGCCGCGGCGGTGTCTTCGGTCTCGCGAGCTGCGCGCCGGAAGCGGCCCAGTGCCGCCGCGACGCGCGTGGGCAACCCGCGCAAGGCGACCAGGGCCTCGAGCAGGTCGTAGCTGTCGGTCGCCAGCACGCCGCCCGCGGTGTCGGCCGGTATCGTCCGCCAGTCGCTGGGCGTGGGCCCGGGGGCACTCAGGCCTAGCTCCGAGAAGCGCGGGGTGAAGCCGTCAGGCCACGGCAGTTCATGCCAAGCGTGATCGACGACGAACTCCCACCACGACGCGACGCGGTAAATCGTGTTCCAGCGTTGCACCCGGTCCAGCAACTCGGCGGTCGCGGGAAAGCCGCGCGCCGCGGGCGGCGGTCGCCAGACGTGCAGGCCGCGCTCGGCGGCCGACGCAGCCAACTCGACGTCGGCGCGCGTGGACGTGCTCAGGATCACCGCCTCGATACCCGGCTGACCGAGCAGCGTCCGCGGATCGTCGAACCACGGCACATCTCGCAGCCCCGCGGCGGCCGGCTGGCCAACCTGCCCCAGCGGCTGAAGCAGCACGCAGGCGTCGACGGCAGCGGCCAGCGCCGCGAACGGCTCGCCCTGGGCGATCAGCCCGATTCGCACGG
>CAYMXT010000341.1:1380-2941 GCA_964394415.1 uncultured Planctomycetales bacterium
GTTCGTTGTGCGTCGTTGCCGTCACCTTACAATGCGTCCCGCTCGCCGTGGCGAGTCGCCGTGGCGACAAGTTATCCCCAGTCGCAGTGAGGAATGCAAGCGATGGCCGCTGTCCCAGCCGCTGTGCATCGTACGGACCTGCCGGAGCTGGTCGCGCGCGGCAAGGTGCGCGACATCTACCGCGTCGGCGGGCGGCTGCTGATCGTCGCGACGGACCGCATCTCCGCGTTCGACGTCGTAATGAACGAACCGATTCCGGGCAAGGGGGTGCTGCTGACGCAGATGTCGCGGTTCTGGCTGGAGACGCTGCCGGCGTGCCGGCCGCATCACCTCGAATACGTCGTGAACGAAGAGCGGTGCCCCGACGAGTACGCCCCGTACGTCGAGCAGCTCTGCGGCCGGGCGATGGTCGTCCGGCGCGTCGAGATTCTGCCCGTCGAGTGTGTCGTGCGCGGCTACCTCGCCGGCAGCGGCTGGCGAGATTACCAGGCGAGCGGGACGGTCAGCGGCGTGCGGCTGCCGGCCGGGCTGCGCAAGGCGGAGAAGCTCCCGGAGCCCATCTTTACACCCTCGACCAAGGCGACGGTCGGACACGATGAGGCCATTT
Organism: uncultured Planctomycetales bacterium; assembly: GCA_964394415.1. Taxonomy (GTDB): domain Bacteria; phylum Planctomycetota; class Phycisphaerae; order UBA1845; family Fen-1342; genus JAGVEP01. The sequence continues at coordinate 1,988 of CAYMXT010000341.1, forward strand.
CATTCGACCAGGCGTGCGAACTCGTCGCTGAGTTCCTGACACGCAAGCGGAGCGTGTCGATGCCCGCGCGCGGCTTGCTGGAGACGGTCCGCCGGCGGTCGCTGGAGATTTACGTGCAGGCGGCACGCCATGCGGAGCAACGCGGGCTCATCATCGCGGACACGAAGTTCGAGTTCGGGCTGCACGACGGCGAACTCGTGCTGGCGGATGAGGTGCTGACGCCGGATTCGTCGCGGTTCTGGCCGCGCGACGGGTACCGCGTGGGACACGACCCCGCCAGCTTCGACAAGCAGTTTCTGCGGGATTACCTCGAACGCGTGGGTTGGAACAAGCAGCCGCCCCCGCCGGTGCTGCCCGCGGCCGTCATTGCGCGGACGCGGGAAAAATATGAAGAGGCGTACGCACGCCTGACGGCCCCGACGTAGCCGCGCCACTGGCGGCCTGCGTTATCCGGTCAGCCGTGCCCGAGCCGCCGTCGCCGTCGTCCCCGCGACGGCGACGCGCTTGAGGGGGTTCGTGTGCCCGCGGACGATCGTGACTTGCGCCGTCTTCACGCCGAGCTGCTTGGCCAGCAGCGAAATGACGGCGGCGTTGGCCTGTCCGCCCGCCGGGGGGGCCGCGACCGCGAGCTTCAACGCCTTGCCCCAGAGGCCGGCCAGCCTGGTGCGAGAAGCGCCGGGGACGACTTTGACGTCAAACTCGATGCCGCCGGCGCGAGCGATGACTTCAAGCTCGGTGTGGGGCATGGCGAATCCGAGAGACGCTGGGGCTTCGCGACGATCGCACAGACTGATAGTCTGTGTTCCACGCACAGACTGATGGTCTGTGCTCCACGCACAGACTGATGGTCTGTGCTCCACGCACAGACTGATAGTCTGTGCTCCACGCACAGACTGATAGTCTGTGCTCCACGCACAGACTGATGGTCTGTGCTCCACGCACAGACTGATAGTC
>CAYMXT010000342.1:0-2921 GCA_964394415.1 uncultured Planctomycetales bacterium
AGGTCGTGCCCGGCCCCATCGGGTGCCCGTGTGCCTGCATGCACGCCATCGGGTCAAGGTCCTGGCAGGTCCCATCCGGGAAGCAGCACGCCACCGGTCCTGGCGGCGGTGGGCACTGCGTATTCGCGCAGGTCGTGCCCGGCCCCATCGGGTGCCCGTGTGCCTGCATGCACGCCATCGGGTCGAGGTCCTGGCAAGTCCCATCCGGGAAGCAGCACGCACCCGGTGGCGGTGGCGGCGGGCACTGCGTATTGGCACAGGTCGTCCCCGGCCCCATCGGGTGCCCGTGTGCCTGCATGCACGCCATCGGGTCGAGGTCCTGGCAAGTCCCATCCGGGAAGCAGCAAGCGCCCGGCGGCGGCGGTGGCGGACACTGCGTGTTTGCGCAGGTCGTGTTTGGCCCCATCGGATGCCCGTGGGCCTGCATACATGCGTGCGGCGTCAAGTCCTGGCATGTCCCGTCAGGGAAACAGCAGGCGATCGGTCCCGGCGGCGGCGGACACTGGATGTTTGCACACGACGTGCCCATGCCCATCGGCTGACCGCCCTGGTGCCGACAGGTCATCGGCGACAGATCCTGACACGAGCCGTCCGGGAAGCAACAGGCGACCGTCCCGTGCAGGGGCTCAGCCAGCACGGGGGTCGCGACGGCGAGCACCGTCATTACCGCAAGCAACAATCCTCGACGTACGTTCGATGAGACCATCCACGTCCTCCTTCAGCGTAAAGTGCTCCCGATGGGAGCGAAACGAGGTCAGCGGGCTATACGCAAACCCGGCCGACGCCGCTGTGGTAAACCGACACAAAGAGCGGCTTCTTTGCCGGCTCGCGCGTGTCCGACCGTAACCAGAAACGTCCGATCACCCGGTTTATTTCGGATGGGCGGCAATAATCTCCTGCCGGCGGGCTAGGCCGGGCCACGTCCGCTCAGCAGGCCCACGAACGGGTTGATGTCGTCGAAATCGGTGACGCCGTCGCCGTTGATGTCGCCGTGCGCGAGCGGACAGTTCGGGTACTGCTGCTGATACGACGCCGGGTTGCTCAGAAGCAGCACAAACGCACTAATGTCGTCAAAATCAACCACGCCGTCGCAGTTTACGTCGCCGAGCCCTTCGCACTCGTCCGGCACGCCATTGCCGTTGAAATCAGTGCTGGCGCCGTAGAGCACGTCGCATTCGTCGGGCACGCCGTTGGCGTTGCAGTCGGGACTGATCGGCGTGGAAGCGTTCAACACGACCGCGACGCCGCCGTTCGACCCGCCGGCCACCAGGTCGAAGCTGTCGTTGGCATCCAACTTGCCCGCCGTGATGACCCGCGTGGACGCCGGCGTCGTGACGCTGACCGCATCGGCGAACGTGCCGTCGCCGTGGCATTGCAAAATCGACAGGTACGCGGCCTGAGCGTTCGCCGTCGCCACGTCGGGATCGCCATCCTGGTCAAGGTCCGCGACGACCAGGAATCGGGAGTTCGCACCGACCGGGTAATTCACCGCGGCCGCAAACGTCCCGTTGCCGTTGTTCCGCAGGATCGAAACACTGTTGCCGTACTCGTTCGCGGCGGCGATGTCGAGGTACGAGTCGCCGTCGAAATCGCCGAGGCCGACGCATGCGGCGGTGCCGCCGGCGGCATAAGTCGTGGCGGCGGCGAGCGTGCCGTTGCCGTTGTTCTTGCGGACAACGACGCCGGTCAAGTTCGCCACCACGACGTCCGCGTCGGTGTCGTTGTCGATGTCGCCGGCGGCGACCACGTAGGCGATGCCGGTGATGCTGTAGTAGGTGGGCGCGGCGAAGGTGCCGTTGCCGTTGTTCTTTACGACCGACAGCGATGCGCCCCAATGGCCGACCAGCAGGTCGATGTCCTGGTCGGTGTCCATGTTCACCGCGGCGAGCGACACTGGGTCGGCGGTGGTGGTGAACGTGTAGACTTGTGTGAAGGTGCCGTCGGCGTTGTTGCGGTAGATGCGCACGCGGCGATTGACGTTTTCTCCGATGGCGAGGTCATTCCAGCCGTCGCCCGTGAAATCGGCCAGCGCCACGGCATGCTGAGAAGCCGCCACGCCGGTCGTCGCGCTGGTGGAGAAGTTGCCGGCGCCGTCGTTGTAGAGAAGCCACAGGGCTTGCGTGTCGGGCCCGGTAGCGGCCGCGATGTCGGGTGCGTTGTCGCCGTTCAGGTCGCCGACCGCGACCCAGTTGCTGCTCGGAACACTGGAGTACAGGTCCGCGGCCTCGAAGCCGATGCGGGGCACCAGGTCGCAGTCGTCGGGAACGCCATTGCTATTGCAGTCCGGTTCGCACTCGTCGGGGATGCCGTTGGTGTTGCAGTCCTGGCTCGTGCCGTTGGCGATGTCGAGCCAGTCGGGGATGCCGTTGCTGTTGCAGTCGTTGCATTCATCAGGGATGCCGTCGCCATTGAGGTCCTGGCTGACACCCTCGGCGATGTCGCAGGTATCCGGGACCCAGTTGCCGTTGCAATCCGGTGTGCCGCCGGCGACTTCGCAGCGGTCCAGATAACCGGTACCGTCGCAATCGCGATCGGGAATGAGGCGTGCGGCGGGCAGCAGCTCCTTGACCTCGCCGGGGGGTTTCCAGTACACGGTAGCCAGTGCGCCGCCGCCGTTTTCGAAGTACTCGAGGACCAGCGCGTACCACGTGTCCGCGTTCAGCGCGATGTTGGCTGCGACCTCGGTCGGCCCCTGGATAACCCACTGGTTTATGATCTGGCGCCCATTGACCCACAGCCGGGCGCCGTCGTCGGTGAAGGTGTAGAACGTATACGTCCCCGCGCCGCGTGTCTGGAAAAGCCCGGTCCAGCGGACGCTGAACGTGTCGGCGCCGAAATCGGGGAACGGTGGCAGGTTTCCGAAAAGCGGCTCTTCCGCAGAATTCGTGGGTTGATTCTGGTGGAACCAGCTCCGCAGGTTC
>CAYMXT010000343.1:0-2917 GCA_964394415.1 uncultured Planctomycetales bacterium
CCACCACGCAAGTGGTGGGCCGGCGGGTGCGCCGCCGTCGGCCCCGGACTTGCGTGCGGGGTTCTGAAAAGCGGACGCCGCCGCCATCCGAACCCACCACGCAAGTGGTGGGCAGACGGCCCCGGACTTGCGTCCGGGGTTCTGAAAAGCGGACGCCGCCGCCATCCGAACCCACCACGCAAGTGGCGGGCCGGCGGGTGCGCCGCCGTCGGCCCCGGACTTGCGTCCGGGGTTCTGATAAGCGGTTAGATCCCGCACGGTACACAAGAAGCCCCCAATTTCACGTTGCGAATTTGCAATATCCCGATACATCTTGAATAGTAGGCTTGAGCGGGTTGGAGTGCGGCCGAAGGACGCGCTCGGCGGCCCGCCGGGAGGGGACACGAACAGCAAGGTGAATCCGTCCCGGCCGCAGGCATGTGGGTCCGGACGGAAACGCGTGCCATCAACGCGCGCGGTGAGTACATGCCAGGAGTTCGTGCTGTGTGTGAGAGCAAACGCAAACGTTCGCGGGGGCGAGCCGTGGCCCTGTGTGGCCTGGCGGTCTTCGGGACACTCGTGCTATTGCCGGCGCAGCACCTGCCGGCCGCCGGCGCCGCTGACGGCGGCCCGCCGATTACGCGCGTCGAGGAGGACTGGGAACTCGTGCTGAACGAGCCTGGGACCGAGCTGACCGCCCCGCAGTTCCATACGGTCATGTCGCCGTACGCAGATGTGGACTCCTTCTTCGTTCAGGTCTCCTGGAACTACCGCGCGCTGCCCGACTTCGTCGCCGGCGGATTGCAACTCCAGGCCCAGAACGGCGATGACAACTTGGCGCTGCGCAGCGACCGCGAGGAGCCGCTGAGTTGCGACGCCGAGACCATCACCTGGACGCAGCAGCTTGAGGCGCACGGTACGAACCTGGTCTTCAAGGTCATCAACGGCCAGTCGGTTTCGTGGGGGGCGTTCGGCGGCGAAGGCACGCAGGTGCAGCTCGACGCCGCACTGTCGAACCTGGACACCTACGCCACGTCGGCCAGCGCCGCAAACTCGTGGGTGACGTACGGCTCCAACCGCGTGAGCCTGCTGCGCATCACGCAGGTCCGCCGCTACAGCCACAACGAGCTGGTTTCGACCGACTCCACGTCGGTCATCATCTTTCAAACGACTCCGGACACCGGGGGCGGCGCTGCGGAGTAGGCGATCACCGATGAGCACTATGCTTCGTTCAAACTATCGCCGCCGCGGCGCGACGTTGCCGCTGGTCGCGGTGAGTACGGCTACCCTGGTGGGCATGGCCGCCCTGGCGATCGACAGCGGACGCCTGTACACGGCCCGCAACGAACTCCAGGTGGCCGCCGACGCCGCCGCCCTGGCCGGCGCCGGGGCCCTGATGGATGAGTCGCGCCTGCGTGGCACGGCCTACCTCGACGCCGTGCTGGCCGCCGCACGCGCGGAGGTTGCGGACTATGCCGCCCGCAACGAGGTGCTCGGCGACGGCCCAACCGTCGATGTCAACAGCGGGAATTCGGCCGGCGGCGATCTGGTCCTGGGCTACCTCGCGGACCCCACGGACCGCGTGACGCCGCTCGACCTGACGCAGCCGAGCCAATTCAACACCGTCCAAATCGAAGTGCGGCGCGACTCAGCGCAGAACGGCTCCATCGCGCTGACGTTCGCCCGCATCTTCGGCAAGACCTCGGCGGACCTGGCGGGCCGCGCCACGGCGATGGTGCCCGACCGCGTCTCCGGCTACCGCGTCAACGCCGGCACAGAAAACGCAGACCTCCTGCCGTTCGCCCTCAAGATCACCTATTGGACGTCGCTCCTCGCCACGGGCGCCAACGGCAGCAACGACAACTATACCTACAACCCCGCCACCGGCACCGTCTCGTCCGGCCCCGATGGCGTGCCCGAACTGAACCTCTACCCCGGCAGCGGCGGCGGACAACTGCCCCCCGGCAACTTCGGTACCGTCGACATCGGCTCCGAAAACAACAGCACCTGCGACATCTCCAGGCAAATCCGCTACGGCGTGAACGCCGACGATCTGTCCTACTTCGGCGGTGAGCTGACGCTTGGCGCCGACGGCACGCTGATCTTGAACGGCGACACTGGCCTCAGTGCCGCGGTGAAGGACGACCTTGAATCGATCAAGGGGCAGCCGCGCGCGATTCCGCTCTTTACGAGTGTGTCGGGCAACGGCAACAACTCCAACTTCGTCGTGGTCGGCTTCGCGGGCGTCCGCATCATGTACGTGAAGCTGACCGGCTCGATGTCGGGCAAGAAGGTCATCATTCAGCCGGCCCTCGTCATCGACGGGACGGCGATTGCGGGCGACGGGCTCAATAGCTTTCACGTGTTTCGCCCACCGACGCTGTGCCGTTGAGGCCGGGCACAAGACCGCACCGCGGATCCGAACCCCGGACGCAAGTCCGGGGACGTCAGCGGCGTGCGCCCCCCTGGCCCACCACTCGCGTGGTGGGTTCGGATACCAAGTGTGCCACTGCTCTGTGAGCAGCGCTGGGGGCTCACTACGTTTCGCACTGCTCACCAAGCAGTGGCACACGCCGTCAGTTGTCCGCCGGGGCGCTGGCCGGCTGTTTCGGACGCCACGCCGCGGCTTCGTCCGGGCGGCCCCAGCGCTCGTACAGCTCGACGATGGCCGCGAGCGTCCGCTGCCGGCGGGCGGCGGGCGTCTGCGGCGATTGCTCCAGCCCGGTCCAGCTTTGCAGCAGCAGGCTTTCCGCCTCCGCGAACTGCGCCTGCCCCGCCAGGGCCATGCCTAACATGCCCAGCGCGCTCGCGTGCAGCCACGTGTCTGGCGCAACCTGCGCCCGTAGCGCAACACACTCTCGCAACAGCGGCTCCGCCGCGGCGAAGCGCCGCGTCGCCAGCAGGCAGTCGCCTAGCCCCGCCAGCAGCACCGATCGCT
>CAYMXT010000344.1:0-2885 GCA_964394415.1 uncultured Planctomycetales bacterium
AGTTCGCGACCGACTTGGGCGCGTGCTCGGCGTCGAGTTCGAGCACGATCCGGCCCCAGGTCTGATCGCCCTGGGAAACCTGCAATTCAACCTGCGGCTGGGTGCTCATGTCTTTTCTCCCGTGTGAGCGGCTCGATGGCGCCGCGGCGCGCACGGCTACGCGGCCGGCACGGGCCGCGGCGCCGCGCCGACCAGGACGTCGTACAGATCGTCGGGCAGCGCGGTCGGCTTCCCGTCAGCCCCGACCAGGACCAGCGTCGAATGGGCCTCGGCCAGGCGCTGCGCGTCGCGCCGCAGCTCGTATTGATGGTCCACGCGAAACCGCGTAAGTCGCTCGGTCGCCGTCGTGAGCGTCAGCAGGTCGTCGTAGCGGGCCGGCGCGCGGTAACGGCAGTCCAGCCGCGCCACGACGTAGTACAGCCCGCGCCTCTCCATGTCCGCGTAGCGCACGCCGTTGAGCCGCAGCAGCTCCGTGCGGCCGACCTCGAAGTACGCGAAGTAGTTGCCGTGGTGCAGGTACCCCATCGCGTCCGTCTCTGCGTAGCGCACGCGAATCTGAACGTCGCATTGCTGCACGGAGGCATGCATCGGCGGTCCGATCACTCCGGGATCTTGCGCGCGAGAGCTCCCACCGGTCCGCGCGGCGGACGCTACGGGGGCGGAGCGGCGAGCTTCTTGTGCGACCCGTCGCACCACGGACGATTCGCGCTCGTCCCGCACTGGCAAATCCACTTCTTGGCCGGCTCGGTGATCTCGCAGACGTACGGCGTGCAGCCGGTGTTCATACGGCTGTGCGACCCGTCGCAGTACGGCAGTGTCTCCGACCAGCCGCATTGGCAGTACGCCTTTCTGCCGGGCGTTTCCTCGACCATGATCGGCCGCGTACCGCGTTTCGGTTCTGCCATGTGCAAGCTCCTCGAACGAACGCGCCCGACGCCGAGACGGGGGGATTATAGCCGCGGCGGCGCGGCTGTGCGCGCCGGCCCGTGGCGCGGTTCGCGTATGTCCCGGATAGAATTGAGGAGCAAGCTACCGGCGTCGGCGGCGCCTTCGGGGTTCCTGTGCACGGTGGCGCGTGGCCGGCGCAGGAATCGGTGGTTGCGGCGCGGGTAGAAGTCCCTTGCCCCTCAAGTGCTCGTTGTAGTCGTCCCGCGACATCGGGCAGCTCACAAGGTCGGCGAGCTGGGCGACCGTCTCGAGCCGAAGCTGTTGGCGCATGCTGCGCAGCAGTGGATCGCCGTAGGTCTTGAAGCCTGAGCCATGCGACGTGTACGTGTGGACACCGGTCCGTCGGCCCTGATGCTCGTGATAGAAATATCGGTGGTGCGTGTCTTCGCGTACGAACCCCTTGGCAGCCAGGGCGCTTTCGATGCTTCTCCGATCGAATTGCATCAGCGCTCCTCAGCGAAGATGCCATCGAACAGCCGCTTCAATCGCTGTCCTTCGCCCACAACCTTGTCGGCCGGAAGTTGAGTGTAATACTGGTGGAAGTGCACCAGGTGCAGACAGAAATCCGTCAGGGCTTCTTCGGGGCTCTTGCCCGTTCCCATCAGTCCAAGGGTCTCGTTCTCCGCGAAGAAGTACTCCTCATCCTGCCGGACGCGCACGAGCAGCGGCTGGACCAAGCGAAACACGCGCTGCTGATGCCGAACATGCCAGATCGGAGCGGAACGAAACCGGCCGCGCAACTGCCCGCGAAACTGGTCCGTCCAGTCCCCCGTACGAACCTGCGGTTGCACAAACGACAGGTCAGGGCGCGGCAACCGCGGTTCCAGTCCGGGCATCGTCATAAGCGCGCCGCTCATTCGATCGCCTCGCCTCGCATCACTGCCTTGTACTGTTCGCTCACTATCTCTTGAAACACGCGTTTCGTCTCGTCGTGGGCTTCCTGAATCGCGGCGGACAAGCCGGCAGTCGTCACGCTCTCAGTCTTCGCGAAATCGAAATCCAGCAGGAACGCTTCGGCCGCCTCGTCGGATCGTACGCACGCAATGCGCGTGGTTATCGTTCCGACGTCGCACTTCGCTTCGTACGCGATGTTCACGCCCGTCAGGCAGTCAAACGCACCCGCCGGCAGGCTCATTCGAACCGTGAAGTACTGCTGCCAGGGGATGCGGCCCGCATCCCGTACAAACGGGATGATGTTGATGTACCGCAGCCCTATTCGATTCAGCTTGTGGATTCCGAAACGGTCGCAGAAACCTTCGGCCAATTCCAGCGCGCGCGGCTTGAAGCGCGCGAAACCGTCGTATTGCTTCGTGGAGTAAGCGAAGCGGTTGATCGCCGCCATGACCGCTTGAGCATCCCCTTCGCTCTTGAACTGGTACGGCTGAAGCGCCGGGGGTTTTCCAGCCTCGACATCCGGGACCCACACGTAGGGGAAGTCGCCGCGAATCGTCGCGTAATATTCGTCGCGCCGGCATTCAACCGCGAGTTCGCCGGGAAATCGCAGTTCGAATACCACTTCCGCAAGCGGCGAGTTCGGGTATACGTTCGGCGCGGCCGCCGCTCGCAGCGTCTTTCTTTTCTCCCGCCTGGCCATTTCGTATTTCGCTAAGTATTGTTCATAGCAACACTTGCACCCGACCCGCGCCAGGCACGGGCGCCGCACGTGTTCTTGTAGCATACTGCGCCGAAGCGACCAGCCCAAGTGGCATTGAGCTTGCCGTCCGAGCGGCATCCCGTCCGTAGCTGTCCCTCCGCGTTGGCGGCGAGACGCCCGCGCCACTCGTGTTGTGGCACGGTGGGTGTGCGGCGCTACGTCCGCACGTTCGTCAACTGGAGCACCGCGACCGGGGCGAAAAAGAAGATCGGCGTCCAGGCCGCCACTGCGTTCAGCGTGGCGTCGCCGCGGTTGGCCACCGTGCCGGCCTGGACCAGCGGGA
>CAYMXT010000345.1:0-2857 GCA_964394415.1 uncultured Planctomycetales bacterium
GACAGGCTTGCGGCTTGCGGCTTGCGGCTTGCGGCTTGCGGCTTGCGGCTTGCGGCGGGCGGCTTGCGGCGAGCGGCGCGCGGCTGGCGGCCGAGCGCGGCTTCGAATGTGACCTGCAGGTCGAACGGCTGGCCCTCGAGGGTGGGCGGGGGTGGCTGCCGAAACAGGACCGCCAGATCCACGTCGCTCCGGTGCGAAGCGGTCCCCCGCGCCGCGCTGCCGAACAGCCAGACGGCCACCACGGTCGGCGGAAGCTGCTGCGACGTCGAGGTGAGCGAAGCGAGATCCACGTGAGTGCTGGTGGGTCCCTTGGGGATCGAACCCAAGACCCTCTGATTAAAAGTCAGATGCTCTACCACTGAGCTAGGGACCCAGACGGACGCTAAGCCGCTAGTTTACCAGAGCTTGCAGCGACGACTCGGCGGACGCCTCAGCCGACTCAACCGGCGTTTGTGCAAACTTTGTGCAAACCGTGTCCGGTGACGCCTCGGGTGCGGCCTCGGGTGCCGTCTCGGCCGGGGTGCCCGGCAGGGTGCCCGCCGCGTCTTCCATGCGCTTGACCGCGGCTTCCAACAGGGCTGCCGTCGAGGCCAAGTAACGCGACGTCGTCGTGACGCTGGCGTGTCCAAGCATGTCGCGCGTGACGTGCAACGGCACACCGGCCTCAAGCGCCCGGCTGCCGGCCTCGTGTCGCAGATCGTGCACGCGCAAGTCGTCGAGTCTGGCTCTCTTGCACGCCAGCCGCCACGCCGTCGCGATCCCGGCGATCTGCTCACCCGCCTCGTTGCCGAAGACGAAGGCCTCGGGGCCGAAGTCCTTGCCGTCGAGGGGCGACGTCTTCCGCATGTCGAGGATCGCCCGCACGCGGTCGCCGATAGGCACGACACGCGCCTTGCCCGTCTTCGTGTGGCTGGCCGGTAAGACGAAGTGCCGCGCCTTCCCGGTCGCGTCATGGCGCACATGCTGCCACTGCACGGCGAGCACCTCGCCGATCCGCATGCCCGTCCACAGCAACGTCACGGTGACGCCATACAGGTGCGGCCCGCACGCCTTCAACAGCCGGCTTTCTTCGTCGCCCACGAGTCGCCGTTGCCGCGGGACTTCTTTGCCCACGGCCAGCTTGACGACGGGCACACCGAAGCGACGAAACGGCGTCGCGTCCGCGAGGCCTTCGCCGACCGCCCACGCGCACACGGCCCGCAGTTGCGCCAACGCCCGGTTACTCGCCACGAGCCCGCCACACCGCGCCCGCTGGCCCGTGCTGGCGAGCGTCTTGAGTCGCTTGCGCTCGGCAGGTGTCAGCGTGTCGCCAGCCGCCTGCAACCGGGCTGCGGCCCGCTCGCCCGCGCCGCGGACGTCCAACTTGGCGAGTCGCACCGCTTCGACGTCAGCCCGCGTCAGATCGCGAAACGGCTTGTCGCCGAGTCGCACGGTTGTGCCGTTGGCGCCCGGCACCTCGACGTCGACCAGCCACGTCAGCATGCCGCGCATTTTCTTCTGCGCGGTCGGTCGGCGGGTCGGCACGTCGCAGACCTTCTCGGTGTAGGTCTTCACGACGTCGGCAACGGTGAGCGGCGCGGCCGGATCGGGTGTCGCGCAGACTGGCGTGCCGTCCGGCTTCAACTGCCCGGCCTTGATCTGCTGGCGGATCGTCGCCGCCAGCGTTTCGGCCTCGTCGCGGCTCATGCTGCCGCCGAGGGTCGTCGCGCGGTCCTTCAAGCTGAAACGAAACGCGACGCCGTCGACGAAGGCGCGGTAGTGCCACGGGCACGCGCAACTGGCCCACCGTCGACGCGGGTGCGCGCAGCGTTTGTGTAGACCGTCCTTGTGCACATGTTTGGGCATATGGTCCCTCCGTCAGTCTTCCAAGGTGCGCGGGGTGTCGTGGGCAGCCTGTTGCGGCGCGGCAACGGGCGTGCGGTCCTCGTCGTCGTCCTCGACGAGTCGGGCGACCCGGTCGGCGAGTGCGGCGAGGCGTGCGTCCACTTCGGTCAACAAGCGGTCGGGGTCGAGTGTGGCGGACATGGGCACCTCCGGGTTGAAGGCCGCAGGTGCGCTGTCGGAGGGAGTGCGGCTGTGGGACAATGCCGCAGCCCGTCTCGCAGCTCACTCTGCGGCGGGTCAGACTGCCGATCCTGTTTACAGCAGGGTCGGCGGTCGCCTCTATGCTGCGCTCGCCGATCCGCCCTGTCAAACCGACGCGGCGTTGTGCCGGCTTCTCAGTCCTCGCCTGTGTCCTTCGTGGTCGGCAGTGACAGCAGGTCCGGCACGAGTGGCCCGCGGCCCGCGTCACGCCGCCGCACGCAAGATCGGCACGCTTTGCCCTTCGCGGTGAAGGCGTCTGCCGGCAGCCGCCGCAAGCATGTCGGGCACCGTCGGTCGCCGTTGGCGTAGCTGGCTGAGAAGCGACGCGCCGGCTTCGACGACGGCAGGCACAAACTCTCGAACGGCATGGTCCCTCCCTCCGTGGTGAAGCGACGGGCGGGCGCCGGTCGCCCATGCCGGCCTTATGTCGGTCGGTGCCCGTCGCAACCTGTTGGCTGAGAGCGGCAGCAGGCCAGCGGCGTCAAAGGCTGGCCTGCCTTCGCCCTCGCGGACACCGACCGTGCGGCGACACGGTCGGCCCCGAGACCCGGACGACGGCCGCGCCGGGGTATGAGCCCTAGGCGCCCGCGCGTCCGTGCCGTCCGCAACTCAACTCACCCGCTGCACCCGGCTTGGCTGCGGCACGCCGGCCAGCGTGTGCCCGGCCTCGGCTAGCCGGGACACGAGCCACTCGACACGCGACCGGCACAGATCCAACGCCTCGACGCGCGCGGCCTGTCCAGACCGCTGCAACAGCAGCTCGCGCACCTTC